>DKBM01000094.1:5894-72897 GCA_002451215.1 Proteobacteria bacterium UBA6900
CGCTCGGCATCACACAGGAATTTCATTCTTGCCATGGCATCGCTCCTGATCAGGCCGGACGAATCCGGCACAGCGTGGTCTTGGACTCCTGCATCGCCGTCACCGCGTCATACCCGTAAGTAGTTGCGGTATTGACGGCTTCACCGAGCACAACCGGATCCGCACCGGGCGGGTACTTGTCGCGCAGGTTCTTCCCCTGGAACTCGCCACCGAAGTGGAATGGCGAGAACACCGTGCCCTGGGCGACGCGGCGTGTGACCATGGCCTTCACCCTGATCTTGCCGCCTTCCGGTCCTTCCACCCAGACCATTTGCCCGTCCTTGATCTTGGCATTGTTGGCATCCGCCGGGTTGATCTCGACGAACATGTGCTGCTGCAGCTCGGCAAGCCACGGATTGGACCGTGTCTCGTCGCCGCCGCCCTCGTACTCGACGAGTCGCCCGCTGGTAAGAATGAGCGGAAACTGCTTCGAGTAGTCCTTGGCCTGGACCGACTTGTAGCGCGTCGGTAGCCGATAGAACAACTTCTTGTCGTCGTAAGTTGGGTACTTCGCAACCAGGTCGTAGCGCGGCGTGTACAGCGGTTCGCGGTGCACCGGCACCGGATCCGGGTACTCCCAGACCTTGGCACGCGCCTTGGCATTTCCAAACGGCGCGGCCCCGTGCTTGATCGCCACGCGCTGGATGCCACCGGACAGGTCGGTCTTCCAGTTGACCGAATCCGGCTTGTCCTTGCCGATCTTCATGATGGTGGCAAGCTCTGCCTGGGTGAGGTCCTTGTCCCAGCCGAGCTTCTTCAGGATGCCAAAGGTGAATTCGGGGTAGCCATCCCTGATTTCGGAACGAACCGGATAGCTGCCCTCGGCGAGCAGGTTGACCCCGTCCTTCTCCACACCGAAGCGTGCCCGGAAACAAAGGCCTCCACGCGCCACCGGCTTGCTGGGGTCATACAGTACCGGCGTGCCGGGGTGCTTCATCTTGGCCGTTCCCCAGCACGGCCACGGCAGGCCGTAGTAGTCGCCGCTGCATGGGCCACCCTCGGCGAGCAGGCTCGTGGTATTGAATGTGCCCCAGTTCTGCTGATGAAGCTTCAGGCGCTCGGGGCTCTGGCCGGTATAGCCGATCGTCCAGGTGCCACTGTTGATCTCGCGCAGTATGTCCTCGTTGCTCGGGTTGTTGTTGACGACCTTGACGTTCTTGCACAGCTCCTTCTCAAAGCCGAGCTTCTTGGCAAGCAGGTAGAGGATCTCCTCGTCCGGCTTCGACTCGAACAGCGGATCGATCACCTTGTCGCGCCACTGCAGCGAGCGGTTGGAGGCCGTCACAGACCCATAGGTCTCGAACTGCGTACATGCTGGCAACAACCAGACGTTGTCCTTGCGGTCGCTCATCACGGCGGAGACCGTCGGATAGGGATCGATGATGACGAGGCCCTCGAGCTTCTCCATCGCCTTCTTCTGATCCGGGCCGCGAGTCTGACTGTTCGGCGCCATGCCGTTAAAGATCACCATCTTGATTGGATTGCGCTGGCCGACGTTCTCCTTGGCCTCGAGCACGCCATCGACCCAGCGCGACACCGGGATGCCGCTGGCATTCATGGGCTTCACCTTCTTGCCCTTGCCGTTATCGTACTCGGCCTGGTCGAAGCGGTTCTTGAGCCATTCGTAGTCCACGCCCCAGACGCGCGCCCAGTGCTTCCAGGCACCATCGGCAAGGCCGTAGTAGCCCGGTAGCGTGTGGCAGTTCGGGCCAACGTCGGTCGCGCCCTGCACATTGTCATGCCCGCGGAAGATGTTGGCGCCGCCGCCGGATACGCCAATGTTGCCGAGCGCGAGCTGCAGGCAGTTGTAGCTCCGCACGTTGGCATGGCCCATGTGGTGCTGCGTGCCGCCCATGCACCAGACAAGGGTACCGGGCCGGTTCTTGGCCATCGTTTCAGCCACCTTGTAGACGAGATCCTTCGGCACGCCGGTCAGGTCCTGCACGACATCCGGGGTGTACTTCTTCACCTCGGCGCGCACGTCGTCCATCGCATAGACACGCTGCGCGATGTACTGACGATCCTCCCACTTGTTCTCGAAGATGTGCCACAGCACGCCCCAGATAAAGGGGATGTCGGTTCCAGAACGGATGCGCACGTAGATATCGGCGTGCGCGGCGGTGCGCGTAAAGCGCGGATCAACCACGATCATCTTGCCGCCGTTCTCCTTGCCGCGCAGGATGTGCTGCATCGCCACCGGATGCGCCTCGGCCGCGTTGCTGCCAATGAACAGCATCGCCTTCGAGTTGTGCATGTCGTTGTACGAGTTGGTCATCGCGCCATAGCCCCAGGTCGAGGCCACGCCAGCCACCGTCGTTGAATGGCAGATCCGCGCCTGGTGATCCTGGTTGTTCGTGCCCCACATGCGCATGAACTTGGTCATGAGGTAGGCCTGCTCGTTGTTGTGCTTCGAGCCGCCGGTCATGAACACCGAGTCCGGACCGTATTTCTTCCGGATCTCGAGCATCTTGTCTCCGACCTCGTTGATCGCCTGGTCCCAGGAGATCTTCTGCCACTTGCCGCCGACCAGCTTCATCGGGTATTTCAGGCGCCGCTCGCCGTGGCCGTGCTCGCGCACCGATGCGCCCTTCGCGCAATGCGAGCCAAGGTTGAACGGATGGTCGAAGGCTGGCTCCTGACCCGTCCATACGCCCTTTTCGACTTCGGCGATGATGCCGCAGCCAACCGAGCAGTGCGTGCAGATGGTTCGCACCGACTTGGTCTCCGCTTTCGGATCGGCGGCTGCCGTGGTCTTGGCCGATGCGTTCTTCATCATGGAGAACGGCAGCGCGCTCGCGGCGGCAATGCCCCCGAGCGTCACGCCTGAGCGACGCAGAAACGTGCGTCGGTCGATGACACCGTGGGTGCCCGACTCCGGGGCGCCAGTTGCGATGTCCGTCTGCTGATCCTGCTTGCGTGTGAGCTTCATGTGGATGCTCTCCTGCCGTTCAGTCCAAAAATTGGTGGGCGCAGCGTGCTTGTGGTCTGCTCCGCTAGAAACCCGCGGTTTTGTAGTAGTCGCGGATATGCGGGGTCTCGTGGTAACCCTGCGCGGGGGTCTCGGACGCGCGCTCGGTCGTCGGCGCATCTGCCGGCGCCGCCAGTCCCTTCGCGCTCGCCATGGCAACCGCCGCCGCGCCACCACTCGCCACCACGCCCTTCAGGAACGCGCGACGGTCCGTGGCCTGCTTCGTATTCGAACGTTTCTTGCCCATGATCAACTCCTCCATCCCCGATTTAGTCACGTTTCAGATGCGATCCCGTGCCCTGCGCACTTACACCAGCATCGCGAAACCTTCCCGCTCCACCTCGAAAAAGCGCTCGCCCAGCAAACCTACCGCCCGATAGAACCGCGCTGATGGCGCCGTCGCGAGGTCACCGAAAAACCGCTGCACCCACGGCGCAATGTGCTTGCCGAAAAACTCCCTCTGCCGCTCCATCCCGGACTGCGCATCGTTCATGATGAGCAGGCTCATCGTTTCACATAGCGCGGCAATGTGATCTTCCGGTTCGCGCACCTCCTCCTGCCGCTGCAACCCGATCCGCTCAAGGTCGACCCGGAGCTCGGCAAGCGGCTTCTCCATCAGGAAGCCCGTCAGGTACCAGGATGCGTATGGCACCAGCTCCCCTCGCCCCAGACCGATGAACAGGTCGTGATACTCATCCTTCAGCGCATCACTCTCGGCACGCTCGGCGGCCTGCTTCAGTGTCGCCCACGCCGCCGCCATGGTCGCGTCATCCGATGGATCCGACACCGGAATCTGCCGCAGCAGGTTCAGGAACGACGCGTCGGGTGCTCGCGCGAGCAATGCACCGAGCAACGCATATACATCCGCCCTGGCCCGGTCCTCCGCACCGAGGGCACCCGGCAAAGCTGTCGTTTCGAGTTCAGCGCTCACGACAGGCCTCGCGCGGACATGCGCCTGCTGGTGCAGAGAGCAATATCGAGACCAGCACAGGTCGGCGGGACAGGGAAACAAAATTCGTCAGACACCAAGGCTTCTCCTGTTTTTGGGTGACGGTCCGGACAAAATGACCCAGCAGCGGTTCCTTTCGTCCCCATCAGACGAATTCCCCGGGGCGGCGACCGTCGCCCGCGAACATGTCTCGTACCCGGCAGTCGCCGCACATCTTGAGACGGCGCAATGCCTCGTCGGAGTCGAACATCCAGTGACCGCGAAGCTTCTCGGTCATCCGGTCCATCATCTGGCGAGTCGCAAACGGTCGCCCGCAGCTGACGCAGAGGAACGGGGCCTCTTCGTTCAGGACCCGCGAGCGTCGCCGCTCCTGCCCGTCATAGAGGTAGCGCGGCGTGCGCTGAATGGCGTGCTCGGGACAGGCGCCCTCGCATAATCCGCATTGCACGCAGTTCGCCTCGACGAAGTTGAGCTGTGGCAAGTCAGCTCCGTCGCTCAGGGCGCTCGCCGGGCATACCGATACGCATGCCATGCAGAGCGTGCAGGTGTCGCGGTTAACGAGGATCTCGCCAAACGGCGCGCCCTGTGGAAGCGCCACCGCCTCCTGCGGCGCTGGCGCGTGGGTGTAAAGATGCTCAATGGCGAGCCGTAACACAGTACGCTTCTCATCCACCCCGCCGAATGCCGCCGCCGGCCACTGAATTTCATCCTGCCCGGAACCCAGCGCGGCGAGCATGGCGGCATCATCACCGCCGAGCATCTGCAACCGGGACGGCGAGTAACCCATGCCCTCTAGAATCTTCCCGGCATAGTAACTCTGCTCCGACACAGCTCCGATCACACTGGGCGGCGTGCCCGGCGTGGGAAGCCAGAACACCTTTTCGGCCCCGTAGGCGAGCGCGGCGAGCCACGCCTCCATGCCAAGCGAGCCGAGTTCCGCCAGCTCGAACGGAATGACGTTGTCGGGCAATTCGGCGGTGAAGGCTGCCAGCCGGTGGCGTCCCGCCTCCGCATCATGCAGCAACAAGAACGGATGCTCGCCGCCTTCGGCCCGATAGGTCTTCAGTAACGCCGCGAGCCGTCGCAGCTGATCCGGGAGCGTCGGATATACATAGGTCATCGCGCCAGTCGGACATACCGTCGCGCACAGGCCGGCGCCCTGGCACAGATAGGGATCCACCGCGACCTCTTCGATAAGCGAGACGATCGCGCCGGCCGGGCAGGCGTCCAGGCAGCGCGTGCAACCGGTCTGGCCGCTCTTGCTGTGCGCGCAGATCGCCGGGTCGTAGCGAAAGAAGCGCGGTTTCTCGAACTCCCCGATCATCTCCGGCATCTCGGCAAGCGCCGCGCGAAGGGCGTCCGAATCACCACCCGGTGCGTAGTAGCCGAAGGGCCGCAATTCGTGGCGAAGGAATGGCGGATCGGTGAGATCGAGCACCAGATCAAAGTGCGTGCGCGGGCTCGCGAGCTTCTGCAGGAGGTTGGCGCCGCCGAGCGGCGCCGGCGCGGCGACCACAACCGCAAACTGGCCAAGATGCCCGCTAATCTGCAAGACCTTTTCGCGCGCGATGACGAATCCAGTTCGAGCATTCGCGCGACCTGCCTTCTTTGCACTCGCCGGTGGCGTGACGACGGTGCACTCGAGTCGCGAGTGCAGGGCCTCGGCGGCGGAAATTGCAGCGTCCTCCGGCCCGATAATCACCACAGCACCTGTCGATTTGTAAGCAACCGCGGAGGTCGGTTTCGTCGCGACCCGCGCCATGGCATCAAGCGCTAGGGCGCGAGCGCGCCCGGACGCAGACTCCGCTGCCAGTGCCAGAGGGGATTCGCTTGCATCTTCTGTCAACATTTCTCTCTCCTCGCCCGCTTGCGACGTCCGCGGGATGACCCGGCATCCTTGCGCGCCGCCGTCGACCTGGTGCGCGCCGCTTCTTGAGCCGCGCTTACAGCTGGCGCCGGTGNNCGCCGGTGCCGGACGCACCAGCGACTCGGCCTCCTCCTCGAGTGCCGTCTGCACCCGGTTGGCAAGCTCGCTCGCCTCGCGCTCGAGCTGCGCCTTCATCTCATGGGTGACGATCGAGCCCAGCGGTTCGTAGCCGCGACAATCGTGAAACTCGCCCTCCAGGGGACAAAGCTCGTTGAACGATGCGCTGCGAAAGAGCTTGCGTAACGCCGCTTGGCGCAGATCCTCACTCACGCCGGGTGAAAAGAACGGGCTGTAGTCCGAGTCGTCACCAAGCGACTCGATGGGCGGCATGTCGGCATCAGTGAGTACCGGAGCCGCGGCCTCCGTGGCCGCGTCCGGCACTGTCGCTGTCACACCGGGGTCGGCTAATTCGCCAGGCTTCTCGGCCTCGGGTGCCGCTACCTGCGCCTTGCGTTTCGCCCAGCGCCGCAGGAAACCGCCACCAGACGCGTCTTCTTCGACCGCCAGCGCTCCAGGCGCGCGCCCGGTATCAGCGCTTGGCTTCATACCGGCCTCTCGGCATCGACTCGCCATCGCGCTTCCGTTTGGAGCGCGGCTCTTCCGGAACATAATGATCCAGCACAAATTGCTCGACGGTCCGATAGATCTCGGGCGGCATCGGCACTGCGAGGCCCTCGTTGCCGAATTCGGCGTACGCCATCGCCTCGATGTAGTCGATCGTGACAGATTGCGGAATCAGCTCGCCGCCCGGCTCCTCCTGGGCGAGAACATAGATACTCGGATTGCCACCGATCAGATTGTGGTAGTAGCTGTCGGCGTCGGACGCGCGCAGATCGAGCGCAAAGCCATTCCACAGGTACTGCTCGCCTTCCGGCCCGCTGCGCACCAGCTGGCGCCGCGAAACATCCGCACCACTCGCGCCCTCTGCAACCACGCCGAGCACGCGCCAGCGCTCGCTGATCCAGGCATTGCCGGTCACTGGTTCGTGCACGGTTAGCACGGAAACCATCACTGTCTGGTACGCTGGCGTCACCTCTTCGGAGGTTTTCACATGACACCTCGAGATTTGCGGGAATTCTGGCGTTGGCAGCACGCGAAGTAAGGCAAGTTGCATACCAGCCGGGTCCGCGCGTGAAAACCGCTTCGCCGCCGCGAATGCGCGCGTCGCAAGGTGAATGCACAGTGGGACAAAACAACACAAAGTCCAAACGAGTGGGTCATTCTGACCCAACGGCGGCGCGGATCCGCCAGGGCCTGAATAGTCACGACTCGCTACGATATGGTGATATCCACGCTGTCATGATCTCCAGAAACTACCGGTACAGAAATTGCTGCCCGGCCCTATCCAGGGCACGCCACCTCGCGCAGGGAATCGTGTGAACGCACCGATCGCCATCCCGACCCAGCTTGTCGACCGCTTTGACCGCCACGTCACTTACGTACGGCTCTCGGTCACCGACCGCTGCGACTTTCGCTGCGTGTACTGCATGGGCGAGGACATGGAGTTCCTGCCGCGCTCGGAAGTCCTGAGTCTCGAGGAACTATTCGCCGTGGGCCGCGCTTTCGTGGAGCTCGGTGTCACGAAGATCCGCCTGACTGGTGGTGAACCGCTGGTGCGTCGCAACGTGCTGTGGCTCGCCAATGCGCTCGGGCGCCTGCCGGGCCTAAAAGAACTTGTACTCACCACCAATGGCTCACAGCTGGAACGTCATGCCGGCCCACTGCGCGATGCCGGTGTGCGGCGCATCAACGTAAGTCTCGATAGTCTCGATCCGGGGCGTTTTCGCGAGCTTACCCGAACCGGAGATCTCGCCAAGGTGCTGCGCGGCATCGCCGCGGCCCGTGCGGCGGGTTTCGAGCGCATCAAGCTGAACGCGGTGATCTTGAAGGGTCGTAACGACGACGAAATATCCTCGCTCGCCCAGTTCGCGATCGATCGCGGCCTGGACCTCAGTTTCATCGAGGAAATGCCGCTAGGCCAGATCGGCGAGCATGACCGCGCCGAGGCCTATTGCTCGAGCGACGAGGTGCGTGAAGTGCTCGAGCGAAACTACACGCTCGTCCCGACCACCGAGTCCACGGGCGGCCCGTCGCGCTACCACCGCGTGGCCGGCACCGATACCCGCATCGGTTTCATCTCCCCGCACAGTCACAACTTTTGCGCGAGCTGCAACCGTGTGCGCGTCACCACGCAGGGGCGCCTGCTGCTCTGCCTCGGCCAGGAGCACTCCGCCGACCTGCGCGCCGTGCTGCGCGGGAACCCGGATGATGATGTGGCCCTTAAGCAGTCCATCGTTGCCGCCATGGCAATCAAGCCAAAGGGGCACGAATTCAATCTCGGCGCGGCCCCGGTGATCCTGCGCCACATGAGCGTGACGGGCGGCTGAGATGAGTGCCACCCCCTACCTGCCGCGCATGACGCGAGCGGGCCTCGCCCCGACCCACGCGGTTTCAGCGATTGACGAATATGGCGCGCGGCGCGAACTGCGCGTCGCCGGCGAGTTTCCGCTCACCATCAAGGTCGACCAGCGCGAGGTGGTAACCCTCATGACGCTCGGCACCCGGCCGGAGGAACTCACGCTCGGCTATCTCCGCAACCAGCGCCTGATCGAGGCGATCGAGGACATCCGCTCGGTGGACGTCAATTGGGAACGCGGAATCGTGCAGGTCGAGACGGTGCATGGCGATGGAGTCATCGACTGGGAACAAAAGCTCGCGCACCGCACGGTCACTACCGGCTGCGGACAGGGAACGGTGTTCAGTTGTACGCTCGACAAGCTATATGATGTGCGCCTGCCACAAGTCACGCTGCGCCAGTCCGTCATCTACAGACTGCTCGATGCACTGTCGGGCGAGAATGAGATCTACCGCTCGGCCGGTGCAGTACATGGCTGCGCGCTATGCCACGAAACCGCGGTCCTTCACTTCGTGGAAGATGTCGGGCGCCACAATGCCGCCGATGCGATCTCCGGGCGCATGTGGCTCGATCGCATCGATGGCGCCGACAAGATTTTCTATACCACCGGCCGGTTGACNNTGTCCACTGCCGTGGCCCGCACGGAGTCGGCATGAGCACGACAGCTGATGACGTCCGGCCGCGAGTCACCCGTGACGCCGGTGATCGCCATGAGGAAAATGGCGAGAAGGTCACGACGCCGCGTCGCTTCATGACAGTACGCGAGGCCGCGCGCTATCTCGATCTTCACGAAAAAAAGGTCTATGCGTTGGCTGCTGAAGGCCAGATTCCCGCAACCAAGGTCACTGGCAAGTGGCTCTTTCCGCGTGAGCTCGTCGAGCAGTGGTTACTCGAGTCCGCGCACGGTGGCGTGCTCACCGACCGCCTGGTCGTTGCCGGCAGCGACGACCCCCTGCTCTACCGCGCCATCATGCAACTCGCCAACCAGGTGCAGGGCGGCGCGCTGGTGAGCTACACGCACACCGGTACGCAGCTCGGTCTGTCGCTGCTCGGGCGCCGCCGCGCCGATGTCTGCGGCATGCACTGGGGACCGGCCGAGGAAAGCAACAATCGCCATCTTGCGGTTGTGCGCCAGCACCCCCAGCATCATGACTGGCTGGTGCAGCGCGCCTACTACCGCGAGCAGGGGCTGATCCTTGCGCCCGACATGCGCCCGAGCGGCGGTGACATCCGCGCGCTATTCAACCCGAAGGTGCGATGGGCGATGCGCCAGGATGGCTCCGGCTCACAGCGCTTCCTGCGCGAAACGCTCGCCCGCCACAGCGTCGATCCCGCTTCGCTACGCGTTGCCGGCCAGGCCAACTCCGAGCGCGAGGCCGCGGCACTCGTGGCACTACAACAGGCGGATGTCGCGCCCGGTGCGCGCGCGGCGGCAGCCGAATTCGGGCTCGAGTTCCTTCCGATCGGATGGGAAGCCTACGATCTCGTCCTGCGCCGCGGTGTCTTCTTCCGGCACCTGTTCCAGAAGCTATTCGAGCAGCTGCAGTCGCCCGAGTGCCGGCGCTGGGCGCAACTGCTCGGCGGCTACGACTACGCCGACTGCGGCAAGGTGATCTGGAGCGGCTAAGTCACGACCCGACGACGATTTCGCCGTCGATGCGGTGCATCAGGTCGAGGCTCGGGATGGTGAGCACCATTTCCACCCGCAGCACCTCATCGCCCGTGAGCCTCCCGTGCTGACGCGCCTGATGCACGGCCATCTCGATCTCGCGCTGCGAGCTGATGCCGACACGCTTCAGGAACTTGCGGATCTCGAGGTTCAGGGTTTCATCTTCAGGCGTAGTGGTGGTCACGCGACTCCTCCTGGGTAGCTTCGGGTGATCCGTCGCGGTCGGACGACCGCGCGGCAGAACGTTGCGGCAACCAAACCTCAAAGCGGCTGCCCTTGCCGATGACCGAGGTCACCGAGATGTTGCCATCGTAACGGCGAACCAGCCCATAGCTCACCGACAGGCCAAGGCCGGTCCCGCGGAGCGCGTCGCCGGTAAAAAACGGGTCGAAAATGTTCTTGAGCTGCTCCTCCGGGATACCCCTGCCGTTGTCCTCGACTGCGAGCACGACGCCGCCCGGCTCCGCATCCCGCGTGGTGATCACGACGCGCCCGCCATCGGCCACCGCGTTGGCCGCATTGAAGACCAGGTTAATGAGCACCTGCTCAAGATCGAATACGTTGATCCAAACCGGGCGCGTGGCCTCGAGGCGAGTCATGAGATCAATGCCGCGTGGCTTCAGGCCATGGCCCACCAGCGGAAGTACTTCCCCGACCAGCCAGTTGCTGTCGACCTCTTCGACCGGGCCAGCGGCTGGCTCCGATCGCGCGAACTGCAGCAGGCCGGTGGTGATGTGACGAATGCGCTCGACTTGCTGTTCAATCAGCTCGATCTCGCGCGTGACGGGGCGCGCGCCTGCGCCGAGCTCGGCTGCCAGCACCTCGAGGTTCCCAAGGATCACGGCAGCCGGATTGTTGATCTCGTGGGCGATGCCAGCAGCCATTTGGCCGAGTGCAGAAAGTTTCTCGGCAAGCACCAGCTGCTCGCGCGTCTCCTGCAGCAGGGCGATCGTCTTCTCAAGCTGCAAATTCTTTTCGGCGAGCTCCCGGGTGCGTTCATTCACCTTGTCCTCGAGCACGTGGGCGGCGCTGTGCAACTCCCGGTTTCGCTCCTGGAGCTGATCGAGCAGCTCATCGAACTGCCGTCCAAGCTCGCCGAGCTCGTCGGCCGATCCGAGCGCGCCGATCCGCTGGTTTTCGCCGGCCTGGGTTGCCCGCACCACCGCGGTCATGCGCTCGATCGGGCGGAAGACCGAACGCATACCACGTACGCCAATCCAACCTGCCAGTATCGTGGCAACCGCAAACAGCAGAAGCAGGAGGCCAGCGGCACGGTATTGAACAGCCCGCAAACTGCTCTCGCGCAGCCCCACATTGAGGTAACCGACCGGCTGGCCATGGACATTGAACAACGGGCCATAGGCTGACACAAACTCGGTCCGCCCAAGCCGTTCGCGCCCCACCCAGGCGTCCTGCCCAGGCTTGAACCCGCCTTGCACCGCTGCCCCGACCCGGGTGCCGAGCAGCACCTCGGACTCATCCCCAGAGGTGGAAATGCGCGTGTCCGCCAGCAGTAGCGTCACCATGGTCGTGCCATAGCCGAGCTGCGCGGCGCCCCCCGTGAGGCGATCGCGCAGAAACTCAAGCATCCCCGCATTTCGGTTCAACAACACTGCACCGTCCAGCACCATGGTCGTGCGACCGCGCGCGTCGGTTACCGGCTGCGCCACGCGCAACACAAGTGCCCGCGCGTCGGAACCGGGGCTCTTCCCGTCTGACCCAACTGACTGCACGACACGCGAACTCTCCCGCACCAGATCGTCGCGGCCGAACACCTCAAATGCGGTGCCCGGCAAACCGCGCGCCGCGCGATCAGTCAACGGACTCGGCTTGCTGCTGCGCATCCCGTCCGCGCGTGGCTCGAATAGCCAGTCGCCCGCCACACCCGTGACATGAAGGAACAGAAAGCCCTTTTCCTCCCGGATCCGGGCAAGCAACGATTGCATGGCGGCAGGATCCGGCCCCGCCAACGCACGGCGAAACTCCACTGACTCCCCAAGTTGCTGCAGCGTGATCTGATGACCTTCCTGCCACTCGATCAAAGCACGGCGCGCGAGCGCGAGATCGCTGCGCGCCGTGGAGACAAGGGTGTCGTAGGTAAAGCTGTTGAGCCAGTAGAGCGCGTAGCCCATGCTCAAGATCATCGCGAGCAGCAAGGGCAGGAGAACCAGCGCGATCAGACGATAGCGCACCACCGTCTGGAAGCGCTCGCGCCATGCCTGCAACATGCCAGGTCTCCTCGGGCGCTATGCGCGGCGTGCTAGCCGGGATTGTCCGTTGCCGACCAGGCAGTCAGCTTGCGCTCGAGGGTCTTGCGCGAAATGCCTAGCTGGCGCGCCGCTTCAGACTTATTGCCGCCGGTGGAGCGCAGTACGCGAAGGGTGTGGTGCTGCTCAACGCGCTCGAGCGGCCAGTCGGCCGGGAATCCGTCCAACTCTGCCGCGGCGTCACTCTCACTGCGGCCTCCCAGGCTCTCCCACGGTGGGCTGCCTAGCAGCAACGTGCGCTCGACGAAGTTTCGAAGCTCGCGCACGTTGCCCGGCCAGCGGTGCCCCTGCAGTCGCGCGATCTCGTCCTTGCCGAAATCGTAGCCTGGCACATTCAACTCGCTCGACAGGATGCGCGAGAAGAACGCGACCAGTTCAGAAATATCGGCCGTGCGCTCGGACAGCGAAGGAATTCGCACCTTCACCACGTTGAGCCGAAAATAGAGATCTTCCCGGAACGCACCGGAACGCACCGCTTCGGCAAGGTCTCGGTTGGTCGCGGCGATGAGGCGCACGTCAACGCCTATTTCCTCGTCCGATCCGACCGCGCGAATGCGCCGGGTCTCGAGCGCCCGCAGGAGCTTGGCCTGCATGGGCGCCGGCATCTCTGAAACCTCATCAAGAAACAGCGTGCCACCGCGCGCACTGACGAACAACCCCTCGCGCGTCTGGTGGGCGCCGGTAAAGGCGCCCTTCACGTGGCCGAACAGCTCGCTCTCAAAAAGTTCGGGCGAGATGGCCGTGCAATTGAGTGCAACAAACGCACCACGCCGGCAACTCGCGCGATGAATCGCCGCCGCGACCAGTTCCTTGCCAGTACCGGTCTCGCCTTCGATCAGCACCGATGTCGGCGACGGGCCAATGCGCTCGACAATGCGCGAGACTTCCTGCATTGCCGCGGAGCTCCCGATCATCTCACTACCCTTGGCGCGACCGGGCAGCCGCGACGGCTTGTCAGAAACATTGTGCCGCCCGCCTCGACGCGCGAGTACGCGCTCGATCGCCGAATTGAGCTGCTCGATTCGAAACGGCTTGGGCACGAAGTCGAGCGCGCCGGCGCGCAGCGCGCCGATCGTGGTGTTGAGGTCCGCGTAAGCGGTCATGAAGATCACGTCGGTGAAATCTCCGGCCTGCCGCAAGGCCGTTACCCAGTCCAGCCCGGAGCGCCCGGGCAGGCTGATATCGACGATCAGAAGGTCGAAGCGGCAGCGTGCG
Source organism: Proteobacteria bacterium UBA6900 (assembly GCA_002451215.1). Taxonomy (GTDB): domain Bacteria; phylum Pseudomonadota; class Gammaproteobacteria; order Acidiferrobacterales; family Sulfurifustaceae; genus SM1-46. The sequence goes on from DKBM01000094.1 coordinate 19,345, forward strand.
CGCAACGCATCGGCGGCCTCGGATGTCTCGGCGACCTCAACCAGACCGTAATCCTTCGCGAGGGCGCGCTGCAGGAAACTCCGAATGCCCGGCTCATCATCGACGATCAGGAGGGACGCTTGGCGCCTTGCTCGCGCATCCAGCACGCCGCGCTGATCCTTGGGCGCCGAAACGGGTTCTGCCAGGTTGTTCGCCATCGGGGCGGAACTCCTCCTGTCTTGCTGAACAGTGGCTACATCCTTCCCGCCCAACACCAGATTCCCGAGAAAACACTGCAGTGGAGTGGGCAGAAGTCGCAATTGTCCTGTAGCGATTGCGTCATTTCGACGCAATGACGAGATCAAGTTGCGTCAATTTGATACGGGCGTCAATCCCTTTTATGGCAAGTTTTCATGATGTGGCGACAAAAGTGCCCTGAAATCCTTGGCACCTGAATTGCAGCCGCCTGTTTGGCTGTACCTGACCAAAACTTCAAAACAGGGGGGGCCCGTGAAACTTGGCCGAATCAGCGCGCGCAATGTCATTGCCGGGAAGGTGGTAGACGTAAAGAAAGGGGCCGTTGCCGCACAGGTGCGCGTCGATATCGGTGGCGGAAACATTGTTACCTCAAGCATCACGGTGGACTCCGTCGACAACCTTGCGCTCCGCCCGGGAAGCGATGTCGCGGTGATCATCAAGGCATCGAGTGTACTCCTGGGCGTCGCCGAGTAACCGCGCGGTCCCTGGCAGGCGGGGCTTGGTAACTTTTTGGCAGCTGGAAACATGCAAGACTTCTCTAGCGCGTTCCGTCTGGCACTCGAGCTCATTACGAGCGGCGACAGCACGCTTGTCGAAATCGTCCTGCTGTCGCTACGCGTAAGCCTGAGCGCGGTTGGCATCGCTTGCCTGATTGGGCTGCCTCTCGGCGCCGCGATTGCGATCACCCGCTTTCGCGGGCGCGGCGCGACAATCGTACTGCTCAACACCCTGATGGGGCTTCCGCCGGTCACCGTTGGACTGCTCCTCTACGTCCTTCTTTCGAATGCGGGGCCGCTCGGGATCCTGAGCCTGTTGTACACCCCAACCGCAATGATCATCGCCCAAGCCGTGCTGGTGACCCCAATCATTGCTGCCCTCGCGCGGCAGGTCATCGAGGACCTACACGCCGAATACGACGAGCAACTCCGTTCGCTCGGGGTCGGAAAAATGCAGTCGATCGCCACGCTGCTTTGGGATGGCCGCTATAGCCTGCTCACCGTGGCGCTCGCCGGTTTCGGACGGGCCATCGCTGAAGTGGGCGCCGTCATCATCGTGGGCGGCAACATCGAGCGCGTGACGCGCGTCATGACGACCGCGATCACGCTGGAAACGTCAAAAGGTGACCTCGCGCTCGCCTTGGCGCTCGGCATCATTCTCATCATGCTGGCCATCCTCGTTAATGCCGGAGTCATGACTCTTAAGGCGACCGCCGCGAGGGCCGCGTATGCATGACATGGTAAGGGGTGTGCCCTGCCTCCTTCCGGCCGTGGCAGCTTCGCAGCCGGGACTCGCGCTGTCCGCCAAGGGGCTCGTATTCGAAGCCGCTGGAAGACGCCTGATTGACGGGATCGACCTCACGTTGCGGGACCGGTCGGTCACCGCGATCATGGGCCCGAATGGCGCCGGCAAGAGCCTGCTTTTGCGCCTGCTGCACGGACTCCTCAGACCCACGCAGGGGGAGATTCTCTGGAACGGCCGGCCGGCAGACCGTGAAGTGGTGCGCCGCCAGGCAATGGTATTCCAGCGGCCGGTTCTCCTGCGTCGCTCGGTAGCCGCCAATATCCGCTACGCGCTTCAAGTGCACGGACTGGCGCCATCGGAACAGAACCAACGCCTTGCAACGATGCTGCATGTCGCGCGTCTTGAACACCTCGCCGACCGACCTGCGCGTGTGCTCTCGGGCGGTGAGCAGCAGCGTCTCGCGCTCGCACGGGCCCTAAGCACCTCACCCGAGATACTGTTTCTCGACGAACCGACCGCGAGCCTAGATCCGGCTTCCACACTTGCCATCGAGGAGTTACTGCAGCAGGCACATGCGGGCGGAACGAAGCTCGTCCTCGTAACGCACGATATTGGCCAAGCGAAGCGCCTTGCGCATGAAGTGGTATTCATCCATCGAGGGCGCATCGCCGAGCATTCCCCGAAGGACAGTTTCTTTGCCGGGCAGGCGTCTGCGCCAGCCCAGGCGTTTGTCGAGGGCCGAATCGTCCTCTAGTCGATGTTCCAACGAAGCAGGGAGACTCCCCCCGATGACAGCATTGCGAATCCCCGCCTATCTACTCGCGACGACCGTGCTTGCAATGAGCCTGCTCATTGGCGCAACGGAAACACAAGCCGCGCAGGGCAGCTTCATCATCGTGCAGTCCACCACTTCCACGCGCGATTCCGGTCTGTTCGGTCATATTCTGCCAATATTCCAGAAGAAGACCGGGATAGAGGTACGCGTCGTTGCCGTCGGAACCGGCCAGGCAATCAAGAATGCCAGGAATGGAGATGGCGACGTGCTGTTTGTGCACGCCAAGCCCGCGGAGGAGAAGTTTGTAGCAGAGGGTTGGGGCGTGAAGCGCTACGACGTGATGTACAACGATTTTGTGATCGTCGGCCCGAAGAGCGATCCGGCCAAGATCGCCGGAACCAAGGATGCAGTCGCGGCACTGAGGAAGATTGCCGCCAGCAAGGCCGCCTTCGCCTCGCGCGGCGACGATAGCGGCACGAACAAGGCCGAGCTACGACTGTGGAAAACCGCGGGCATCGACGTGAACGCGGCGAGCGGCTCGTGGTACCGCAAAACCGGCTCGGGCATGGGTGCCACCCTCAATACCGCCGTCGGCATGAATGCCTACACACTTGCGGACCGTGCCACCTGGAGCAGTTTCAAGAACAAGGCTAATCATCAGATTGCGGTGGAGGGCGATGCGAAACTGTTCAACCAGTACGGCGTGATGCTGGTCAATCCCAGGAAGCACCCCAAGGTGAAAGTCAAGGAAGGTCAGGCTTTCGTTGACTGGCTGATCGGTCCGGACGGGCAGGCCGCGATTGCGAACTTCAAGATCAATGGCCAGCAACAGTTCTTCCCCAATGCGAAGAAGTAGAAACGGATGAATGCCGCTACCGATCAAGGCACCTCGCTACCGGCAAGAGAATCCGTGTCCGCGCAGAGCGCTGCGGCTGCGCCCGGGCGAGTGCCGACGGCTGCCAGCGGTTTTGCGGAGCATACTGACTACGCTGCGAGTTCGGGTCGAGAAACGGAATCCGCGTCGCAGCGCAGGCGCAATCGCTTCGACGCCCGCGAATGGGCGGGCGCTTTCGGCGATCTCGGCACCTTGATCCCTTTTGTGGTCGGTTATATAGCCGTCGCGGGGATGGATCCGTTTGGGGTGCTGCTCGCGTTCGGAGCGGCCCTGGTGTTCACCGGCTTCTTCTATCGCGCGCCGATGCCGGTGCAGCCAATGAAGGCGATCGGGGCGATTGCCACGGCACAGGGCACGGCGGTTGCGCTCACGACGGCCACGATCGCAGCCGCCGGGCTGATTACCGGATTGTTGTGGCTGGCGCTTGGCATGAGCGGGCTCGCGCAACGGCTCGCGCGCCTTGTCACGCGCCCCGTGACCGCGGGAGTGATTCTGGGCCTGGGTCTCCTGCTCTCGTGGCAGGCACTGAATTTCATCGCGACCAACTGGCTGCTCGGCGCAGTGGCGGCTGCTGTGACGATGGTCTTGTTGCGCGTCCTGCCGCTTGCGGCGATGCCAACGCTGCTTTTGTCCGGCGTCGTGGCGGCGTCATGGATGGACCCGACGCTTGTCGGCGCGCTTTCGCAAATCGAGCCTGGCCTGCACGCACCGGTCTTCGCGTTGGCTGACATCAGCTGGAACGAATTTGCGGTGGCAGCATTGGCGCTGGCGCTGCCACAGGTACCGCTGACGCTCGGCAACGGCCTGATCGCCGTCACGAGTGAACACAACCGGCTATTTCCCGGACACCCGCAGACTCAACGAACGATCAGTCTCACGACCGGAGCAATGAACATCGGATCGTCCCTGATTGGTGGCGTGCCGATGTGCCATGGCGCCGGCGGACTGGCGGGACACGTGCGCTTTGGTGCCCGTACTGGTGGCGCACCAGTTATTCTTGGTGGCCTGTTGTTGGGCTTGGCGCTTTTCTTCAGCGACTCGGTCGCGACGCTGTTTCGTCTCTTTCCCACACCGATTTTGGGCGTAATCCTGCTGGCTGCCGGAATCGAGCTGATACGCGGTGCGGGCCTCCCCCAAAGCGCGCGCGGCGCCCGCCTCACGATGCTTGCTACCGCCGCGCTTTGCCTGTGGCACGTCGGACTCGCGTTCCTCGTGGGGCTCGCGTTACAGTTTGTGTTCCGCTTGCCGAGGCCAGAACAGTGAGCACAGCCACATCCAGCATACCGAAGGAGCAGATCACCGCCGTTATCCTCGCTGGCGGACGCGGTAGCCGCATGGGTGGCGTCGACAAGGGACTCGTGCTGCTCAAGGGCCGGGCCATGATTGAGCATGTGGTGGAGCGACTGCGCCCGCAGGTCGGCGCCCTGCTGATCAATGCCAATCGCAACGCTGAACGATATGCCGCGCTCGGCTACCGCGTGGTGCCCGACGCCCAAGATGGATTTCTCGGCCCGCTCGCCGGCATGGCAAGCGGACTGGCCGCCGCAACAACAGACTACATTGTGAGCGCACCATGCGATTCACCGTTGCTCGTAACGGATCTTGTCGAACGCCTTGGAGGTGCGCTGCTCGAAAACAATGCCGATATCGCCGTGGCACACGACGGAGAGCGCACGCACCCGGTGTTCCTGCTGCTGCGACGCGAGCTGCTCGACGACCTCAATGCCTTCCTGGCGTCGGGCGGGCGCAAGATCGACCTGTGGTTTGCCCGGCATCGTCTGGCGATGTCAAACTTCAGCGATTGTCCCGAGGCATTCGTCAACATCAACGATGCCGACGAGCGCAAGAGCATCGAGAATCTGATCACGGAGACCGCGTGACGCGCGCCATCACATCTCCCGTGCCCCTGCTCGGCTTCGCGGCCTTCAGCGGTACCGGCAAGACCACGTTGCTGCGCGCCCTGCTGCCCTTGCTCAACTCACGTGGCCTGCGGGTCGGCGTCATCAAGCACGCGCACCACACTTTTGATGTCGACGTCCCGGGCAAGGACAGCTACGAGCTGCGCCGTGCGGGTGCGGCACAGATGCTGGTCGGTTCGCGCCATCGCTGGGCACTCGTCACCGAGACTCCGGGATTGGAAGAACCGCGGCTCACCGACCTGCTCGCGCGCCTTTCGACGGAAACACTCGATCTGGTGCTGGTAGAGGGGTTCAAAGCCGAGGTGTTTCCCAAGATCGAGTTGCATCGTCCCTCGCTCGGCCATCCGCTCATGTGTCGCACGGATCCATCAATCATTGCGCTCGCAACGGATGCCCCGGTGCAGGACGCGCCATCATTGCCGTTGCTCGATTTGAATGATGCGGCAGGCGTTGTAGCGTTCATCGTTGGCATCGCTGGCGCGGACACTGCCCCTTCGGCGGCTGCGCGCCAGTCCGTCGGGCGTCACTAGGAAGAATCGCATGAGCAGCGTTCTCCCTGAGCCGGCCGACCCCTGTTTGCACGGCGTGGCGCGCGTGCCCGTTGCCGAGGCACGCCAGCGCATACTCAAAGCAGTCGAGCCGGTGCGTGGCATCGAAAGTCTCTCCCTGCGCGGCACGCTGGGACGAATTCTCGCCCGCGACATGTACGCCCCGTTTGACGTTCCCGGCCATACCAATTCCGCCGTCGATGGGTATGCGCTCGCCGGCGCCGGGCTGCCCACGCAGGGCGAGAGTGAGTTTCCGATCGTCGGAACGGCCTGGGCCGGCCAGCCATTCGATGGCGCGGTCGCTGCAGGCGGATGCGTGCGAATCATGACCGGTGCCCCGCTTCCATCCGGCACCGACACCGTTGTCATGCAGGAACACGTCCGGGCAGAGTCAAAAACGGTACACATCGGCGGCGGACATCGCATCGGGCAGAACGTTCGCGTGGCAGGCGAGGACCTTGCGCGCGGCTCGCTCGCGCTCGGTGCCGGAAAACGCCTCATCCCGGCCGACCTCGGTTTGCTTGCCTCGCTCGGCATTGCCGAGGTACCGGTGTTCCGGCGGGTGCGCGCGGCATTCCTCTCCACCGGCGATGAACTGCGCTCGATCGGCGAGCCGCTCGTCACCGGCGCGGTCTACGACAGTAACCGCTACACGCTCCACGGCATGCTGCAGCAGCTCGGTGTCGAAATCCTCGATCTCGGCGTCGTGCGCGACGATCGCAAGTCGGTGTACGCGGCATTTCGGGAGGCGGCATCGGTTGCAGATGTCGTCATTACCTCCGGTGGCGTGTCGGTCGGCGACGCTGATTACGTCAAGGAAACGCTCGAAGCGCTTGGAAAGGTGGGATTCTGGCAGATCGCCATGAAGCCGGGGCGCCCGCTCGCCTTCGGGCACCTGGACCGCGCCGCGTTCTTCGGGCTGCCCGGCAATCCGGTAGCGGTCATGGTCACCTTCTACCAGTTCGTGCAGCCGGCGCTGCAACGCATGATGGGCGAAGACCCGGTCAGTGAGCCGCTGATGTTCAGGGCGAAGAGTCTGAGCCGTTTTCGCAAGCAGCCTGGTCGCACCGAGTTCCAGCGCGCCATCGTCGAAACTGACGCCATTGGCGCAATCGTGGTGCGCAAAACCGGCACTCAGGGCTCGGGCATCCTGCGCTCGATGAGCCTTGCCAATTGTTTCGTGGTCCTGCCGCACGATGCCGGTGACATCGAGCCGGGCACACAGGTCATGATACAACCCTTTTTCGGCCTCTTGCGCTGAAGAAGTCGTCCAGGAGACAACACATGAACGATGCATCGCACAGCCACCAGCACGCGGAACACGCGCACGGCAAGAAGGACAGGCCCTTTGTGTCACTCGCCATCGCGGTGCTAACGATCTCCGACACCCGCACCGAGGAGACCGATTCTTCGGGGCGCTCGCTAGTCGAGCGCCTGACCAAGGCCGGACACAAGGTCGCGGAGAAAGTGATCGTCCCGGATGACATCTACCAGATTCGCGCCAAGGTCTCGGACTGGATTGCACGCGATGGCGTGAATGTGGTCATCACGACCGGCGGCACCGGCCTTACCGGCCGCGATGGCACGCCGGAAGCGATCAGGCCCCTGTTCGACAAAGAAATTGAGGGATTCGGCGAGCGATTTCGCGCAATTTCCTACGACGAGATCAAGACCTCCACGATCCAGTCGCGCGCGCTCGCTGGCGTCGCGAATGCCACCTACATCTTCTGCCTGCCGGGCTCATCCGGCGCCTGCCGCACCGGATGGGACAATCTGATCGAGCCCCAACTCGACTATCGCACACGCCCGTGCAACCTCGTGGAACTCATGCCGCGATTGCTGGAGAAGCTGCCTTCGGCGGCACATTCCCACGCCGACTGATTTCTCCCGCACAGAACGCCAGCTCGTAACACCTAGTAGTAACACTATACGTGTGAGAATCGCGTTGCCGCTTGACGCCACGCGGTTGCCGCGCGCATCATTTTCGCGGGCCCATTCTGCAGCTCGGGCCCGCATCACCAAGTTTGTCCCCCTGCTGTTCTCCGTCCCATCCAAGCAAGGAGGATGTCATGCGCAGAAAGTATCTCGATTGTCGCGAGTCACCGGGCTCCAACTGCACCGTTGCCATCTCCGCAGATACCGATGAAGAGCTGATGGAGGTTGCGGCCCAGCACGCCGTGTCGGCGCACGGTTACAAGGACGGCCCCGAGCTGCGCGAGGAGTTGCGCAAGATGCTAAAGAAACAGGAAGAGTCGATCCCCGCCTGACCGTTCCGGACAGCTGCCGCCGGCAAGTTTGCGTGTCGAATGTGCGCACCGCGCGCAGGAAGTCGTTTGTGTGCCGACAGATCGCGCTCCAGTGAAGAGCGCGTGCGGCCGGCAGGTTGCTACCAGGTTCGGAAACGACCGGTGTCGAGATGGAGGAACGCATCGCGTGGGTAGTAGCCGACTCCTCCGGCACGCAGCGCCAGCGCGGTGCGGTGCAACTCGGCGAGATCGCGACCCGGCAGCCGGATGTCGATCGCCTTGCCTAGAGTGTGCAGGCTGCCACGGGCCACGCCGCTACTGTGGCGCCGCAGTGCAGCATTGGTTGCTGGCGATCGATAGCCCGAGATGACATGGAAGTCGGCGCGCGACTCGCTAGCCTTCTGCAGGTCGTACAAGATATCGAACAAACGGCGATCGATGGCGACCGTCTCGCCACTACGATGATCGCGCAGGACCCGGTCGATCGCCACGAGTTCGCTCGCGACGTAACTGCCATCGGCCCAGTAGGTCGCCCGCACCCGCTCGCCGGTGTGGGTGTTATAGAAGCCGAGCACGCGCTCGTGCGCCGATGCGCTGGCACGCGCCAGCACCGGCAAACCGGCCAGCCCAAGCGCCGCGACTCCAGACAGTCTTAGAAACAAACGTCGACTCGTCATCCGTCCAATCCCTTCAATCGAAAGCTCTAGCGGCTGAATTATAGAATAGATGGCGCCCACGTGCCGCATTCCAGCGCGAGTTCCGTCGCGCGCCACACGCCATCCGTCATGGCGCCTGGGTCGCGGGATAGTAGCGCGCCAGCACCTTTTCCCGCTGGTAGGCATCACCCACAAAATGCGCGACCCCAGCATCGTCTATCCAGCTTGTCAGGTAGAGCACGTGCACCGGAATTGGCCGCGACAGAGCAACCTTCTGGTGGCGCAGGGATTCGATCTCGGCCCGGATGTGCCCCTCATCCCAACCCTCGCTGCCACGCAGCGCGTACAGGGCAAGTGGCATGAAGCGCTCGATGCGCACGCATCCTTCACTAAAAGTGCGCGTCTCGCGCTCGAACAGCCGCCGCTCGGGCGTATCGTGCAGAAAGATATCAAAAGGATTCGGTAGCACGAATGCCACACGGCCCATGCTGTTCTTCTCGCCCGGCTCCTGGCGCAGACGATAGGGAAACTCCTCTGTAGATACGCGCCACCAGTCGATGCCAGCGGGATCGATCTCGCGACTCGAAACGCCACCATTCGAGTACACCCGAAAACCGCGGGACACGAAAAATCTAGGGTTGCGCTGCTGGATCGGCAAGAGCTTGTCGCGCGCAATTCGCAGCGGCACATTCCAATAGGGGTTTATTACAAGCGCATCCATCGAAGCAGTAAATGACGGAGTCGCCTGGTCCGGCGTGCCGACGATCACGCGCATCTCAAGCACGGAGCGCTGTCCATCCACCACGTCGAGTTCGAAGCCCGCGGTATTCACCAGCACGTGCGGATCGCCGAGGCTACGCGGCAACCAGCGCCAGCGCTCCATAGTCCGGCGCATCTGGGCGAGCCGCTCCGCCACCGGCACGTTCATGGCCGCGCGCGTGCGTGAGCCGACAATGCCGTCCGCGGTCAGGCCATGGCGTTTCTGGAATTGCCGCACCGCGGCCGCGAGTCTCTCGTCGTAGCGTTCCCCGCCGAACGTGATTCCACGAAGGTCGCCCTCGGCACGCAACCGGGCACGCAATACCGGGACGCGCACATCGCTCATGCCGGGCTCGATAGACGCCCCCGCCGCGACGTTGGTCCAGCCGCCATCGCGCGCTAACGCCTCGTAGCGCGCCAGCGCCTCACGCAGCCGCTGATAGCCCGTGTGCGGGGGCGGTAGATCGTGCAGCAAGGCCGCAAAAGCGTGCTCGCTCGAAGCGGCGCGAAGTGCCTCGGCGGGTTCAAACGGCGCGGGGCGCGGATACCAGGCGGGATCCGCCTCGCGTGGATCGATGCGACCGCTGTGCACATCGCTTGCGTAGCGACGGAACGCATCCGTCAGCAGCAAATCCAGACACGCCTTTGCAGCTGGCACGCGCGCCTGCCAGTGGCGCTCGATTTCGCCGAGCCGATAATTGGCGGGCGCAAGCCCCTCCTGTCCCGCACTGTCGAGCGCTTCGCGGAGCCGCTCGGCGCGCGCGCCAGGGCCGGCGTCCGTAACCCAAAGCGGTACCGCGCGATCGATGACGTAGAACGACGCCAGTCGTGCCGTGTCGAGATAGGCGCCTCCGCAAACCGCTGTCAATGTTGCGAGTTGGGCACGCAGCGCAGCCGTAACGGGGTCACCGCCCGGCGGGAAGGTATCATTCGCAGCGTGGAGTGCGTTCGAAAGCGCTATGACTGCCGCGCCAAGTACGCTGGCGCCCAGAAAGCCAAGGAATATGAGCGGATGGCGCATAGTCGGATTCTACCGACAAACCACCCCGCGGCGCGGGCAACGGCTGTTACCAGCCGATTTCGGCGGCAGTGGCGTAACCGATGACCGCCTGCCCTAGGTCACGTGGAATCTCGGCGTGGCGCTCGCTCACGGCGATGCGCCCGGCCATGATCTCCGCCTTGTCCTGCGGGTAGCGCGGCTCGGCATAGGGATCGGCGAATCCGCTTGGATAGATTGGCTGTCCGGTCTCATCGTACTTGTCGGTTGCGCCTAATGTATGCAGCAACTCGTGCGCGATCACGACGTTGTTCTGGACGCGCTGTTCGTCAGTCGCGAATACGTGCACCACGCCGAGCAGCCCCTTCTTCAGGCCAAGCGAATGGGGCAACGCTGCGTTATATCGGGGCTGGTGATACAGCACGAACAGCCGTACGCCGCCGAGACTCTCCCAAATCGAAGTCTGGCGGAAAGCGTACCAGCGTAGACGCAGGCTGAGGAGAATGGCCTCGGTGCCGCTGCGTGCCTGCTCGAGCGGCGGCAGTTCACGAACTGGTGGTTTCAGCACGATCCTGGGCGCCGGGATGGATTTCGCGCGCGACCAGCGCTGCGATTCGACCGCCAGGAAGGCGCCGATTTCCTGGTAGTCTTCGGCGCGCAGTTGCGCGACAAAGCCTTCGCTCGCGGCATCCATGGCAACCGGATAGATCGCCACCGCGAGCGGCCGGGTCCAGGCGCGCACCCAGATCCGCTCCCAGACGGTAACCGCCGCAACGGTCGCCAGCGCCAGTAGGAGAATCAGGATGCGCCAGTGGCGTCGCATGGGTCCGTTCAGCTTCCGTTCAGGATGAAGATGACAGTATAGGAACTGACAAGACGGCTGCGCAGGCGCAGCGGCAGTTCGCCAGACGGTGGATTATTCCGTTTGTCCAGAAACATATGCCGCGTCCACGTCCGGGCGTCCCGAAACGTTGATAATGATCAAGGCCCCGTGCCGGCGCTTCGAGCGAGAATGCAAATCTGGCCGGGAAGGCTGAACTGGGAGACCGGAAAAGCCTCTCAATACTGGAGAACCGATGCCCAAGAGGCATGCACCATGAAGATGACAGATTCGGCACCTACGAGATCCAATGGTCATTCGGCGGCGTGCCGGGTGGCGTCGCTCGCCACCTTGGCTGCAGCCTTAATGCTCGGCGCCTGCGCCACGACGCCGCCCCCGCCACAGCCCGCGCCGCAACCTCCGCCGCCACCGGTGCAGGTCTACTTCTATCCGGCCAAGGGACAGAGCGCCGCGCAGCAGGATCGTGACCGCTATGAGTGCTACCGGTGGGCTGTGAAACAGTCTGGCTTCGATCCGAGCGCACCACAGCTTGCGCCCCATCAACGCATCCAGGTAACGCCAAGCCCGCCGCCCGGCACGAGCACTGCCATTGGCGCGGCAACCGGTGCGGTGCTGGGCGCAGTGGTATCACCGCCCGGACGCGCCGCAGAAGGCGCTGCCGTCGGCGCGGTAACCGGTGCCGTCATTGGTGCGGCCTCGGATGCAGCGCGCCAGGAACAGTCGGAACAGGTGCAAAAAAAGATCGACCGGAGCGAGGCGCAACGCCAGGCGCGTCTCGAGCAACAGGCCGCCAACTACCGGCGTGCGATGACCGCGTGCCTCGAGGGCCGCGGCTACACAGTGCAGTGAGGTGAGTGACATGGTGATGAAACGAATTTCTGTAACGAGTGTCGCGACCATCCTTGCGCTCGCATGCGCGGCACCGCTGGCGTGGGCGGATCGCGACGGCGATCGGGGTGAGCGACGCGGACAACAGGATGTGCAAGAGCCCCGCGGCGAAACGCCCCGTGAAGGGCCGCGCGCCGTCCAGCCGCGCGAGACGCACAAGGCGCCTCCCAGATCGGCCGAGACACCGCAACAGCGCAAGGTATCATCAGGCGAGGGCCACCGGGCACCCGCCCCGGGACCACAACCCGTTCTGCCACGCGAAGCGCGTCGTCCTGGACCACCGCCTCATCCCGGTTACGTACTCGACAAGCGCTACGGTCACAACCATTACTACCCACCACGCGGATATGCTGTGCCAGTGCTGCCGCGCGACTACCGGGTCGTCCACTATCACGGCTCGCCCTACTACTACCATTCCGGCATCTGGTACCGGCCTTATGGCTCGCGCTTCGTGGTGATCGTCCCCCCGTTCGGCATCGTCGTGCCGATACTGCCGCCTTTTTACACGACGATCTGGTGGGGCGGCATTCCTTATTACTACGCCGGCGGCGTCTACTACACGTGGTACCCGGACTATCGTGGCTACGTGGTGACCGAGCCGCCGCCGGAAGCACAGGTTCAGCAAGAGGCGGTGGTGTCCGATGAACTCTATATCTATCCGAAGAAGGGCCAGAGCGAGAAGCAGCAGGCGCTCGACCGTTATGAATGCCATCGCTGGTCATCGAGCCAGACCGGCTTCGATCCTACCCAGCCGGGCGGCGGGGTATCGGAGACGCAAAACGCCGCCAAGCGATCCGACTACCGGCGCGCCATGACGGCCTGTCTCGAGGCGCGCGGCTACAGCGTGCAGTAACACAGACAGCGTACGTACACATCACGCCCAGGAGGCGCTGCTCATGAAAACGCTCGCGAAGGTGTTTCTGGCTCTGACGGCGCTCACCGCCACCAGCGCCTGGGCCGATAACCAATTCGACTTTGGCGTCGGTTTCGAGCAGTTCCGATGGCGAGAATATGACTCGTCCGGTACCCAGTTGCTGGAAGAGAAGGGACCACGCTTCGTCCTTCACGGAAATTACGAGAACTGGCTGCCGGGCGGTGCAGTCTTCGGCGGACTGGCCGATATCTACTTCGGCAGTGTCAACTATGACGGTCAGACGCAGTCCGGTACACCCGTTCAGACCGATACCGACTATTCCGGCATACGCCTGGAAGGCGGAGGCGGCTATCTCTGGCCGGCCGGCAACCACGGCATTGGTATCGTCGGATCCCTCGGTCTAGATAGCTGGATTCGAACCCTGCAGGATTCCTATACGAGCACCGGCACGTACGTCTACGGCTACGAGGAGGATTGGTTCACGATGTATGCGCGGATTGCGGGCGCGTGGAATTATCGCAACGGTACCTGGCAACAGCGTTTGCGCGCCGGATGGAAATACCCGTTCTACACCGAGAACTATGTTCCAGATCTCGGTGTGACGCTCGAGCCAAAAGCCGGGCCATCGTACTTCATAAATTGGGACGCGCATTGGCCGGTGTCACCCGGCTTCGCACTTGGACTCGCCCTGTACTACGAATACACCGACTATCATGCGTCCAATGCCCAACCGAGCGGTGGATTCCTCTACTATCAGCCTGAAAGCCGTCAATGGGTGACGGGCGCGCGCTTCCAGATGACGTTCTAGTGGTGGCGATCTAGCGCTTCACCCAATTTATGGAGCGGTTGTTAACGGGCACTGGCTCATCGCCGGCGAGCATCAGGCCATTTTGCGCGGCGAGCGCATTGACCGCTTCGAAGTCGCGTACACCAGAGACTGAATCGCGCGCCTTGAGCCAGCGATCGAACTCCTCGTTGCTCGGCTCAAGCGGCCGCGTCGCGTAACGGTACGCGCCATAAACGTACATCACGCCTCCCGGTGGCAATATCCGACCGGCACCGGCGAACAGATTTTCCACTCCTTGCCACGCGACAATATGCACGGTGTTGATACACACGACCGCGTGCGCTGAACTCACCGGCCATTCATCATGCAGCAGGTCGAGCGCGAGCGCCGGTCTGAGATTGGGCAAAGCCACTTCCTCGGCCCAGGCGCGGATGCCCGGCAGATTCTCTTCCAGGTCCGTCGGCTGCCAAATGAGCTGCGGCATCTGCTGCGCGAAGTAGGCCGCATGCTGACCGGTTCCGCTGCCGACCTCAAGCACCGTCCCCTCACTCGGCAATAGCTTGCGCAATGCGGCAAGGATGACGTCCTTGTTGGTATCGACAGAGGATACAGTCCGCTTGACCATGTTTCACCGGAGAGCCTGGGTTGTCCTATCGCGCGCGCTCGATGTCCAGGCGATGCGCCTTGCGCCCGCCCCGCTCTGTCCGCTCCTCTGCCGCCTGATGTCCGAGCAGCACGCGGGCAAAGGCCACTTGCCGGCGCACCAGCTCTCGCGCGCCGCGGCGCAGTTCCTCGCTGTGCTTCATGTGTTCGACGTTGCGCTCCATGTCCTCGGCCGACCAGCCGCGCGAGTGGGCGATATAGGGAAACTGCGGGAACATGAAACCCAGTTCGGAGAAGAACCCGAGCAGGTGGCCCGCCACGTCCTGAACGTTGTCCTGGCCGCCGACGATGATGAATCCCGCCACCTTGTTTCGAATCAGCACGTTGTCCTTGATGGTGATCTGGTTCTGCACGCAGTTGAGCCGCTCGGCCATGCGGTAGTAGAGGGCGCTCGATGCACCCCAGCGAATCGGGGTGGCGACGAGCACCACATCCGCCCAGTGCACCAGCATTTCATAGACTTTCTCCATCTCGTCCTCGGAATCCATCTGCGTGATGGAACAAGGCCAGGTGCAGGCCCGTGCGCTCTTCGAGTAGTAACCCTCGCAGTTGCGGATGCGCAGGTCATCGAGTCGCAACAACTTTGTTTCGCACTCGAGCGCCGTGCCGGCGTGCTGCAGTGCGACGTCAAGCAGTCCTTCCGAGCCCGAATAACGTGGGTGATCGCGATCCATATGTGTGGTCGAAATGCCCGCGACGCGGATCGGACCCTCCTCGCGGCGAATGGGCCGCGTGAGCGGATGTGGCGGATGGGGTTTCTTGCGCCGTGGCGTACGCGGAGCCAGGTCGACGTAAAGGTCGCCCGCCTCAACGCGCACTGCATGGCTCGGCACCGCATCATCTTCGTACCCTGGTTCACCGAGACCTGTTCGGCAGTGAAATTTCCAGTGGTGCCACGGACAAACCACGTATTCGCCATCAAGATGCCCCTGTCCGAGCGGCCCACCCGCGTGGTTGCAGACACCTGAGATCGCGCCTAGTTCTCCGTCCTGCCAGGTGATGACAAGCGGCAATCCGTCGGCCACAACCTCTGTCACCGCTGCCTGCTGAAATTGCTCCACTCGACCCAGCCTGTGCCAACCTGTATTGCCCATGCGGTCTCCTCTCTCGTGCCCTTTTTGCAACGCGGAACCATTATAAGTTCACACGCGCCGACCGGGTCTGCCTATCAGGCCTGGCAACCTGACGCGTGTGCGCCCGGCGCCCACCATATAATCTGATGGAGTGAACTGGAGAACCCGGTGAGCGAACCCGAATACACTCCCGCGCAACCGGGTCTTTCTTGCCCGCGTTGCGGCGCCGCGCGCAGCAAGCGTCTGATTTACGGCCTTGTCGACTACGAGCTGTTGCTGGAACTTGGCCCGATGGAACCGAACTTTGAGCTTGGCTGGATGTCGGAACCAAGGTGGGGCTGGCAGTGCGGCCAGTGCGGGCACCAGTGGGGCAATCCACCGCGAGCCTGATTCGCAAGGCGCGGCGGGGCAGTTGCCGTGTCGGCACAGTTGCACACAGGCCCCCGGATCGGCACAGAGCTTTGGCGCTGAATCTCCTAAAACCGCCGCCAGTGGGCGCTTTTAGGCAGCATTTGCGGCCCAAATCGCCGGGTAGGGCCAGGTTTGTGGTAAGGTGCGCCCTTGATATTTGCCGCGGCGCACACGTTCCGGCATCGAGCCTGTGGCGCCTCCTCCGCGAGCAGCAGCCCCGGTCGGCGCCCAACGCCAGCAATCGCGGCTGACTTGCTGCGGAGCCTCCGAGCTCCACCGTTTAACGCCGGCGTGATGACGCCGCCCAACCGTATTACCGAGGCCAATCATGCGAAAGATGTACGTTGGCAATCTCGCGCCCGAAACGCGCGAGGCAGAAGTGCGCGACCTGTTCGCTCAGCACGGCACGGTGCGCTCCATCAAGCTGGCATCCGACGTCTTCACCGGCCGGTGCAGGGGATTTGGTTTCGTCGAGATGGAAGGTCACGAAGCGCGTGCCGCGATTGCCGCGCTGAATGGCGCCGAGCTTAATGGCCGGCAGATCAAGGTCAACGAGGAACGCCCACGTGACAAGCGCGCCGGGGGAAGACGCTAATGCCTAAGACCGTTGCAAGTGATTTCGTGCGCCCGCGTCGATATGCGCTGGCTCGTGTTGAAAAGACCGATCCGCCGGACGGCGGCACCGGCCGCTGGTATCGCTACGTGCTCGATAATGGCCGCGCGACAATCACCGGGCTGCGATGCGGTTCGGTGAAGGAAGTCACGGACTACGCCACCCAATACGCCGAGCAGCTCAACACCCGCAGCATTACCGGCCAGTCCACTTGGTCGCCGCGTGGTCGCAAGCCCGCCGCCAGCAAGCCCGCCACGGGTTAGACCCGCGCCCCGGTACCGGCGTTTCTCGCCGGCCATTTTCGAAGTGCAAAAAAAAAGACCCCGCGCGGTGGCGGGGTCTTCTGTTCAAATCTGCTAACGCAGTGTCTGAACCTTAGGCCGGCTGAACGTTCGCTGCCGACGGGCCCTTCGGACCCTGCTCGATGTTAAACGTCACCTTCTGACCTTCGGCCAGGGACTTGAAGCCCGTTCCGACGATCGCGCTGTGATGCACGAACACATCCTTGCCGCCGTCGCTCGGGGTGATGAAGCCAAAGCCCTTCGCGTCGTTGAACCACTTGACTGTACCGGTAGCCATTCGAAAAACACCTCTATCTGTTAAGTTGCGATAAATTGCAGCTCGTTCCTGAAAGCAAATTGCGGGAGTAGCTTCCAAAACAACAGGAGGGGAACTTCCGTTAATGACCACGAGGAATGCACTGCAATGGCGAAACTATACACGAACCGGATTCAATAGCTACTATTTTTCGCCTGTTCGGCCCGGTCGTCTTGCTCCCTGGGTCGGCAGGTCGGGAACAGGCAAAGATCGTGCCTACCCCCCGTTGCGCCGCAGGGCGATTGGTTTGTGCGCCCAGCCGCCCAGTTCGCAAATTGCACCAGTGCAGTGTCGACCGCTACTTCGGCGCCGGCACTGGCGGCACATCGGCACTGCCGAGCATATCCACTGCCACGGCCTGCGCACGCCGGCGACGGCTCTCGGTCTCAAGATGCGGCAAAAACGCCGCCAGCAAGCCGATCGCTGGCAGGAACGCACAAATATGGAACACAAAGTCGATGCTGGTTGCATCCGCCAGTTCACCCAGCACGGCAGCACCGATGCCGCCGAGGCCAAAGGCCAGCCCGAAGAACAGACCGGCCACTGCGCCCACGCGCTTCGGCAGGAGCTCCTGCGCATACACCACGATCGCCGGGAATGCCGAGGCTAGGATGATGCCGATTGGCACGCTTAGGACCCCAGTCCAAAACAGGTTGGCATAGGGTAGCGCGAGCGTGAACGGTAACACGCCAAGGATGGATGCCCAGATGACCGCTTTGCGCCCGAAGCGATCGCCAATTGGTCCGCCGGCCACAGTGCCCACCGCCACCGCTGCAAGAAACACGAACAGGTGTATCTGCGCGGTATGTACCGACACCCCGAAACCATGAATAAGGTAAAAGGTGTAGTAGCTGGTCATGCTCGCCATATAGAAGAACTTGGAGAAAATGAGCGCGATCAGCACCGCGATCGTGACCGCGACCCGCCCGCGCGGTAACTCCACCTCCCCCGGCGCCCGCGACGCCCGCGCCTTGATGCGCGCCAGACCGTGCAGCTTGTACCAGTGCCCGACGTGGGTAAGCAGGAAGATGCCAAGCAGCGCCGCCAGCGCAAACCACGCCACGCTCGTCTGCCCGTAACGCAGCACGATGAACGCCGCGAGCAGCGGGCCGATGGCCGATCCCGCGTTACCGCCTACCTGAAACACCGACTGCGCGAGCCCGTGCCGTCCGCCGGAGGCCATGCGCGCCACGCGCGAGGATTCGGGGTGAAACACCGCTGAACCAGTGCCAACCAGCGCAGCAGCCAGCAACAGCACACCGAAATTTCCCGCCATCGACAGCAGCACGAGGCCCATCAGCGTGAAGCCCATGCCGACCGCAAGCGAGTATGGCTTGGGGCGACGATCAATCACGGAGCCAATTATCGGCTGCAATAGCGAGGCGGTAATCTGCCAAGTGAACGTAATCACCCCGATCTGGCCAAAATCGAGATTGTAGTTGCTCTTCAAGATTGGGTAGATCGCCGGCAGCAGCGACTGCATCATGTCATTCAACAGATGGCAGAAGCTGATTGCGGCAAGAATCACAAAAGCCGTTTTGTCGGCCGAGAAGTCCGTCGCGCCTTGCGTCGTTGTACTCAAATCACCCTCCCCCCGCGAGCACACCATTTCGGGCACCCGTCCACAAATCGCGCCTGCATCATGCCCCAAACAACCCGCCACGTGGCGACGGGCGTAAGCATTCTACACGGCGATAACAAAGTGGCGAGCGGCCCGCTCAGGCCGCGGCGCCGAACCAGAACGATTTGCCCTTGCCCAGGAACTCGTCGTAACGCATGTAGTGCGAGCCGTCGCAGGAGAAGGTAAGACTTACCATGCCGTTAAAGATGTTGATCGAGGCGGTGCGCAGGTAAATGGTGCGGTCGACGAGACGCAATCCGCGAATGCCGTCGAGAATGCGCACAATCTCCCCGCGCGGAATCAACGCGTCTGCCGGGTACGGCCGCGGCGGATAGACGAGGCAAATGTCCGGGTCGCTCAGCGCCTCATCGTCCAGGATACGGTATCGGAACGGATCGTCCATCATCCAGATGGTGGCCTGGCTGCTCGAAAAGTGAATCTGGCACTGGAAGATGCCGCGCTCCGTGAGCAGCTCCTCAAGGATAGACAAAGCCTGTTCCAAATGGCGATCCATTGGGCTCTCCACCCGCGTCTGCTGAAACATCGTGGCGCGAATCGCCGGATCGCCCTTCACCTGCCGCCAGCTGCCAGGCTCGTGATACAGGCCGGCCGTCACCGGCAGGCCGCGAAGATCGAAATCCGCGCCAAGATATCCCACCGTGCCAGTGCCGGTCACGATCACCTGCAGTGCCGTGAGCGAGGGACGCTGGGCAGCGACACTGATATAGGCGTCCGACAACAGGAAGCCCCAGGGCGGAATCGGTTCCTTCATATAAGGACGATCGGAGCGATCGCGCCCGAAGTGCCCGGGCATCAGCCCGGTACTGCCGACGTTGTCACTTACCTGCACGCCATCAGTTCCGACAACATACAGGTAAGTACAATAGGGTATACCCGAGAATCCCTCGAGCAACACCTGATTCAGCTTCTCGCGCTCGCCCCACACCGGCGCGCACTGCTCCGCCAACCGCGCGATCGGCTCGCGCAGCATGCGCGCGAGTTCTTCGCGTTGGCGATAGATGCTGTCTTTCCAGGAAGTTTCCATGCTCTAGTCAGTGGTTGGGCTTGGCCGCAAAGTGGCGCATGATGCTGCGTCCGGTCACCAAGTCTGCCACAGCAGTATTGCATGGCAATTACTTCGAAAGATCCCCGTGGGGGTCGCCCGGCCAAAGTGCTCGGCGGCACCGAATTAGTGCGTCGGGGACGCAAATGGTTCCCGACGACGAGCGCGCGTGCACCAGATTGGCGCTGCCGGCGCGACGTGACCAAGCCGATCGCGACAGTCTCAGTGCAGTGTTCCGCGCGCGGCCTTTTTAGCGCGCTTTGCCGCGCGCTTTTCCAGCATGCTCTTGGCCGGCTCTTTCCGGGTTTGCTTCTTGCTGTTCATGCCCTTGCTCATCGAATGCACTCCTTGGGGTTGGGGTCGGGTTTCGCCTACCGGGGGCGACGATACGCCCTATTCCGCGAAACAACGAATCGTTGGTGGTCGCCAGCGACAGAAACCGACGCCACCAAAAAAAAGACCCCGCTCGCTGGCGGGGTCTTTATCGCAAGCAGTTGCTTGCGCAGCGTCTAGCCCTTAGGCCAGCTGCACATTCGCCGCCGACGGGCCCTTGGCGCCCTGCTCGATGTCGAACTTAACCTGCTGTCCTTCGGACAGGCTCTTGAAGCCGGTGCCCGAGATGGCCGAATGATGGACAAACACGTCCTTGCCGCCATCCTGCGGGGTGATGAAACCAAAGCCCTTGGCGTCGTTGAACCACTTAACTGTACCCATAGCCATGAAAAATAACCTCTGTTGATTGAGTTGCGATAGTTTGCAGATCGTTCCTGAAAGCAAATTGGCGGGAGTGGCTTCCAAAACAACAGGAGGGAACTTCCGAACTGACTACGAGGAATGGGCTGCAACGCGGCAACTATACATGGTCCAGCGCCAATAGCTATCAATTGTTGTGGCTCGCCAAGGCCTCAAACCGGGGTGCCGAACCAAGGCGGACCCATAGCAGGACATTCCTCGCAACACACATATATATAGAGTGCGATCCGGCGACCCCGACGAACCGCTTCGGCCTGCCGTGGGCGCAGTACCCAAACGCGCGTGCCACTAGCGCCGACAAGCGTTTCGAGAGCTATCTCGAGGGTGGCTGCAAGGAACGTGCGAAACCGTAATGGACCGATCAAGCGCGTCCCCGGCCGGTTTCCGATGATCTATTCCGCTGTCTTCTCATGCGCGGCGCGCAAGGCGCGCTCGCGGGCCGCGATCTGCGCGGCACGTGGAACGTGCAGGAGATCGGCCACCTTGTGCACGAGTGTGCGCTCGAATCGATCAATCTCCTGGTCGGCGGCGGCTACCTGCCACATGTTCTCGACCACCTCTTCCTTCTGCGCAGGAGTGAAGTGCTGGTTAATCAGCGCGGTGAACTGATAGTAGTCGGTGGCTTGTGATGCCTCAGTCTCGGCAAGGCGCAGCAGGTCGGCGGTTTGCTCCCGCGTCAGCTTGAAGCGTCCCTCGATCGCCGCCGTTATCGCGTGGCGCTCGGTATCTTTGAGTTCGCTATCCGTGCGCATAACCTCAAACAGCAGCGCGGCGGTCGCCACCCGCAACCGGTCTCGTATCCCGTCGGGCCGGGGTCCCCCCGCGGTACGAATGTGCTGGTCGAAGAACTGCCTGATGTTGCTCAACATGGAGGTGCGAATCTTAGCGCACCCGGAACGGTCTCCGCGCGGTCGCGTCCAAAACCACATCGTTGTTAGGGGACAAGCCGGTCCTGATCGGGCCGCTGCAACGCCCCGGTACCTGCGCCCGGGAAACGCGTCCGACCCAGGTCGGCGGGCTTGCCAACGATAATGATAATGATTATCATTCGCGCAACCTCGACCTAACGGAGCACCCATGAAGCGCGTCATCCTGCCCCTCCTGCTGATCCCCACGCTTGCCTTCGCGGCCGATGTGGAACACCGGATCACCATCAGTGATCACCAGTTTTCGCCGGCCGAGCTACGAGTGCCGGCGGGAAAGAAGATCAAGCTGATCGTTCAGAATCGTGACAGCACACCTGAGGAATTCGAGAGCCATTCGCTCAAGCGCGAAAAGGTAATTCCCGGGAACGCCACGGCCACCATTTATGTGGGACCCCTCTCTCCCGGCCAGTACGCTTTCGTCGGTGAGTTCCACGAGAAGACCGCACGCGGCGTGATCGTGGCGGAGTAGGACCATGCTGGGATCAGCCATCATTGTCTTCCGGGAAACCCTTGAGGCCGCCCTGCTCATCGGTATTCTCGCGGCCGCGACCCGCAACCTCTCCGGCCGAAATCTCTGGATGTCGGCGGGCATCGCTATCGGACTGGTCGGCTCGCTCATCGTGGCGGGCTTGACCGAGACGATTTCCCAGTTGGCAGAGGGAA
Organism: Proteobacteria bacterium UBA6900; assembly: GCA_002451215.1. Lineage (GTDB taxonomy): Bacteria > Pseudomonadota > Gammaproteobacteria > Acidiferrobacterales > Sulfurifustaceae > SM1-46. The sequence goes on from DKBM01000094.1 coordinate 41,392, forward strand.
CCGGCCAGGAGCTTTTCAATGCAGCCGTACTTGGCATTGCCGTACTGATGCTCGGCTGGCACAACATCTGGATGGCCCGTCATGGCAGGGAGGCCGCGCGCGAAGCGAAGGCGATGGGACAGGCAGTCACAACCGGACAGCGCGCAATGTCGGCGCTGGCACTGCTAATTGCACTTGCCGTACTGCGTGAAGGCTCCGAAACCGCACTCTTTCTCTACGGGCTCGCGGCCGCCAACAGCACTGGCCAGTCCGCGCTCCTGGCTGGCGGTATATTCGGCCTCGCCGCCGGTATCGTGGTTGGATGGGCTCTCTGCGCCGGGCTTGGTCGCATTCCCATTCGTCATTTCTTTATGGTCACGAGCGCACTGATTCTTCTACTCGCCGCCGGAATGGCCGGGCAAATGGCTCGCTTCCTGGTGCAGGGTGATGTCATCCGCCCGCTCGCCAGTCCTTTGTGGGATACCTCGACCATTCTGCCGATCGACTCGGTTCTTGGCCGGTTCATGCACTTGCTAGCCGGTTATGAGGCTCGCCCAAGCGGCATCGAGGTACTGTTCTACGCCCTGACCTTGCTCGTGATCCTGGCCGGGATGTACTGGAGCAAGCGCGGCAGTCGAGTCTACTCGCCCGCGACAACCTGAAATGTACTCGAGGCGATACATGGCAGCCCTTGCGGCTGCCATGGGTGTGCTTTGCGTGCAGTCCGCTTATGCAGATCCCGCCGATTACGTCTGCACCCCGATGGTTGAGGCGGGAGAAAAGTAGATCGATCTCAGGGTGGGGCCTGCCGGCAACACTCCCACGGGGCCTGGCCTGACGTCTTCGGCAAGTTTTCTATGGACAAACATGACACCATCGTCATGGTGAGCGGATAGCGCCGACGATTTCGACGCGCACGCGTTAGCCCGCTCGCCCGCTGCCGCGGCCTGCGTCTGGGGCGCCCCCTCATCCCGCCCAGCCTCGATCGCCGATTGGTCCTGCGCGTCGCGCTCGATTCCGACCGAGGTGACGCCTGGTTGCGCAAGCAAGCGTTTTTGATGCATCGCCTTCACTTGTTCGATGGTCGGTGGTATGACGTATCCTTTGGCGCCAACCCCTGCACCGGAAGCGGCAACAATGACAGCCAGGCAAGTTGCGCAGTTGCAGACCGAAACAGATACGACATCGGTACCGGCATCCACCATGGTGCGCTGCTCCGGGGCCTGGACGGTGCGGGGTGTTGCACCGGTCGAAGCGCGCCTGGCAACCCTCGTGTCCGCGGCGGCAGGCGAATGGGTTATCGATGTGTCGGCGATCTCTGCGCTGGATACCGCCGGGGCCTGGTTGTTGCATCGAACCAAGCGTGCACTGGAGCAGCGCGGGGCCACAGTCCGGATCGAGGGGTTACGTAGCGAGTTCAGCACCTTGCTGCAGTTGATCACCGCGCGCGCCGCGGTAGCCGAACCGGTGGCGCCGCCCAAGGTCAGCCTGCTGGCCAGGATCGGGCTCCAGACCTGGCACAGCCTGCTCAACCTGTCCGGCATGCTTGCCTTTGTCGGTGAAAGCGCGATGGTATTTCTGCGCTCCATTGCTCAGCCACGCCGTATTCGCTGGCGTCCGATTTTCCACAATATTCAGACCGCCGGATTCGAGGCGCTGCCGATCACGGGCCTGCTGTCGTTTCTGATGGGCGTGGTCATCGCCTATCAGGGCGCCGACCAGTTGCGGCGTTTCGGCGCCAATATTTTCATTGCCGATCTGGTCGGTCTGGCCATGCTGCGTGAACTATCCCCGCTGCTCACCGCCATCATTGTCGCCGGACGCTCCGGATCCGCCTACGCCGCGCAAATCGGTACCATGAAGATCAGCGAGGAGATCGATGCGCTTCGCACGGTTGGCATCGGACCGCAAGAACTGCTGGTGCAGCCCAAGATTATTGCATTGGTGATCACGCTTCCGCTGCTGACGGTGTATGCCGATGTGGCCGGCGTATTCGGTGGGATGATCATGGCCAATGCCATGCTGGGCATCAGCTTCAACGTGTTTCTCGATCGCCTCGATGACGCGCTCCGGCTGTCCTCTTTCCTGACCGGTGTGATCAAGGCACCGGTATTTGCCGTGATCATTGCGATCATTGGATGCTTCCAGGGATTCCAGGTAAGCGGGAGCGCGGACAGTGTCGGCCGGCAGACTACGGTGAGCGTGGTGCAGTCGATCTTTCTCGTAATCGTGGCTGACGCGTTGTTTTCCATCGTCTTCAACTGGCTCAACCTATGAGTACCGCGAAGCGAGTGTCGTTGGCGTCCGACGCGGTTGTCGAGATCCGCGATCTGCACACGCGCTTCGGCAAGGCCGTAGTGCACGAAAGCGTTAGCCTGTCGGTACGACCGGGTGAAATCTTTTCCCTGGTCGGCGGCAGTGGTTGCGGTAAATCCACGTTGCTGCGCGCCATCATCATGCTGCTGCAGCCGGTGTCGGGCTCGATCCGGGTGTTTGGGCGGGAGGTTATCGGCCTGAGCGAAGAAGAGGCGCTGCCGCTGCGGCGTCGCTGGGGAGTGATGTTTGAGCGTGGCGCGCTGTTCAGCTCACTGACCGTAGCCGAGAATGTGGGCATGGTGATGCGAGAGCATACGCAACTCAGCAAGCCACTCATCGACGAAGTCGCCGCCCTGAAGATCGCCCTCACCGGCCTGCCCGCCGATGCCGGCGCCAAGTACCCGAACGAGTTGAGTGGTGGAATGCGCAAGCGAGCCGCACTGGCCCGTGCCATCGCACTCGATCCTGAATTGCTGTTTCTCGATGAACCGACCGCGGGACTTGATCCGCTCAGCGCAAGCGGCATCGATGAGCTGGTGAAGAGTTTGCGCGATGTGCTCGGGCTGACCATAATGATGGTCACTCACGACCTCGACCTGCTGTGGCGAACCGCCGACCGGGTCGCGGTCCTCGACAAGGGACAAATTCTGGGCGTGGGCAGCATGACCGAACTCTCCAGAATGGATCATCCACTGGTCCGCGAATATTTCTATGGACCGCGCGGACGCGCCGCGCGCGAGCAGGCATGGAAGAAAAAGTAAACTTCGCCGTGGTCGGGGTGTTCGTGCTGGTATTCAGCGCGGCACTCATCGGTGGCGTGCTGTGGCTGAGCAGTGGCAAGTCATATGGCAAATCCTATGACCTCTACCACACCTACATGAGGGAATCGGTTGCCGGGCTGAACGTGAATGCCCCGGTGCGCTACCGTGGTGTCGAGGTCGGACGGGTGAAAAGGATTGAACTGGCGCCTGGCAATGTTGAACAAGTACAACTGACGCTTGCCATCGCGAGCGGCACGCCCGTCAAGGTGGATACCGTGGCGATACTCTCGACGCAGGGCCTGACCGGCATCGCTTTTGTCGACCTGAGGGGTGGCAGCCGCGATGCACCGAATCTAAAGAACGAGACTGAAGAGGGCTATCCAGTCATCCGCAGCGGGCCTTCGCTAATGGTGCGGCTCGATGCCAGTCTGATTGATGCATCGCACATGTTGAGAAATGCCGCGCGCTTGAGCGAAGAGCTTCCCACACTCGTTCAACGCATACAGCGAAGCGCCGATGTCTTTGACGACATGTCCAACGAACTCGCCCGCGCCGGCACGAACGCAAGCGTCAAATTCACCAGTGAGACGCTGCCGGAAGTGCACAAGCTGGTTGAGGAATTGCGTGACATGGCCGCCTCGCTTCAGCGCACGGGTTACCAACTGGAACAGAATCCAAGCATCTTGCTGTATGGAAAACCGGCAACGAAGCGCGGGCCCGGAGAATAGGCGTGCCACTGGACATGACGCGTGCGGCAAACGCCCAACGGCAAACGCCCGGCCAGACTCATGCGGCTCTGGCCGCCATCCTGCTCCTCTCAGGTTGCGGCGCCCTGCCCGCACCACAGGTGGCTAGCCAGAATATCTATGTACTGGATGCCCAACCGGTTGCTCAGACATCGCCAATCAAGCGCGACCTCGTATTGGCGATCACCCCGCTGCAGGCGCGACCCGGTTTTGACACGCCACAGATGATTTACACGCAGCAGCCACACGAGGTGAGCTCCTTTGTAACCAACCGATGGGCAGACACGCCGGCGCATATGCTGGAACCGCTGCTGGTGCAGGCAATGGAGCAAACCGGGAGTTTTCGCGCTGTCGTGCAGCCGCGCGGCGCGCTTCCCGCCGATGTCTTGCTCGAAACTGAACTGATTCGCTTGCGGCACGACTTCGCGACCCGGCCCAGCCGGGTTCAGCTTACGCTGCGCGCACGCCTGATCGACCTGCGCGACAAACGGGTGCTGGCCGTGAAGCAATTCGATGACGCTGAAAATGCAGCCAGTGACGATGCCTATGGTGGCGTCGCGGCAGCGAATCGGGTAACACAACGTGTGCTGAAGCAGCTGGCAGACTTTTGTGTAGACGCGGCTGTTATTCAGTAATCGCGGTAATACCCACTTGCCGAATAATCGGATCACGCTGACCCGGCTCTGTTCGCCTTATTTTCGGCCCAGGGTTTCCTGTTTGTATTAGCGGCGTTGCCTGGCGTCGCCGACACCGCTCCCACGAGACCGGGCCTGCCGTTTTCGGCAAGTCTTCCGTGGGCAAGCATGACACCAATGTCATTGTGTGCGGATAGTGCCGACGATTTCTACGCGCACGGCATAGCCATCCAGCTCACGTGGTATCGCGGCCTGCGTTTGCGGACGCGGCTCATCCAGCCCCACCACGATCACCGATCGGCCCTGCGCGTCGCGCCCGATCCCGACCGAGACGACGCCTGGTAGCGCAAGCAAGCGATCCTGGTGCGTCGCCCTCACTTGTTCGATGGTCGGTGGCATGACGGAGCCTTTGGCTTCAACGCTCTGCACGGGCAGCAGCCCCAGCAATAGCAGCGCGAGCCCGAAGCGGTTCATAAACTGAGGTTCAACGCCGAGAACACGTGTTCAATGCGATTGATGATAGTGCTGTTGTCGCTGCCCGCAAACAGCAAACCGACCAGCTGCTTGTTGTCGTTCAGCACCGCCGAGCCGCTGTCCCCGCCTTGGCTCATGGCACCAGCCATGAGCTGGTCGGTAAACTGCGCGGTCTGTCCCGCTCCGTATTGCACGTTAGCCGTGACATCCACCTGGAGGATTTCCCCCTGGGTGTAACCAGTGGTGCGCCCGCTCTTCTGCAATCGCATGCCGAGCTCACCGCGCCCCAGCCCCTGAATTCTTCCGATTTCGAGGATCTCGTCGCTCACGTCGGAGGCGCTCAGCGGCCGCGCGATCGCCGCATCCACCAGATTGGAAGCGGCCTGAATGCGATAGGCGCGATAGCGGGTGTGGCTACCGATCACCTGACATCCCGCATTGAGCAGCGCGAGCACGCCACGTGCAAAGCCACAATCGCTCGCAGGCTCAGCAAACGAGATCGGCACGAACTGGTGCAGCTCGGCGATCAGGTCGCCGGGCAGCTTGCCGCCGTCGTACGGACCGGGCTGCAGGATCGGATCGCCTGGTGACGCCGCATTGCTGTTGGCAAGCACGTGATTGTTGGAAAGGATCATCACCTGCCCGCCCTGCCTGACCACACAACCGAGGGTGCCGGCCGTGATATCGCGGTGGCCGATCGACGAGCCGCCAGGCGCCGGTCGCAGGCGCCCGGTGTTTGCGAACGCACGGATTACGCCGGTGGGCATCACATCGGTGGGAATGCCATCGAGCGCCGTGGGCACCCGGTCACGCTCACTTAGCGCAGCGAGTGGCACCTTTTGCGATACCGAGCAAACGACGGACAGCGCCTCGGTGCGCCGGTCGGCAGTGACTTTGTAGCCGACTCCGGTAGCTATCACATTTGGACAGGCTCGAAGTTTCGCGCCGTGGGTCCGCAGGGCGGTTCTGACATCGTCGAGATTCGCCATGTTGCCTCCTTGCCGATGGAAATGCGCGGGCGAATAACCAGCCTAAAGCCACTCTATCGCGTCGCGACATGCTCTTCCGATCAATGGCGACTGACCCGCGATGGATGGGACAGGCCAACCGATTGGATCGGCGGCGCGCGTCCGCGATGGAATTTGGACGCTCTTGGCCACCGGTGATCTGGCCCATCTAGCGGTTCGCCATTACTGTACAAACGATCCTGCGCTCGGCACGCGGACCGTCGAATTCACAGAAGAAAATGTTCTGCCAGGTCGAAAGACCCAGCTCGCCGTCAATGATTGGAACGGTCTCCGACGGGCCGACGAGGCCTGATTTCAGGTGCGCGTCGCCGTTGCCATCCTGCTGATCGTGCAGCCACGCGCCGCGGGGAACCAATTTCTGAAGCAAGTGCAGCACGTCGGTCTGCACGCTTTCATCCCAGTTCTCCTGAATCATGATCGCGGCGGTTGCTCCCTGCGCATAGACGTGCACGAGTCCATCGCGAACCTCGCTTTCCCGAACCACGTCCTTCACCAGCGCAGTAATGTCGATCAAGACCTCCCGCGCATGCGTGCTTATGGTGATGCCCTTACGCATGAGGGAAATACTAACGCGGATCAGGCGCCGCACCGACACGCCATCCACGCAAGTACTTGTTTTGTCATGGGCGAGACGCGGGCCATTGACGCATCAGTACCTTGGAACGGATTTCTGGTAGCCTGTTTTTTCCACATCTTGCTCTATTGGATGCCGCCATGCGGGAAAACGCCCTCCCCAATCTAACTCTGATTGTGCGACTGGCGGCACTCGCCGGCGCAGTCCTAATTCCAACCGCGGCGTTCGCCGCAGATTTCGCGCCGACCGGCACCGTTGGCACGCTCACCGTCAAGGTCGAAGCCGTCGGAGGGGCCAAGCATAAGGCGGGGCCCGGGGCCGGCCTGGATGCCAGGGAGTGGAAGATCAAGAACTCAGGGCAGTTCACCATTCGCGTGCGGGCCATTGACCCGGTCCCAGACGACTCGCCGGAAAATCAGGCCAAGGCGGCTGCCGCCCAAGGCGCCTACCAGAAGACCGTGGGGGACAATGACCAGGCGGTCATGGACAAGTGGGCGGAGAAGGTTGATGCATGCAATGGTAACGAGAGTTGCGAAAACCGTGTGCGGGGACAGATGATGTCAGACCCCAACTACATGCGCATCGTCCAGAACATGCAGGGCGCGGCGCCGGTACTCATGGACAAGGCGCGCGCCGTCGATATGTCACCGACTGTACAGTTATGGCTGGACGATCCGCTGAATCCGTCGCCCCCCGGTGGAAACCTGCAGCTCGATCTGACAGAGAAGACTCTTGGTGTTGTCGATACCGGCGGGGGCGGCAAGGTCGACGTCTCATGCCACTCGAAAGGCAACGTCAAGATCGGGGCAAATTCGGACGTGCGCGTCGGCGGCACCGGCGTGCGCATCAATGCCAAGACCTCAACTTACGAAATTCGCATCCCGGCCGACGCCTTCGGCGCACAGATTGCGGAATCCTGCAGTGACAGCAAGTCCGGATCGCACGGCCCGAGCAACAACAAGAAGTTTGTGTCGCTGATCGGCAGTTCTCCGCCACGCGGAGTCAAGGACTTCGCGCAGATACTTACCTTCAAGGGTCCGATCGGTTCCAGCCGCAGCCCGCAGATGAGTGGCAAGAAGACGTTGACGACTGAATGGATCGATGCAAGACATCAGGACTCGATACCTGTGAAAGTTACGATTGATTGGCAGTTCTCCGCAGGGGGCCGATAACGGCCCGCAAATAACCGCTTAGGGAGGAACACTCATGCACACCCGCACCATTTCCCTTCTTGCCGCCGGCATCGTTCTCACGTTTTCTGCGCCGGGCTATGCCCAGGGCCCCGATGAACTCTGGGAAGTCAAAACCACCATGATCATGGAGGGCATGCGCATGCCCGGGCCGCCAACCAAGGTGTGCGTCAAGGGTACGCAGGCCGATCGCATGGCACCGATGGACAAGGACTGCAAGACCAGCGACGTCAAGACCGTTGGCAACCGCACGACCTATCGCGTCGTCTGCACGGGCAAGGAACCGATGACTGGAACCGGCGAGATCACACGGGACAAGGGCAGCTACCGCGGCGTCCTCAAGTTGACCAGCACAGCGGGTGGTGAAACGACCACGATGGTCAACGAGTACGCCGGCAGGCTCGTCGGCAAGTGCACGGCCAAGTAAGCGCGGAAGATCACGCTGTGCCGCGATTAGTCAGCCAGTCGCCTATCGTGGCGAATTCGGTGCGGTGACGGCCAGGCACTGGTCCAGCAGAAGAAAAGGGAGCAGTTGGCTGCTGCTGACCTGCTCGATTGACCGGGATCAAAGCACAGCCCACCCCAAACGGGTCTGATCGAACGAGCGGAGGCTTGGGTCGCGGGCCGGAGGGCCCGGCGCACCGCGCCGCCGCTCCGGCTCACCCATGCCGACACCGAGCCCACAATCTCCGGATGTCGAGGGACTCCCGGATATCTCGACCCGACTGTCTGAGATCGTCGGGCAGCTCGCTCGCGAACTTCACCCCAGGAGCCGACGCTCCGTTACGCTCGACAGCCGACTTGAGCGCGACCTCGGGCTCGACAGCCTGGGGCGCGTCGAGCTGCTCGCCCGTATCGAGAAGGAATTCGGCATCGCGCTGCCCGAGCGCGTGTTTTCCGAGGTCGAAACGCCACGCGACCTCGCGCGTGCGCTGACGAGCGCGCGCCGCCCGGGCGCAGGTGAGGCGCCGCTGGAGGAGCGCGCGCCCACGCTGGGCCGAATCGCCGGCACTCCCGATCGCGCGCAAACCCTCATCGAGGTACTCGCGTGGCATGTGCAGCAACATGCCGATCGGCCACATGCGCAAATGTACGAGGAATCCGGCGAGGGAGCGCGCCTCACCTACGCTGAATTGTGGGAGGGTGCGCAAGGAATCGCCGCGGGACTGCAGCAGCGCGGCTTGATCCCAGGCGATAAGGTCGCCTTGATGCTGCCCACGGGCTTCGACTATCTCTTCAGCTTCTTTGGCATCCTGTTGGCCGGCGGCGTGCCGGTACCGATCTACCCGCCAGCGCGCATGAGCCAGATCGAGGAACATTTGCACCGCCACGCCGGCATTCTGGAAAACAGCATGGCGCAGCTGCTGGTAACGGTGCCGCAGGCCAAGGTCTTTGGGCGGCTGCTCAAGTCCTCCGCGCCCGCCATGAAACAGGTCGTTACGCCAGATGATCTCGCTGGCGGCGGCAAGCCGCAGCTCCCGGCGATCGGCGCACAGGACACGGCCTTTCTCCAATATACGTCGGGCAGTACCGGGCGCCCCAAGGGGGTGGTGCTGACCCACGCCAATCTGCTTGCCAACATCCGCGCCATGGGCGGCGCTACCGACGCAAGCGCGAAGGACGTGTTCGTCACCTGGCTTCCGCTTTACCACGACATGGGCCTGATCGGCGCCTGGCTGGGCAGCCTCTATTACGGCGCCTTCGTGGTCATGATGTCGCCGCTCACCTTTCTCACGCGGCCGTTGCGCTGGCTGCATGCCATCCACCATTACCGCGCCACGCTCTCAGCGGCGCCCAATTTCGGCTACGAATTCTGCCTCAAGCGCATCACCGACGTGGAACTCAAGGGCCTCGATCTCAGTTCCCTGCGCCTGGTCTTTAACGGCGCCGAGCCGGTCAGCCCCGATACCATGCAGCGATTTCACGCACGCCTTGCGCCGAACGGCCTGCGCTGGGAGGCCCTGATGCCTGTCTACGGCCTCGCAGAAAACTCAGTGGGCCTGTCGTTCCCCCCGCTCGGACGCGGACCGCAGGTGATGCGCGTTCAACGCGACGTGTTCATGCGCGAGGGACGCGCGGAACCGGCGCGCGACGAGGATGCGCAAGCGCTTCAGATGGTCTCCTGTGGTCAGCCACTGCCAGATCACGAGGTCCGCGTGGTCGATGACAATGGCCGGGAGTTACCCGAAGCGCACGAAGGTCGTCTGCAGTTCCGCGGACCCTCGGCAACCAGCGGCTACTACCGTAATCCGGAGAAGACCGAGGCCTTGTTCGACGGCGACTGGCTCGAGACCGGCGATATGGGCTACATCGCAAACGGCGAGATCTACATAAGCGGCCGGCGCAAGGATGTGATCATCCGTGCCGGACGCAACATCTATCCGCAGGAACTCGAGGAAGCGGTTGGCAACATCGCGGGCATACGCAAAGGCTGCGTGGCCGTGATCGGTGCGCGCGACCGCACCACTTCCACCGAACGCCTGGTAGTGATCGCCGAGACCCGCGAAACCGACCCGTCCGGAATCGAGGCGTTGCGGGAACGGATCAACGGCATGACGCTCGACCTCATGGGCGTGCCGTGCGACGACGTGATGCTGCTTCCGCCGCACGCGGTGCTGAAAACCTCGAGCGGCAAGATCCGCCGCGCCGCCTGCAGCGAGGCATATGAACAAGGCCGTCTTGGCGGCGCGGCGCGGCCGGTCTGGGTACAACTGGGCCACGTCGTATTGGCCGCCACGCGTCCCGCTCTGCACCGGCTGCGCCGCTCGGTGAGCGCCGCCACGTTTGCCGTCTACGCCTGGATCGTGTTCTGGTTGCTCGCGCCACCGACCTGGCTCGCCGCAGCCCTCCTGCCCCGGCCAGCGTGGGTGTGGTCGATGCTACGTGTGATGGCGCGGCTACTGGCGCGGCTGCTCGGCACGCGCATTCATGTTACGGGTGCGTCACACGTCGCAATCGACAAATCCGGGGTGCTGGTGGCAAATCACGCCAGTTATATCGATGGTATTGTCCTGGTGGCCGCCCTGCCGCAACCGGTGAGATTCGTTGCAAAGGCCGAACTGCTCCGGGGATTTATCGCGCGCGTATTCCTCTCGCGCATGGGTGCGGAGTTCGTTGAGCGCTTCAACCACGAAGCCAGCTCGGCCGATGCCCGGCGCCTGGCACAGATCACGCACACGCAATACCCACTGTTCTTCTTCGCCGAAGGCACGTTTACCAGAGTACCGGGGCTGCGGCCCTTGCATCTGGGGGCCTTTGTGGCGGCGGCAGAAAGCGCGGTGCCGGTGATTCCGGTTGCGCTGCGCGGTACCCGTTCCATCCTGCGCGATGGCTCATGGTTTCCGCGCCGCGGCGCAATTCACATCGCGATCGGCGAGCCCATCGATCCGGCATCACTCTCGGCAGAAACGCAGGGCGACCCCTGGCGCGCAGCGCTTGCCTTGCGTGATCGGGCGCGATCACACATCCTACGTCACTGCGGCGAGCCGGATCTCTCGTGATGGTGCGCCTGATCCTGACCGACGGCAATTTCACACGCGGCAGTTACGGCTATACGCAAAGCATGATCACCGGATAGGCAGAGGCTGGACATGACGCGAATCAAGAAAGGCTCCGGCGCGCCGCGCTCGAGCGACAAGATCTGGCTGGGTGCGTACCCCAAGGGCGTGCCAGCCGAGATCAACCTGGGCGAATATCGTTCGGTCGTGGAAGTCCTGGAGAAGAGCATCCAGCGCTTCCACGACCGTCCGGCCTTCGCAAACATGGGCGTGCGCCTGAGCTACGCGGAACTCGGCCGCCAGACCCGCGACTTCGCTTCCTTCCTGCAACAGGAACTCGGGCTGCCCAAGGGGGCGCGCGTGGCAATCATGCTGCCCAACCTGCTGCAGTACCCTATCGCGCTGTTCGGTGCGCTGCGCGCCGGGCTGGTGGTTACCAACATCAATCCCCTGCTCACCCCGCGCGAGCTGAAGCACCAGCTGGTGGACTCGGGCGCGAGTGCCATTGTCATTCTCGAGAATTTCTGTCACGTGCTCGCCAAGGTGCTGCCGGAAACGCAGGTCAAAACCGTCATTACCACGCGTATCGGCGATTTGCTGCGCTTCCCGAAATCGGTGCTTGCCAATTTCGTTGTGAAGCATGTGAAGAAAATGGTGCCGCCGTATGACCTGCCTGAGACCACCGAATTCCGGCAGGCCCTGGCGCGCGGCGCGAAACAGCAGTTCGCGCCGGTGACGCTGGAGCACGAAGACATTGCCTTCCTGCAGTACACCGCCGGCACCACCGGCGTTGCCAAAGGTGTCATCCTCACGCACGGCAACATCGTCGCGAACCTGCTCCAGGCCGGGGCGTGGATTGGTCCGTTCATCGAGGAAGGCCGCGAGGTCATTGTCACGCCGCTGCCGCTGTACCACATCTTTTCGCTTACCGCGAATTGCCTGATGTTCATGAAGATCGGCGCCTTGATCTACCTCATCACCAATCCACGCGACTTCAAGGGCTTCGTGCACGAACTCAGCAAGCTCCGCTTCACGGCCATCACTGGAGTCAACACATTGTTCAATGCACTGCTCAACACGCCCGGCTTCGACAAGGTGGATTTCTCTTCGGTCAAGATCGCGCTGGGTGGCGGCATGGCGCTGCAACGCGCGGTGGCGGATCGCTGGAAGAACGTTACCGGCAAGACACTGATCGAGGCCTACGGTCTTACGGAGGCCTCACCGGGCGTGTGCATAAACCCGATCGATCTTGCGGCCTACAACGGCACGGTTGGCCTGCCCCTTCCCTCGACCGAATGCGCGATCCAGGACGAGCACGGCAAGTCCTTGCCACCCGGAGAAGTGGGCGAGCTATGCGTGCGCGGGCCGCAGGTCATGCGCGGTTACTGGAACCGGCCGGAGCAGACGGAAAAAGTCCTGCGCGCGGATGGCTGGCTGCATACAGGCGATGTCGCGCGCATGGACGACAGCGGCTTTGTCCAACTCCTGGAGCGCAAGGACGACATGATTAACGTTTCCGGATTCAACGTTTACCCAAACGAGGTCGAGAATACCGTGGCCGCCCATCCCGGAATCGCCGAGGTGGCAGCGATCGGCGTTCCAGATGAACGCTCCGGTGAGGCGGTGAAGATCTTCGCGGTCAGGAAGGACCCGGGGCTCACCGAGCAGTCACTGCGGGCCTATTGCGCGGAAAACCTGGCCCGCTACAAACTGCCCAAGCACATCGAATTCCGCGACTCGCTGCCAAAATCTCCCGTCGGAAAAATCCTGAGGCGGGAACTGCGTGAATCCTGATCCGCGGTCTCTGAATTAAGCCGACCGCAGCCTTTCCTCGCCGGCCCACAAGCAATTCACGACGCGGCATGCTCACGCCCCGGACCCTCCTGCGACGCTGCGCGCTTTGCCTAACCGCAACATTCGGTCTTAGCGTCGGCATCTTTGCCAATGCTGCTGACGATGCCGCGAATCTCGGGACCGACTATGCGTTCCTGTTCCTGATGACGTTGTCGCCGGACTTTGCCGCCGCGAATTACACCATCAGCAATGAAGGTGGCTCTGATGTCGATATCACCATTGCCCGGCTTCCGTTTCACTTTGACCTGATGGCAACCAAGACAAGGAAACTGCAACTGGAAGTAGCGCTGGCCTACCAGCAAACCAGAGAAGTGATTGCGACCTTTCCCGCTCCGGGAGAAAACATCGACTCCAAATGGACCACCTATGGCGGCGGGCTTGGACTGATATATGAGCAAGAATTGACGGAGCACCTGCGTTTCAGGCCGAGCCTGCGCGCTGGCGTGGCGCGGATGGACAATCGCGCAACTTACAACGGGGTGCTCACCAACAGCATAAAGGACCAGCTTGAAGGAACATTGCTCAACTGGGAAACAAACGCCAGCGTAATCAATCTGGGGCTGGGTTTGGGTTATGACTGGTCACTGCGTGACCGGACCAGTAGCATCAAAGCGGATGCCTATCATGTGTACGTCGATTCATTTGGTGAAAGCAACGCCGCCGTGAAATTCACTGAACGCGCCAACATGCTTGCCCTCAAGGCCGATATTATCTTCCCCACCAATTTTGCCGTCGCCGAGAAGCGGCTCGATCTGGTGCTACTGCTCGGCACCAATAGCTTCTTCGGTGAAAACCGACGCACCCTGGGCTACACCACCTCCTACCAACTCGGCGTTGGCAGCGAACTGCCATTGAGCTGGGAGGACAGGCAACACGGGCATATCCGACTCAGTGGCCAGGTGCTCTGGGCCGACAACATGAGGGGCTGGCTGATAACGGTCGGTTATAATCCGGACTAGAGATAAGGCACGACACCGGGTTGTATGCCGACTGGAATTACATTTCAAACGAGCTACAAGAGGAATCGCCGGGTCTTGCCGAACAACGTCATCACCGTCGTCTTCTGCCGACTGCGCTTGCCATGACCATGTTTTCTTCACGCGTTCGGTATGTGCTCGATCGCCCTTGGCGGTTCGTGGGCCAGGTGGGGGCCGGCTTTCGCGCCAACCAGGGGTTCTTATTGGCCGGAGCGGTGGCCTATTACACGCTGTTGTCNNACCCAGATTGCCGTGTTCCTGGAAAACTGGAAGGTGGTTGGGGTAACGGGACTGGCGCTGCTACTGTTTTTCAGTTCTCTTGCGTTTACCGTCCTGGAGAACGCCATGTCGGTAATCTTCTTCCACCGCGTGGCGGTCAAGCGTCGCCATTTCCTGGTGTCGGCCATCATCCCCTACTGCTACATCTCGCTGCTGGCAGCGGGAATACTGGTGGTCAACGCCGTCAGCGGCGCCCTCGCCGCGCTTGGCACCCGCACCGTCGTCGTGATGGGTCACGTGTGGTCACTGGGTGGCACCCAAACGGCGCTGATTTACCTGCTTGGGATCGTCGGCGAGATCGCCCTGCTCACCTCACTCTACCTGGTGATGCCGGTCGGTCGATTGGCGCTACGCCATGCCTTGATCGGCGGCGTGACGGCAGCGCTGCTGTGGGAAATCACCCGNNTCTTTTGCCGCGACCATTCTTATACTCCTCAGCCTCGAGGCGGCCGCCATCATTCTGCTACTCGGCGCACAGGTTATCGCCGAGTACGAGCGCATCGGCACATCGCCACGCACGTCGCACGGGTTGCAAACCTAGCAACCTCAAAAAACCCGGTTTGAAGTTGAATACCTCTCACTGGCTCGGCTTTCCGGGCTCTTTCCAGAATCTGGCAGTTTAATTGTTTGTCTTCCCTCAGCTCTTCACCGCGAGCACGCCATCGCCAATCAACTTCGCGACAAACCCGGCCTGCCGCAAGCGTTTCGCCACTTCGTTCGGCACGTCGCGCCCGCTGGTGAGTTTGTTCGGGGTCCCGGTGTAGTGAAACAACTTGCCTTGGCGCCTGATCACCCTGGCCAGGTGGTCGTAGAAAACTTGCGAGTACAGCTCTCCGGCAATACCGAAACGCGGCGGGTCGTGCAATACAGCCTCTACCGACTCGCCTGGCAGAGAGGCGATTTGCTCGGCTATGTCGCCCTGGGTCAGCGTCAATCCACTGCCCGTCTCCGGTGACCAGGGATTGAGGCCGCGCAGCCAGATCACGTCGGGATTCTTCTCGTAAGAAAGAACCTGCCTGGCCCGTCCCTGCAAACACCACGCGGCGAAATAACCAAGACCGCCGCAGGTGTCCAGGATCACCTTGCCGCGCGGTTCAATCAAGGCGACTTTGCGTTCGGCATCCGCATAGGGCGAGACCTGCGCCGTGGGCAACATCTTGATGCCATCGATCTCGAAGGTCGGCGGCCCCCACTCCGTCGGCACCAACTTGATCAGTGACGTGGTGAAACGCGCAACCGGCTCAAAGGTCTCACCTGCCCAGCGGTAGATGGTCCGGTCCTTACAGGTTTCCAGGTAAGGGAATCGTTGCCCTTGCCAGACCCACTCCGTGGCGCCCACTTCGACCGTTGTCGTCGTACGATCCAGATCCAGCGAACACTCGATCGCAGGCGCTTGCGCGCGCGCAGCAGCGCGCAACGTTTCGTTCACCTTTCGAGTTAACAGCGGTCCCATTGTTGTTCTCGTCCGTCACCACGGCTGTTGGACGCTCCGGCGCTCACGCTAATGCGATGATANNAGATGCGCTGCCCTCGTTTGTTCACACCGCGCCTGGCTTGGGTTTCTAATGAGTCGGGGCACCCAGGAGCGCTGAATTGGCACGGCGAGTGAGGTATAGCGATTAGTCAGGCAATACGGGCAGGCGCGCACGCTTCATCGCCCACCACTGTGTTCCAGGGACGTATGCGCCAGCGCGTAACGAGCCCATTTCGCACATACGGATCAGACGCCACGAAAGCTTCTATGGGCTGGGGCGAATCGGCCCGAAAGAACAAGACAGCTCCATCAATCGGGTCGGCTACCACGCCGGCCAGGACAAGTTCGCCTCGCTCCTGGGCCTTCCACGCGAGCGCAAGATGCTCGGCGCGGAATTCCTCTCGCCGTTGCATGTAGTCAGGAACATAATCGTAGAAAAGAAGGTAGTGCATGTATCCCCCGTATAGCAGCAGGCGACTAACGCTAGCGGTAACTGGCACCGCGTCAGCGGCACCCCATTCCTCTACTTCCTAACCATTCCCGCCTTTGCGCCAGTTTTCAATTACATCCTTTGCTGCCCTGAAAGCCTCGACACCTGCGGGCACACCACAATAAACCGTTGACTGAAGCAAAACTTCCTGGATTTCCTCTGCGGTACAGCCGTTGCGCAAAGCACCAAGAACATGAGCCTTAAGCTCTGTGGGTGCCTTGAGCGCCGCCAGGGTTGCAATGGTTATCAGACTTCGCGTCTTTCGCGGTAGTACGCCTCGCACCCAGACTTCACCCCAGCAGTTTTCAGTGACCATGTCTTGCAGAGGTTTTGTAAAGTCCGTGGCGCCGGATAGAGCCCTATCAACATACTCATCGCCAAGCACCTCTCTTCTTACAGCCATCCCGGCTTGATATTTGTCTTTACTCATCGTGTATACCTTCGCATTTTTGGCTAATTGGTAATTGGCGGACCACCAGCCCCATGCAGAACCATGAGCCTCTCAAATGCGCTGTCGTACCGGCGGTCGCGCACTAGCTTACGTGCGGTCCGGGCCATTTGCCATGGCTGCAAGCGTGGACACTGACTGATAGGCAATGCGTGTCGCTCGGATACGAGGGTTTGTGGCCCATCGATTGCACAAGATCCCGCGTCCGGCGGGATGCTAACTTGTCGGTAGTTATCGGGAGAAAGCGTCTTTCCGCCCTCTTGCGTCCTGCTTCGCTACGGCGGATGAAACCAACTCAACCAGGTTGTTGCCGGCCAAACCCGTCACATTCGCGATAGTGCCGCCGAATATCATACCGGCAGGACCGACAGTTTTTTCTGGTCGGCGCATTTTGTATGCTATGCGTGCAAGGCAAAACGTCTTGGGAACATCGAACCGCCTGGTGCGGTAGGACAGCACGATATGGGCAAGTTAGTGATCAAGTCCAAGGGCAGCAAGGTCGGGGAAGTCACCCTGAAACTGGGCGATATGACGATTGGCCGCAGCCCGGCATGCGACATCGTGTTGAAGGATGACAAGAGCGTTAGTAGCAAGCACGCCGTGATAAAGACGGTCGGCACCAAGTCGACGATCGAGGATCTCGGCAGCACCAACGGAACACTGCTCGAGGCCAGGCGCATTCGGCGGCATCTGCTGCAGCGCGGCGACACGATCATCATCGGTGAGCACGAGTTGGTCTATCGCGATGACGTGGTGCTGGATGCGCCGGCATTCGGCGCTCGCCCGGCGGCCCCCGCCGCACCGGAAGATTCTCTCGAGAAGACCCGGCTTATCACGGGGTACGCGCAGCTGCTCGGCGTGGACGGCACGGACAAGGGCAAGCGTGTGCCACTCATGAAAGAGGAAACCATCATCGACAACCCCGGCAAGAGCCCGGCCCGAATCTACCGCACCCCCGATGGTTACGTCCTGAGCGCACAGGTCGGTCCCGGCGAGCCACGGATAAATGACAAACCGGTCCCGCCCGGTGGCCAGTTGCTTGCGAAGGGCGACATCGTCGAGATTGCGGGGACGAAGTATCAGATGCTCAAGTAGTCGCGCGCCCGTCCACCATCGCACGCCAGAAGCAATGAGGCGGCAGCACCGATTCGACTAGACGGCTCCGCCCCCATTGCGTGCCGCGACCTGACTAGCTGGAAATCGCAGCGAATATTCCGCCCTCACCCGGCCTCGATCCGCCGACCCCGACCGACCGGCTTTACTTTTGGGACTTGGATAGTTCCTCGGCCAGGCCCTGGTCGATCAACATGATCTCGATGCGGCGATTCTTCTGTCGCCCCTCGGGTGTGTCGTTCGAGGCTATCGGGGAGTACTCGCCGCGACCGGCCGCCACCATGCGTTCCGGCGGTATGCCAACGTCTTGCAGGAAACGAACCACGTTGGTCGCGCGCGCCACGGATAGTTCCCAGTTGGTCGGATAGATGCTCTGGGTGGCCTTGGCGATGGGCACATTGTCGGTATANNTACTGCCGCACCTGGAGTTGGCCGTGCTCGACTTCCGCGGAGAGCTTCTTCACCAGCGCGTCGTATTGCGACTGGCTTTGCTGGCTGGTGGTCTGCAACGCCGTCTTCTGCTGCTCCAGTGCCGCAATCTGCTCCTGCAGCGAGGTCTTCTCCTTCTGGAGACTCGCGATCTCCTGATTCTTGTCGGTCTCGAGCTTCTCGTACTTGCCTGTGCTCACGCAGCCGCCCATCGCCACCGACGCTGCTGCTGCCGAAACCAATACAAACCGATTCATTCGTCGCCTCCTTGTGCTGTTTTTGAGATTGGCCCGGGCTCGTTCGACCGAACCGCACCATGTCGCCACCTTTCAGGCGGGACTGCGACGTGAGACAACCATCTGGAAGCAATTACGCCATGTCTCGGCAGTCTGCCCGATCAAAGGCGACTGTGCCGGGATGGATGGACCGCCCTGACCGGCGCGCGCGGCATTCAGGCTGCCAGTTCGTGTTCGTAGTAAGGGCGCTCGCGGTCATCGAGTAATGCATCGAGCTGCGCGGCGTCGAGCCTGTCTGGCCGGAGCCATCTTGAAAGATTGTCTTGCTTGAGCGGTATCAGGCAGCGGTTGTGGCCGGTTGCGGCAACCTCCGGCGGCGGATCGTCGGTGATCGCCGCAAACGAATAGAGGTCCGGTTCTCCCGGTGATTGCCAGTGATCCCATAGGCAGGCAATCAACATGTCCTCTCTGGCGCGGGGATTGAAGTGAAGAACCACGTTTTGTTCCTTCTCCCCCGGGGCCAGGGCACGCTTCTCGTAATCATGGCGCGCCACATTTTCATAGAAGCTTGAGACCACCAGCACTGCATGATGCTGGCCAAAGAGGCCCTTCCAGAACTTCCCGAGGCTGTCGCGCCGGGCGTTGTAGAGTCCGTCGTAGCGCTTGTCGTACGAGGCGGGTTTGCCGTTCGGGCGGCAGTGATAGCGCATTGGCCGGATCACGAGTTCCCCACCCTCCGCGACCACCACCGGGGCATACCAGAACGGAAAGATCCGGGAATCCTGCGGCTCAGGCGCGCTACGGCGAAGCTCCGCGAGCTTGCGCACATGCCAGGCGACCTTGTTGCCGGCAATGCGCTGGTCTTCGCGGGCTTTCTTCGTTTCCTTTGTCTTGAGGGCCCGCTCGGCATTGGCAAGACGCTTCTTCTGCTTGAAGAGCTCCGCCTCCCATTGCGCTGCCCTGCGGGTGCGATATTCCACGATCAACTGCTTGATCGCGTGTTCGGCGGGCGTCTCGGGCTTCTCGAAGTTGGCCTCCAGGGCCTTGCCGATCTTGATCCCCTCGTCGCCCAACCGGCGGCGAAACAGCTCCTCGAACCGCGGCGTATCGATGCGCGCCTTGAAGCGTAGCCCAAGGGTCTTCAGCCGCTGTTCCACCATTGCCGAGTAGCACATGCCCAATAGCTTACGAGCCTCTGGAACGATTTCCTACCCAGTCACCCCGGAGAAGTTCTTCCACCCGAGGGATGCACTGACGACATCGAACGCGTCACGGTTCTATGTTCAGCCGGATCGGCTTTGACGGAAGAAACGAACCAGCCAGATCAGCACGGCAACCACTGCGATACTTGCCAGAATCTCAAGTTCATAGTGCTTGATATCACCCAACACCACATCTACCGCGTGCCCAAAGTAGTAACCAGCGAGACTGATGCCCACTGCCCAGATGCCGGCACCGACCAGATTGAGCACGGTGAAGCGCACATAGGAAACTTTGCTCATGCCGATGGCGAACGGCGTTACAGTGCGCAATCCGTAGAGAAACCGAAAACTCAATATGACCAGATTCTGGTGTTTACCTAGCAGGTGCAACACCCGGTCTGCGCGTGCACGCCGTGACGGGTACCGAGCCAGAAATGCTGAACCGTGGCGCCGACCGAGAAAGAAATAAAGCTGATCCCCCAGGAAAGTCCCGCAAAACCCGCACGCAATCACCAAATCCAGCGACAAATAACCCAGATGAGCCGAGACGCCCCCGAGAATCAGGACCGTTTCACCTTCGAGAAACGTCCCGACGATGAGGATCGGGTATCCATAGGTGGTCAGTAGCGATTCCAGCATGGACGCAATGAGTCAATCCAACTTCAAGCTGTAACTACCCTGGGTTGTCTCGACGACGTTGTGTACTGCAACGATCCACTGTCGCGAGCGCTTGGGGCTTATCAGTTGAGATAGGCATAACCTGCCCATTGCAGGCGTACGATCTCGGCATCTGCCATCGGAACCAGGGCAACGAAGTCATGGAAATCCCCGCTGCCAAAACCCTGCAATCGAGCTGATGCGCGGCACAGCCGGAACTGGATGACCTCCCCCATCGCCAAACTTGAGGCCCTGTGCATCAAGTCAGCATGGGCGTCCTGATTGGCACTGGCGAACAGCGGAACGGCGCCTTCATGCACGACAATGACGATAGATGCGTCAAAGGGATTATTGCCGTAAAGGTTCTGGAGCAGGCTCGCCCGGTCAAGAAGATGCGCAAGCACCTTGGGATCCGGGCTTGAGAAATCGTAAACAACCTTGCCGGGCGCATAGGTCACCTGTTCGTCTGCGCTCGCGATAACACTGAATGCCATCAGCAGAACGATCGAGACGATGCGCACGACCATGTCAGGTTCCCCTGCCTAGATCCCGTCTATCAGCTTGCGCAGTCGATTCTGCAGTTTTTCCGGCGCCTTGCCCTTGGCGGATTTGCGAATGAGCTCACCGAGCGCGGTCTCCAGTTCCGTCCTCGAATAGCACGCCTGGCAATGTTCCAGGTGATGCTCGAATTTCGCAATTGATTCCGGATCATTCATTTCACCATCGAGATAGGCGTACAGCCCGTTGATCGCCTCCAGGCAGCCAATCTCGTCAATCTCGGGTTTGTCTTTGCTGTCTTTCATGACTTGCTACCTCTCTCTAAATCGTCGGTGATCAGGCCCGCCTCGTTGGCATGTTGCCACAACGCCTTTTGCAGCAAGGTGCGCCCGCGCTTCATGCGGGAGCGAATCGTGCCCGGCGGCACACCCAGCACTTCTGCGGCCTCGTCATAGGAAAGGCCCTCTACATTGACCAGTAGTACCGCTATCCGGAACGCCTCCGGCAGCATCTGAATGGCGGACACAATGTCCTCACCCAGAAGACTGTTGGCAAACTCGCGTTCCGGGTTTCCCCACCAGTTCAAAAAATCGTCGGGCTGTTCGATCAAGAAGCCCGTAATATCGTCTTCCTTTCTATCAACAACAATATCGTCGTAGCCATATTCAACAGGGCGAACCGACTTCTTGCGATATTCGCTGATGTAGCAATTGTGCAAGATGCGAAACAGCCACGGACGAAAGCGCTCTTTGTCTTCCAGCGTTGCAAGGGCTGACCACGCCTTGGCAACAGATTCGGCGACCAGATCCTCCGCATTCGCATTGTTTCGGGTCAGACGCAGCGCCAGCCCGTACAGGGAGTCCATGCACTGTTCGATATTGCGGCTGAACCAGGCTTTTGTGTCCGGATCGGTCACTAGACATCCAGACTATATCGCTGCGCTTAGAAGTACCGCACTTGGTACCGGCCAGTGCTGCGGCACCATTAATTGTTCCTGCTCGAGAATCTCTTCGCCATGCTGGTAGACATGGATGCTGCCCGATTCCAGTCGCCGCCAGGGCTCTGCGGTCAATGGGTCGGTCGCCAGCAGAGTCATCTTGTTAACACCCTGTTCGGTGGCAACCGTTCGTTGCAGCCGGTGCAGATTGGTATGGGCGTGGACATAAAGGCATTCTCCGTCGCTGAGAATGAAATTGAACTCTCCGAACGTCGCCAACTCGTCCACCACCGGTTGAATGGTATCCACCAGCACAGTCGGTGAGAAATGTCGGTCCCGGCCAATTCCGTGCGCGATGGCATCGAGGATATAGCAGAATGCCAGTTCCGAGTCCGTATCACCAAGCGGCTGAAAGCGGGTGTCTGCACGAGCGCATTTCTCGTGCAAGCCGGGCAGCTTGCCGTTATGGGCAAAGACCCAGGAGCGTCCGTTCCATTCGCGCTCGAAGGGATGGGTGTTCGCCGTGGCCCGCCCGAATATGGCCGGATTGGCCCGGCGGATATGGGCAATCACGGCGGTGCTCCTGAACGGATGTTGCGCCAGCATGGCAAGAAAGCGGCTCTCGGCAGCAGGTGTCGGATCCTTGAAGACCCGCGCCGCGCGTCCCTCGTAGTACGCGACCCCCCAACCGTCAGCGTGCGGACCGGTCTTCCCCCCGCGCGGGATGAGTTGGGCGAGATATTCGCCCACTTCGGCAGGCCGACTGGAACTCATGGCAAGTAGCTCACACATGGCTTTTCCCCCTCGCTGGCAGATAAATCCGCATGTTCTGATTCATTTTGGCTGCCCCTACTTCTCTAGACGCATTTCCCGGGGTCCCAGGTCCCGGAACATCGAGAAAAATTCCGGGACCGGGAGCGGGACTTGCGTCAATGACCCCTAAAAACTCAGCGTCGCGGCGCCCTGGCCGATTAGCTCGTGCATGGCGGTCGAACTCGTCACGCGAACGCCCTCGACCAGGTCATTCTGGCCGTAGCCGCGCACCTTGGCGCAGGGCGGACAAGCCAGAATGTTGCCCCCGCTCGCCATGAAGTTATCGAGCATCTCGCCCAACGGCGGGTCGAGCGGATTCAACTGGGCCACGGCGGTGGCGCCCCGGCGCGCCAAATCGACCCCCGCGCTAACGAGAAACATCGTGACCTCGAGACCGGAATTGATGCCACTGTTTGCCACGCTCAGTGCGACCGACGAACGCTCGTCATCGAGACCCCGGGTGACGACAACCACAAGCTTTCTCTTCTCAGACATGATTCGCTCCTGACCTGAAGTTAAGTGGATGGACGACCCGACCATGTCGGGCCGCGAGCACTCGCCGTGGTTCAAACATCAAACCCAGTAATGTGCCTAAGGGTAATGACGCATCGCGGGACCGTTTAGGTCCCGGAGAATGAATCTTTCTTGCGAGTCAGTTGCCCCGTGCGGGCCAAAGAAAAGAGGTCCGCGAAGGCTTGGTTAGCAGACAGTACCGATCTGCCACGAGGCGTCAGCGAGTCGGCTGCATGGATTGGTTCAGCACTTCTGCCGAGTCAGGCTTCGGCTGCGCGCCCGGCGGCGAGGTGTCGATTCTCGGGTAGATGTTCGAATAGGCAATGCCCGCGTGCCGCTTTCCATAGCGAGCCGGAACATCCTGCGTCCAATCGCTCGGAATGACCAGTGAAAACAGGAGAAGCGCCACAAACAGGACGCGTCGCCAGCCGATGGCGGCGGACGCCACGCTATCCTCCGGGATGACCGTGCCAGCAACAGTAAATTTGGCCCTGCCACGCTTGCGCCAGAATGGAGCGACTATCAGGGCAAGGCCAAGCAGCGACATCAGAATGTTGAGCACCTGTCCGGTTGCCAGCCCCATCAGGCTGGTGGGGTACTCGCGGAAGAAGTCGATGAAGATTCTGAGGAAGCCATACAGAAAAAGAAAAATTCCGGTGAGCACTCCGGTGGGCGGTCTCCACCTGGCCACAATCCAGAGAACTGGAATAATCATCAGATTCTTCAACCCGTCATAAAGCACGACGGGATGACGGAAGCCCTCCGCGTCCGGGAATTTGACGGCCCACCAGACGGTGGTAACGCTGCCCACGATCTGCCCGTCGATGAAGTTCCCTATCCTCCCTACGCCGAGGATGAATGCCGCCGCTATCGCCAGCGCATCCGTGACCCGCAGAAATGGCCTGGAGTGGAGCCGGCAAAACAACCAGACGCCGACCAGGCCACCAAACAACAATCCGTGAGTCGCCATTCCGCCGAGCCAATAGCGCGGAATCAAATCAATGTGTTCGCGGTAGAACGGCCATTCATAAAAGGCCACTTCGATGAAACGCCCACCAACAAGTACGCCGCCCGCCAGAAAGAGGCTTAGGTTGTAGACCGATCGCATGGAAAGACCGAGCTGCACCCGCTCCCGTCTTATGGACAGATGGGCATTCAGGAATCCCAGGGCATAGGTCAGCCCATACCACCAGAGGTACATGCCGAAAATTGATCCGATGATGGGATCAATGTTGTGAACATAGGGACCCACTACTGACATCGCTGCTTCCCTCGCAGAGCGCCGAGCGATCAGGCATCGGGGCTATTGAGCGACATCAGCAGTGATTAGGCAAGGGGTTCGCCAGAAGGTCGCATGCTCGAATGTTGCGCGTTACAAAAGCGCTTCGGCCAGCGGGAGGTTAAGGCCAATACCGGCTGATATCGCTCTTTGGCCCAGGCTTGCGCTACGGGGCAATGCAGATCAGAAGGGTCAGATATCTACTCGACATGCTGATGCGATACGACCAGGGGTTGATCCTCGTTCAGCTCGCTGAGGCGCACCCGGATCGTGGCGTGCGGCCGGTACAGCGCCCTTGGCAGATCCACGTAGCGGCAATTCATGTCGCTATCTCCAAACCTGATGCACAGCCTGCAATCATCCACGCCATAAACTCCCCACCAGAAGATGTTGCGAATGAATGCATCCCTGTCATTGATCAAGGCTTCCCGCCGGAACCTGGGCATGAATACCATGCCCCACCCACGGCGCCGGCGGAGCAAGTAGAGACTGACAGTGCTCAAACCGGGCACGTCCGCCGCCACCATGAGATGAAAGACCTTCTCACGGTAAAGAAGCGATTTGATACCGAGGATTACCAGGGCTGCGATCGTCGGACCCGTGAGTTCGTCCCAGATCGTGTCTGCCGCCACCTGTGGAAGAAAATAGCGGAAGAGATAAATGGCTACCCCTGCAGAGGTAAACGCGATCGCCAGGATTCCGCCGGCGATTCCCAGGAGCCTGAAATCAATTTGCTTCATCAGCTTGTAAGGGGGATCGACCTGGTTTTGCAGCCTAAATTCTATCCTCTTTCATGCAAAGTCATCCCTCTCACGGATTGCTCAGGACTCTGGCTCTGTCGGCGATCCATAAAAACACTTGCATTGACTCAACAAGGAATTAGGAGGATACAGGAACAAAGAACGTGCACGCTGGACTGTGCGATATCGCCTGCTCGCAGCATCTGGTCTTTCTTTGGAACGCGACCAACCAGACCTCGCGACAACGGGGAGTCTAGCCACAGTCCAGATTCACATTGAGCCTCCGGGAGTTGTTGCAGTTCGCCGTTTTCTAAACGCAGCCAACAGAAGGAGGTCTCGTGAAACGCCACACCATTTCTTGCGCAGTTCTATTGGCCCTGGTCCTGAGTTGGGGACCACTGGTCGCCCTTGCACAGCAAGCTGCACCAAAGGGAAACGTAGGATTCAAGACGACGAAGACCCAGATCATTGACCTGGGGTCCGAGATTGACGGCATGACGGGTCGGCAATTGCGGCTGCGGGTACTTACCATAGAACCGGGTGGTCACATAGGCATCCATAGTCACAAAGACCGCCCCTCGGTGGTCTATTTTCTCCACGGGACGGACACAGTAATTTTTGCAGACGGTACGGAAAAACGATTTCAACCGGGCGACACTACTTCCGCGAGCAAGAATACGACGCATTGGCACCGCAATGACGGGAAGGAACCTGTTACGCTCATTGCAGTGGACATTTTTCATGCTGTGAGGTGAGCGCAAATTCATTGGTTAAACGCTGGTAACTCATGTTGGGCGTATCGTCTTGAGCGGAAATGCACCCTGCCCGATTTGATTGGTCCGCATTTGCACAGACCCTGCTTCCGCCGGGGTCTGCTGTTTTCTGAATCGAGTCCCGAGCGCTAGCGATCCGGCTCCTGATCCTCGTACGAGCTGCGGTCGCAACTCGTCCGGTCACACCCGATTACCGGGCCACAACATTGACGCTGCTATTCCGGATTGGCGAACCGGAAATAGTCATCCCAGCGCTTGTCGAGTCGCTGCATTGCTTCTTTGAGCGAAACGGCAGACCATCGGTCCTGACTGCAGTTCACGAGCCCCGCTTCTTTTAGCTTGTTCAAGCCATCCTCAATTTCGAAATTGATCTCGCACTGCCAGCGTTCCCGAAACCACTGTTCGATCGCGGCGTCGAGCTCAGCACTCGTCAGTGCTTGCGCCCGTGCCACCAAGAAGTAGTACGCGAGGATCGCTTCCTTGCATTCCTCCTCTTCAGCTTCGTCCAGCAGGCGGTGGAACACACCGGCATTATTGTCGAGATTCTTGAAGTAGAGATTCTGTGTCAGCGACTGCATGAACCTCAGCTTGCGGTTCTTGTAGACATTGAACTGCCGCCAGATAAAGCCGCCCAGGGTCGCGAGCCCCACGAATAGCGCCGTCAGCGCGGCTGCGTCGAGCTGTACCGGCTTTGCCTGTAACCCCAACCAGAAACCAAGCAACGAACCAAACAAAACCAGGGTGGCGCTAAGTTTGGTGGCGACAATAACGCCGCCGCTGACCGCTGCCGGCACGCCGATCATGAGCTTGTCGATGTTGCGCATGCGAATGCGGGTGTTGGGAAACAACATTTCCAGATCGGCCTTGGGCACGTTCTGAAACAGCTTCAGCAGTACCGCGCCGCGTGTTGCAATCGGAATCGTGGCCTTGCCTGGATCGTAATCCGGTCGGAAGCGCAGATAGAGCACCACCCGCTCATAGTTGGTAAAACGTAGCGTGCGACGCCGCAGGCCCCACCAGGTGCGCAAGGTTTCCTCGCGTTGCTCGGCGCCACGGCAGAACAGCAGCACTTCCGAGAAGTCGTCAAAGTTGACGTGCAAGCGGATCTGGAAGAGCGATGACTCATGTAATGCCTGTTCCACATCAGCTCGGGTCAGCTTTTCATAGTTCGCCCTGTTAAGCAGGTCGGCCAACAACTCGACCGTGCGCGCCTCGGACGCCGCATTATGCGTGTCGTTGTCCAGGCGACGGGTGTCTGCATCCGGGTCGCTGCCGGCATAACTGTCTTTCAGCGCCTCGAGTAGCGCATGAAATTCGAAGTGCACGACACTCTGCAGCAATCGACAGAACTCGCGGAACTGCGGCTGCGCGTCGGCATCCAGCTCGCCGCGCCCAAGGCACATCTCGATGACGTCGTGCTTTCGAAACGGAATGAAACGCAGCGGCGGGACAGGATTCGTCATAGCAGCCTGGAAGCCGGTTATCGTATAGAGCCCGGCATATTAGCAACAATCGCTATCAGGAATAGGTTGTTTGCCACGGGCGCTGGCCCGATACAAGGCAACCGGCAATACCTGCGAGGTCTTGTCACCGGCGCGGCAGTTCACCGGCGCGCTTGCGCTCGTGGGGCTCAATTTGCACCACCTGCTTCCCGTCCGTGATCCAGGCCTGCCCTTCCTGAAGGGTGCATTGCAGCTGCATGTTACGCTGCGCGAGCCCGGCCAAGGCGCGAGTTGCCTCCCAAGGCAGGTTCATCACCGTCAGATTGTCGAGGCGTTCCAGCGCAGCGCGGTTCTGTTCCCACCACAAGTCGGCGCCACGCCCACCGTAGTTGTAGACGCACACCTGGCGCGCGCGGCTGCAGGCCCTGCGCAGGCTTCGCTCATCCGGCTGGCCTGCCTCAATCCAGAGCTCGATGGCCCCGGTCAGATCCTTCTGCCACAGATCAGGCTCGTCTTCGGTGCTCAGGCCGCGACCAAACTCCAGCGACTCGTTGGCATGCCGCGCAAACGCCAACAGCCGCACCATCATGCGTTCGTCGGTCTCGGAAGGATGCCGCGCCAGCGTGAGGGCGTGGTCGGCATAGTAGTTGCGATCCATGTCGGCAATTTGCAGCGTGGCTTTGAAGATGGTGGCATTGGAGGCCATGGCGCTACCTTGGTGATCCGGGCAACAGGGGCTAGCCCCAACCGGCTAGAACTTTTTGTGCAGTCCCACCATGACCCCGCCGGGGAGCAGCTGAATCAGGAATGGAACGTCGCGGCTGTGCGCGTACCAGCCGGAAAGGCCGCCGATCACCCAACCGGCCAGAACATCGGTTTGCCAGTGCGCCTGGTTCTTGATCCGGCCAACGCCAACATAGAGCGGCAGCAAGAGCGCAGCATAGGTCGCCCGATACTCGCTGCCGTATTCGAGCACATAGGGCGTGACCAACGCGGCGGCAACGGACGCCTCGAAACTGGGAAAGCTGTCATTCGAGCTACCCTCAAACCAGAGACAGGGGTCGTCCTGATCCCTGGGCCGCACGCGCGTGAAGATGCGCTTGCCAACGCTCGCCGTCACGCCGGCGAGAAGCTGCGAGTCGATGCCCTGCCACATCGTCTTTCCCAGTCGCGACTCAGATCCTTCCCAGACTGCAGTCCCGACCTGGGCAATCGACAGCGCGCCAAGCAGTCCACGATAGACGTCTGGGTTCCAGGCTCCCGATGCGTCGTAGTTGACCCTGTGGTCTATCTTGGACCAGCCGCAGTTCTGTGCCATTGCCGGTGCCGAAAAAGTTGCCAAGAGCGCAAGCAACGTTACGTATCGAACAAGCACTGGCAACATGTCCCGCTCCTTCCGTCGTCCGAGTAGCTATCGTGCAACTGCGTTCTCGAGATTTGATAATAGTGAAAAGGGGTCAGCAGCCCTAATGCTCACACTTAAGTGCGCTGACCCCATTTTGGCGTTTACTTGAGAAGCGGATGGTCCTTCGGCAGTTGCCTGGAATACCAGATGGCCAGCTTGTGCTTCATGGTCAGTTCCGTCACCTGATCTTCCGGCAAGGGCTGAATAATCTTGTCGTGGATCAGCAGCCGGTAGATGAAACGGATCTTCTCGCTGGCCGAATCGGTCGGCTCGAACACCACGGCACCCCGTTCCACCCCATACTTCATGCCCGCGAGAATAGCTGCCTTGACCAGCTCTGCCTCATGCTTCAGCTTCTTCATGGCGACCTCGCTTCATCACTGAGTGAACGGCTGCATCATCCGCTTTCTGGCAATCGATGATACCAACCCGGGATCGTCCAGGTCTCGTTTTACGAATTGATTCAAATCAAAGTACCCGGCGGCACCTCGTCATTAAATACTCACTACGATTCCCCGCGCTCCCGCATTCGTAACCACCGGAACGCGTCACTCCCTCTATCCGTCCCGCGAAGGAGGCAATCATGAAAGACATGGAGAATCTGTTTGGCAAGGCCATCGGCGAAATCGAACGCATGCTGAACACCAAGACCGTGGTCGGCGAGCCGATCACGGTGGATGGCAATACCCTGATCCCGCTGATCAGCGTCGGCTTTGGTTTCGGCGTTGGCGGTGGCGAAGGCACCGACCCCAAGAAGGGTGCCGGCAGCGGCGGCGGCACGGGTGGTGGTGGTGGCGTCAAGCCGGTCGCGCTCGTCATCGTCAACAAGGACGGCGTGCGCCTTGAAACCGTCAAGGGCGGCGCCGCCTCGTTGATGGACAAGATCGCGGACGTCGCCGGCAAATTCGCGCCGACCAAACCAGCCGCCGGCTAGGCCGCGCCACCGGTGAGCGTAGTGCTGGTCATTGCGGTCCTGCTGGGGCTAGTGGTGCTGTTGCTCGCCGTGCCCGTGGACGCGGCATTCCGACTGGAAGGCATCGAGGCCTTCAAGGGCGAGATCACGATACGCTGGCTGTTCGGGCTGCTGCGGTTTCGCATCCCGGTCACCGGCGTCTCCCCGCCGCGTCCGCCGCGACCGAAAGCCTCCAAGGCGCGGGTAAAATCCGAAGAACGCGGTCGTGCCAATGTTGTTGCGGTACTCAGGCAAGCGGCGTTTCGCCAGCGGGTCTACAGCCTCGTCAAGGATCTTGTGCGTGCCGCCCACCTGCACCAACTTAGCGTTCGGATACGCTTGGGTCTCGGCGATCCGGCGGATACCGGCCGGCTGTGGGCATTCCTGGGACCGCTGAATGCGGCGGCACAAAACCTGCGCAACGCCGAAGTCCGGATCGAACCGGAATTCGTGGATCCGACTTTCGAATTCGAGATCAATGGCCGGGTCCGGCTGGTTCCCCTCCAATTCCTGGCGCTGGCCACCGCCTTCGCGCTCTCGCCCCCATCGATCCGGGCGTGGCGCACCCTGAGGGTAAAACATGCCTGAGCGGACCACTCACGTCGAGACACTGCGTGCCGGTAAGCCGGTTAGCGTCGGGGCTACAACCCTGCTGCCCATCGAGCGCGTTGTGCTGCACTCGGATAGGGGCAACGCTCGCGTCTGGTTCTCTGCTGCCAAGGAACCATACGCGGTTGTTGTGCGCGATGCCGGCGGCACTCGTGCCGTCGACACCGGCGCCCTGGAGGTTTCACTTGATGAGCTGCGCGAGAGGATACCGGGGTTCGACGCGTTGCTAATGTCGATGTGAGCCCGTTCGGCAGCATTTGGGTACCCTGCCCTTTGCACAGCGGACCCAGCGGCATCACCAGTAAAGCGCCACCCCCCGGGCGAACAATTCGAGTGAGGGCACAAATGTCTCTCGCATTGGCGACAACTGCCCTCCCACCCCGGTTTTCGCGGTTCCTTAAATATTTTTTGGAGAATCATGCTCTGACCCGACGTCGTCGTTCGCTCGTCCGTTGATGGGGCACCGACCCGCTTAAATCAGCGCCAAACCCAACAGCTACAGTTCCCCTCGCGCTAGAATGTCCGGTCTGCAGATCAATCGTAGCTGGCCCCATCGAAATTAAGGGAGAACGTTCATGACGCACGCTATTCGCATCCACCGTACCGGAGGCCCCGAGGTATTGCAGTGGGACACGATAGAAGTCGGTAAACCCGGCCCTGGGCAAGTGCGCCTGCGCCAAGGGGCCTGCGGCCTCAACTATATCGACGTCTACATGCGCGCCGGCATTTACCCGCCGGGCGAGCTGCCCGCTGTCTTGGGCATGGAGGCCGCCGGTGTCGTCGAGGAACTGGGCTCAGGCGTTACTGAACTAAAGAAAGGCGACCGCGTTGCCTACCCGATGGTGGCTGGCGGCTACGCGGAAGAGCGAATCATCGACGCCCAGCGTCTCGTCAAGATTCCGGATTCCATCGACGACAAAACCGCGGCCACCATGATGCTGAAGGGACTGACCGCCCACTACCTGCTGTTTCGCACCTATCCGGTCAAGGCCGGAGATACGATTCTGGTTTATGCCGCATCCGGCGGCGTGGGCCTCATGCTATGCCAGTGGGCCAAGCACCTGGGCGCAACCGTCATCGGCTGCGTGGGCTCAAAGGAAAAGGCCAAGATCGCCATGGCCAATGGCTGCGACTACCCGGTCTTCTATCGCGAGGACAATATCGCCGAGCGCGTGCGCGAAATCAC
>DKBM01000016.1:0-10241 GCA_002451215.1 Proteobacteria bacterium UBA6900
AAGACCGGAACGACGAATGACTATCGCGATGCCTGGTTCTCGGGATTCAACTCGAGCGTCGTGACGACCGCATGGGTTGGCTTCGATCAACCGGCCTCGCTTGGTCGCGGAGAAACCGGCGGGCGGGCGGCGCTGCCGATGTGGATCGACTACATGCGTGTTGCGCTGGACGGTGTGGCCGAGCAGCCACTCACGGCACCAGAGGATGTTGTCACCGCGCGCGTAAATCGGGAGACCGGACTACCGTCAGATGAGAACGATATCGACTCCATGGAGGAGTACTTCGTAAAGGGTACCGAGACCCAGACTCAGGGACCGCTCGCCGAAGTGGCCGAGACGCCGGCGGGCCCGGGCGCGTCGTCAACAAGGGACAAGGCGAACGAAGGGTCGCCCGACGCCACACCGCCTCCCCAACCGCCTCCCGACAACGTGCGCAAGCAACTCTTCTGATGCGCGCGCGCGACGCACACCTGGCCCGAGGTCGACCCTCCACATCGAGTGCTGCCCGGCAACGAGTTTGCGCTGAAGCCGCGCGCATCATGGCGGAGGAGGGTGTGAACGACTTTCAGCTGGCCAAGCGTCGCGCGACCCAGCGCCTGAATCTTCCGGAAGGAAAAAATCTTCCCAGCAACCATGAGGTCGAGGAAGCGCTGCGACAATATCTTGCGCTATTTCACAGCGCGCGGCTTGCCTCGGATCTCGGGCGGCTGCGCGCGGCTGCGCTCGAGGCGATGCGATTCCTTGCCCATCACGAGCCGCGACTGGTCGGCCCGGTGCTGACCGGGATTGTCACGCCGAGCAGCGAGGTGCAACTGCATATCTGTGCAGATACGCCCGAAGAGATCGCCCTGCTGTTTGCCGAACACCGCATACCAGCGGATCAGGGCGAGCGCCGGTTACGATTTGGCGGCGACCGCGAATTGCGTGTACCGGCCTACCGGTTTGTGGCGGACGGTGTGCCAATCGAAGTATGCGTTCTGACACACGCGGCTGCCCGCGAGACCCCGCTTAGCCCGGTGGACGGTCGGCCAATGCAGCGTGCGAATCAACGGGAACTGGAATCGCTACTCGCTGAACCAAACGCCGCCACTTAGGCGCGCCCGATCCCCTTCACTAATTTGGTATTGAAGGGGCACCACCGAACGGCGCCGAGGCAAGCCCTAGCTATCATTTCTCCTCGCGTACAACTGTGGCCGAATGCTGGAACCGCTTGTTTCGTGATTTGGGACTGCCAGGTGCGCGACGACCCGTCGCCTTTGCGCGCAGGGCAGGTCACCCGTAGGCTCGGTGCGTCGGTATGGACTGATCCCTGAAGGTTCTTGCCCCCCCACATGGTTCGCTCAGGGAATTCGCGCGCGTCTATGCGCTGAACAACGACGCCGAACCAGAACAGGCAGCGACAATCGTTCTTGCGTCTTTTCACACCACGGGCGATCTGCTGTGCCAGTAGCATCTGCGCCACGACAGTTGCCCGCGCCAGCGCGCCGGCCAACAGGTGCGAGCGGCCTTCTCGGCTCCGGACGCGCCCGGTAGAATCGAAGCACGCCCGATCCCGGCATAACTGTGGAACCCCCCTTGAAGCACGCGATTGAAGAACTGTTGCGCCATGCCCTGCACGGTTTGCAGGCGACCGGCGCGCTACCGGCGGGAAACGAAATAACAATCAGCGTCGAGCATGCGCGTACCAAGGAACATGGCGACTTCGCCACCAACCTCGCGTTGCTGCTCGCCAAACCAGCCGGGATGAAGCCGCGCGAGGTGGCGGAACGACTTGTCAAAGCGCTGCCAAGCTCCGACAAGATCGCAAGAGTGGAGATTGCCGGACCGGGCTTCATTAACTTCTTTCTGTCCCCCGATGCGCAGACCGCGGTGGTGCGGGAGATTTTGGCCCAGGGCTCTACCTNNGCGGCGGGCTTTCACGTGCATCGCGAGTACTACATCAATGACGCCGGTCGGCAGATGGACATTCTTGCCACCAGCGTCTGGCTGCGTTACCTCGAACTCTGCGGCGAGAAATTCGCCTTTCCGGTGAATGGCTACAAGGGTGACTACATATACGACATCGCGGCCACGCTGCACCGGGAAAGCGCCGACCGTTACCGGCAGCCCGCGGCCAGCGTGTTTGGGAACGTGCCCCCGGACGAACCACGCGGCGGAGACAAGGAACGGCACATCGATAGCCTAATCGAACGCGCCAAGTCGTTGCTCGGTCCGACGGACTACCGCACGGTTTTCGACCTGGGGCTGCGCGTCATTCTGGACGATATTCGCCAGGACCTTGAAGAGTTTGGCGTCACCTACGACGAGTGGTATTCCGAGCGGGCGCTGATCGAGACCGGTGCGGCCGAGCGTGTCATTGACCGCCTGCGCGCCAGTGGTCACGCCTATGAGAAGGAGGGGGCACTGTGGTTTCGCTCCACTGATTACGGTGACGAGAAGGACCGCGTGCTGGTGCGCGAAAACGGCCAGAAGACCTACTTCGCACACGATATTGCCTACCACGCGCACAAGCTCGAGCGCGGCTTTGCCCGCGTGATCGACATCTGGGGCGCGGATCACCACGGCTATGTGCCGCGAGTGAAGGCGGCCCTCGCAGCGATTGGCGATGACCCGGCACGGCTCGACGTGCTGCTGGTGCAGTTCGCCGTGCTCTACCAGGGTGGCGAGAAGGTACAGATGTCCACCCGCTCCGGCGAATTCGTCACGCTGCGCGAGCTCCGGCGTGAGGTTGGCAACGACGCCGCGCGATTCTTCTATGTCTTGCGACGCTGTGAGCAGCACATGGACTTCGATCTCGATCTCGCCAGATCGCAGAGTGCCGATAACCCCGTCTACTACGTGCAGTATGCGCACGCACGCGTTTGCAGTGTTTTCCGTCAGGCGGCTGAAAAGGGCCACGCCCATGACATGGCGCAGGGCAATGACGCGCTCGAACGGCTCACCGAAGTGCACGAGCAGGCGCTGCTCGCGCGACTCGCGCGCTATCCGGACGTCATCGAAGCGGCAGCCCTTGCCCATGAGCCACATCAGGTCGCCCACTTCCTGCGCGAGGTGGCCGCCGACTTTCACCTGTACTACAACAGCCACACTTTTCTCGTCGAGGATGGTGCGCTGCGCAATGCGCGACTCAACCTGATCGGCGCGACGCGTCAAATCATTGCCAACGGTCTCGGCATCCTCGGCGTCTCGGCGCCGGAGAGCATGTAGTGGCGCAGGCGCGCCGGCGTTCATCGGGTAGTAGACGCGGGCGTCGACGAGTCTGGCTCACGCTCGGACTGGGCGTTGGCATCGGCGTACTCATCGTGCTCCTGTGGCAGTTCGTTGATCGGCGATGGCACTCGCGAGAAGGTGTCGCGAGCCTGTTCAGCACTCCGTCGAAGACCGCGCCAGCCCGCAAGGCCGAGGAGACGAGAAAGCCCGCTGAACCGCCGAAAAGCAGCAAGGCCCGCTACGATTTCTACACCATCTTGCCCGAAACCGAGACCTTGCTGCCCGAGCGCGGCGTGCGCACTGCTGAGAGAGCGGCGAAGGCCGAGCGCACCGAGCCGGGCGTGAGCTATGTGCTGCAGGCGGGGTCGTTCAACAATTTCAAGGATGCTGACGAGCTCAAGGCGCGCTTGGCACTGGCCGGACTGGTGGCGCAAATCCAGAGGGTCTCAATTGAGGGCCGGGGCGACTACTACCGCGTGCGTCTAGGTCCCTACGAGAAGCTCGACAAGCTCGATGCCACGGAACAGCGGCTGAAACAGTTGGGCATCACGCGCACACTGGCGCTTAAGATCAAGAAGCCGGCCGGCTAATCCTCAAGATAGGTGTAGCCCTCGAGACCGGCCGCAAGCTCATCCAGGCAGCGCTTGCGGTCGGTGCCATCGAGCCAAGTGGCGGCCGCCACCTTGTTCTGGTAGGCCGCCAGCAAGTCCTCCGGATCGAAGTGCACGTAGCGTAATACCGATCCTACGGAATCTCCGCGACGCGTCTGCGTCAGCGTGTAACTCCCGTCGCTCGCCAGCTCGACATGCGCGGAATCGGTGTCGCCGAACAGGTTGTGCATGTCCCCAAGGATCTCCTGGTAGGCGCCGACCAGAAAGATCCCGAGCAGATAGCGCTCTGCTTCGCCGGCTTCGTGCCCTTCGCGCGATGGATGAAGCGGCAAACTGGTTTCGACACCTTCGCCGTCTACATAGAGATCGATTCGACCGTCCGAGTCGCAGGTGATGTCCTGGAGTACGGCGCGGCGCGTCGGCTCCTCGTTTAGCCGGTTGAGTGGCAAGACCGGGAAGATCTGGTCGATCGCCCAGTGATCCGGCATCGACTGAAATAGCGAGAAATTGCAGAAGTACTTGTCGGCCAGCTTCTCGTTCAGCTCATCAAGCGCCTCACGATGCGCGCGAGTTCCGGGCGTCAGGCGAGCACGCACTTCCTGGCAGATGGAGAAATACAGCCGCTCGGCGCGGGCGCGCTCCTTCAAGCTCAACACGCCATGGTTGAACATGCCCTGCGCCTCACTCAGATAGTGCGCCGCATCATGATAGACCTCGAGTGCCGGCCGACTCGCGAGCGCGGTCCGGGCCGCCCAGAGATCATGCAGGATGCGCGGCTCGTCCGGCGCCGGTGCCGTCGGCCCGTCGGCACCAAAGGCGCGTTCAATGTCGAGAACGTTGGTAATCAGTATCGCATGGTGCGCGGTCAGCGCGCGCCCCGACTCGCTCACGATGTCGGGCTGCGGCAATTGGTGGGTACGACAGATCTCGGCGAGTGCATGCACGATGTTGTGCGCGTACTCCTGCACGGAGTAGTTCATGGAGCAGAAACTGCGCGAGCGCGTCCCTTCGTAATCGATGCCAAGCCCCCCGCCGACGTTGATGACGCGGACGGCGGCGCCCAGCCTGATGAGCTCGGCATAGTAGCGCGCTGCCTCACGCATGCCTGACTGGATGTGCTGGATATTGGCGATTTGAGAGCCCATGTGAAAATGGACCATCTGCAGCGCTTCGAGCAGATTCTCGGCGCGCAGACGCTCGGCCACGCGCAATACCTCGCTCGCCGACAATCCGAACTTGGACTTGTCTCCGCCGGTATTCTGCCACTTGCCAACGCCGATCGAGGCAAGCCGGACCCGAACCCCAATGAGCGGCGAGACGCCAAGCGCGCGCGATTCGCGGATCACGAGCTCGAGCTCTGCGAGCTTTTCCACCACGATGTAGACACGGTGACCGAGTTGCTTTCCGATCAGCGCGAGACGAATAAACTCCCGATCCTTATAGCCGTTGCAGACCACCACGCCATCAGGGCGCGAGCGCGCAAGTACCGCGAGCAGCTCCGGCTTGGAGCCGGCCTCCAGACCGAGGCGCTCGCCGCCGTGGGCAAGCAGCGCATCGACGACACTGCGTTGCTGATTCACCTTGATCGGGTACACGGCGGTATAGCGACCGCGATACTCCTCGGCGCGCATCGCCTGATCGAAAGCCCCGCACAATTCCGAGACCCGATGGGCGAGGATGCCGGAAAATCGCACCAGCACCGGCAGCGTCAGATCGTGCTGCGAAAAGCGGCGTGTGAGCTCGTAGAGATTTACCCCCGCGTGATCGGTGCGCGCATCGGGACGGCAGATCAGCTCACCGCGATCGTTGATGTCGAAGTAGCCGTTGCTCCAGTGCGCAATGTTGTAGGTATCGCGCGCCTTCTGGATGTTCCAGGTCATTGAAGTTCGCTCGCCTAGCCGCCCGTTTGGTGGCGCTAGTATACTAGCCGCTCCCCCATCCGCCAGCGGCGCACACGCATGTCACTTGATGATTCCTGGTACACCGAACAATGGGCAGAACAGGGCTCTGCGATTTCGCTCAAGCTCGCCAAGAAGCTGCATGACGAGCGGAGCGCCTATCAGCGCATCGAGATTTTCGAGACCGAAACCTTCGGCACACTGATGACGCTAGATGGGCTGGTGATGGTCACGGATCGCGACAACTTCGTCTATCACGAGATGATGTCGCACCCGGCGTTGTTTACGCACCCCGATCCGCGGCGCGTGCTGGTGATCGGCGGGGGCGATTGCGGAACGCTGCGCGAAGTGCTGAAGCACGCCGGTGTTCAGCTCGCTGAGCAGGTGGAGCTCGATGAGCGCGTCACGCGGGTCGCCGAGCAGTTCTTCCCGGAATTGTGCGCCTCCAATCGCGATCCTCGAGCGCGCCTTCATTTCGCGGATGGCATTCAGTGGATCGCGGACAGCGCGCCGGATTCCTATGACGTGATCATAGTGGACTCAACCGATCCGGTCGGGCCGGCGGCTGGCCTGTTCTCGGAGGAGTTCTATCAGCACTGCCATCGCGCACTCGGTCCGGATGGCGTGCTGGTCGGGCAGAGCGAATCACCGTTGTTTCATGCCGACCTGATCGTTGCCGTGCAGACGCGCCTGCGGGCAGCGGGCTTTGCCGACAGCGCCACGCTGTTTTTCCCCCAGTGCACCTATCCCTCCGGATGGTGGAGCGGCACGCTCGGCTGTAAGCGCGGCACGGGCTGCGGCTTTCGTGTGGGCGATGCGGCGCGCAAGAGCTTCACGACGCGCTATTACAACGCCGAGATTCACGCCGCCGCCCTGGCAGCGCCGGAGTTCCTGCGCGAGCGTCTGGTCGCACGCTGATTGATCCGGACACAGTTCTCTCGGTGACGCTGGTCGTCGCCACGGCAGACCCGATTGCCGGGTTCGTGGTCCGTTGTTGAGGGTGCCCGCGACTGGGTCCTCCTGCGCACAGGGACGCAAGATACGGCCCGCCACGTCTGAACCTGGCGCATGACAGTCGGTAGCGCCACAAAAAAAACGGGCGCCACTAGGGCGCCCGATAATCTGAGGAACTCAGAAGGAGGAAACTTACGGGTTGTAGGCCTTCTCGCCATGTTCGGCGACATCCAGCCCCTCGCGCTCGGCCTCTTCCTTGACGCGCAATCCCATGACCATGTCGACCAGCTTGAAGAGCACCAGGCTCACCACGCCGGACCAGACAATCGCCGTGCCGACACCCCAGAGCTGGCTGACGATCTGGGCGCCCATGTCGAAGTCACCGACCTTGTTGGTGGCATAGTCGAACACACCGGAACCACCAAGCTTCGGCGCCACGAACACGCCGGTGAGGATCGCACCAACGATTCCTCCAATGGCATGTACGCCGAAGGCATCGAGCGCGTCATCGTAGCCCAGCATGTTCTTCAGCGAGGCCACTGCCCAGAAGCAGATCACACCAGCTGCTATGCCGATTACGAGTGCACCCATTGGGCCGACGAAGCCGCAGGCTGGCGTGATACCGACCAGACCTGCGACCGCACCGGAGACGCCGCCCAGCATGCTCGGCTTGCCCTTGGCGATCCACTCCGCAAATGTCCAGGCGAGTGCTGCCACAGCCGTTGCGAACACGGTGTTGGCGAGCGCGACCACGGCCGTGCCGGTCGCTTCCAGGTTGGAGCCGGCATTGAAGCCGAACCACCCAACCCACAGCAGGCAGCCACCGATCATGGTCATCGTCAGGTTATGCGGCGGCATGGCGGTCTTGCCGTAGCCGATTCGCTTGCCGAGCACCAGTGCGCCCATCAGACCGGCAATACCGGCATTGATGTGCACCACTGTCCCGCCTGCGAAATCCAGCGCGCCCTTGGTGAACAGGAAGCCGGCCGGATCCTGGAAGGCGCTCGGGCCGCCCCAGAACCACACCATGTGCGTCATCGGCAAGTAAGAGAACGTGAACCACAGCGCCGAGAACACCAGCACCGCGGAAAACTTCATGCGCTCGG
The DNA here is from genome assembly GCA_002451215.1 of Proteobacteria bacterium UBA6900. Taxonomy (GTDB): domain Bacteria; phylum Pseudomonadota; class Gammaproteobacteria; order Acidiferrobacterales; family Sulfurifustaceae; genus SM1-46. Next base: position 7,780 of record DKBM01000016.1, read on the forward strand.
CGTACGAACCGGCAATCAGCGCAGTGGTGATGGCGGCAAAGGTGAGCTGGAACATCACGAACACCAGCTCCGGGATCCCGACGCCCTTACTGAACGTCTCGGCAATCGAGTCTCCGGTAATGCCCTTCAGGAACAGCTTGTCGAATCCGCCGATGAAGGAATTGAGCTTGCCGCCAGCCGTGAAGGCGAGCGAGTAGCCGTACACCACCCACAATACCGCTATGAGGCAGAAGATGGTGAATACCTGCATCAGCACCGACAGCATGTTCTTCGATCGCACCATGCCGCCGTAGAAGAGCGCCAGTCCGGGGATGGTCATCAGGATCACGAGGATCGTGGCAACCATCATCCAGGTGGTATCGCCCTTGCTGACCGTCGGGGCTGGTGCAGCCGCAGCTGGTGCCGCGGGCGCCTGCACAGTGGCCACCGGGGCATCGGCCTTGGCTGGCTCGTCGGCGGCAAAGCTGCCCGCCGCTGAGAACGCCAGCATGACGCCAAACAGCGCGCCGATCAGATGTTTAAACGAAAATGGCAGTCTCATGTCTGGGTCTCCTACAGTGCGCCCTTACCGGTTTCACCGGTACGGATGCGCACGACCTGTTCGAGATCGGTGATAAAGATCTTGCCGTCGCCAATCTTCCCGGTGCGCGCGGCCTTGCTGATGGCCTCGATCACCCGGTCGAGCAGGCTGGCTTCGATTGCCACCTCGAGCTTCACCTTGGGCAGGAAATCGACAACATATTCCGCGCCGCGATAGAGCTCGGTGTGACCCTTTTGCCGGCCGAAGCCTTTCACTTCGGTGACGGTAATGCCCTGCACGCCCACCTCCGACAGTGCTTCACGCACGTCGTCGAGCTTGAAGGGCTTGATGATGGCAATAACGAGTTTCATGTTTGCTCCTTTGGCAAGGTTCGCTCCAGTGCTGTTGTCACGCAGCGCTTAAAGCGACTTCTGCACGTAGAGAGCGAACTGACCGTCCGCCCAGTTCTTGCCGTTAACCGTGTAGCCGGCCGCTTTCGCGTTGGTATCGGTATAGACGGCGCCGACCGTAAATCCCTGCGGCAGGGCGTAGCTGGCGCCGACCTTGTAGTCGTTGTAGCCAAACGCGTCGTCATTGCTCGCACCTCCCGGGCTGCCAGCGACGTGCAGGATCCCGTAGTGGGCCAGGAGCGAGAGGTTGCCAATCGGATAGGCCGCACTTAGGTCGATGTAGTAGGTGCCTTTTCCTTCGTCGACGCCGAAATAGTCGGTAGCGGCGTAGTTCACCTTCGCCGACAGCCACTTCCAGGACAGCGCGCCGTAGAGCTCAGCGGTATTGACGTCGATGGTCCCCGAAAGCTTCTTGCCCGGGTAGTAGTAGTAGATCGCGCCCACGTCGTAGCCGAAGTCGGATTTGCCGAAGCTACCCTTGTACCCGCCGTACAGATCAAGCTCGAGACTGGAGCCTGTGTAACCGGCGAGATCACTGATCCAGCTAACGTTGGAGCCCCAGGTGCCGGCATAGAAACCGCTGGCGTGGGAGTAGTCGAAGCCACCCTGCAAGGCGGCCTCTTCCGAGGTCTGGGTGACGCCGCGGAAGATGTAATTGCTGAAGATCCCCACGTTGCCAGAAATGCTGTGTGGCGACTGCTCCGCGGCCATGCCGGCAAGCGGCAAACTCAGCGCACCGGTAACGGCGGAAACCAGAACGAGCTTCTTCATAACAGTTCTCCTGATGTAACGAGTTGATAATGAGTTTTTGCTAACCCGTGGCCTCTAGAGCACTCGGCGTGCCAACTCGAATACGTCAATTAATACAGTGTGTTATGACACATGCGCGCGCTGCTCAGGCTGGAAATGCACTATTGTGGAGCACGATAAATTGCTCTATGCACTGCGCTTGTGCAGCATGCCGGTGCACGGCGCGGGCGGTATACTCGCGGCGATCACACCATCACACATTGCGCCATGACTCCCGCCGGACTCATCGATCAGATCGCTGAACAGGTATCGCGCCTGCTCCCCCAGGGCCTTTCGCAGGAGATGCGACGCAATCTGCATGCGGCGCTGCGCAGCACGTTCGATCGTCTTGAGTTGGTGACGCGCGAAGAACTTGAGGTGCAGGAGCAGGTACTCGCCCGCACCCGCGCGCGGCTTGAGGAAATGGAGCGGCGGGTCGCCGAGCTCGAGGTACGATCAGGAAAGAAGTAACTTCTCGCCAGGGAGGGGGAGATGTCACTCGCTGTTGTTCATTCACGCGCGCTCGTGGGCATGCAGGCGCCCGCCGTTACGGTCGAGGTGCATCTTTCGGGTGGCCTGCCGGCACTTTCCATCGTCGGGCTACCCGAAACTGAGGTGAAGGAAGCCAAGGATCGGGTGCGCAGCGCGCTGATCAATTCGCAGTTTGATTTTCCCGCCCGGCGCATCACGGTGAATCTCGCGCCCGCGGATTTGCCCAAGGAAGGCGGGCGCTTCGACCTGCC
>DKBM01000109.1:0-20304 GCA_002451215.1 Proteobacteria bacterium UBA6900
CGCAAAGGTCAGCGCTATTCCGGTACCACCATGTCGTGTCAGCGCCTCATGGAAATAGGCATACAGACCATTTTCATCGCCCAGTGCACGAAAGCTGCTTGCCAACCGATCTGCCACTTCACCCAGGTAGTGCGGATCCTGTTCCTCGATCCGTCGCCATGCCGTAATCGCCTCGCGGTGACGGCCCTCCAGCGCCTCAAGATCACCAAGCAGGATGCTTGCGCGCACACATTGCGGGTCGCTCGTCAGCGCGGCCTTCAGCGCTTCGCGCGCCGCGCCGCGTCCGCCCCGGGCCAGCGCCNNATCAGATTCTGGTGAATGCGGATGGCGCGCTCGACCTCCCCCCGGCGGCGAAACAGATTGCCGAGCGCAAGGTGGGTTTCGACCGTATCGGAATTGACCTCGAGCACCTGCACAAAAACCTCGATGGCCTTGTCCGGTTGCTCATTCAGGAGGAAATTCAGCCCCCGAAAGTACGCTGCCGGAAGATCGAGCGACTTCTTTGATTGGCGTCGCTGCTCAACACGCGCCACCGCCCACCCCGAAAAGGCAGCCAGCGGCAGGAGCAACCAGAGCAGGTCATGTGCACTAAAGGACATCTTTGATGGGCAGCGCCCTGAGATTCTGCACTTCCTGCTCGATCTGGCGGACTTCCTTGCGGGCGCGAACGAGGTCGCGTTGCATCCGTACCACCATCTTCAGGCTGGCGAGGTAACCACCCGCGACACCCGCGGCGAAGGTCACCAACAGCGCGATGGAGAGCGGTCCGCTCCACTTGAGACCAAAATAGTAGGCAACCTCCACCACCTGGCTATTGCGGTAGGCGAATGTCATCCCGACCGCGATCGTTGCCAATATGATGACGATATAAAACAGGCGCTTCATGGCGTGATCACTCCGTGGTTCGGCCGGCGCTTAGCAAGCGGCGCCACAAAAAAAGGGCGGCAGGGAAAGTGTACCCATGCCGCCCCGCTATGTCTGCCGCCGTGGGCGCAGAATCACTCGCTGCCGTTGTTAACGCGCTCGCGCAGTTCCTTGCCAGGCTTGAAGTGCGGAACAAACTTGTCAGGCACCTGCACGGCCTCGCCGGTCTTGGGATTACGGCCAACCCGGGGCGGACGATAGTGCAGCGAGAAGCTTCCGAACCCACGCACCTCGATGCGATCACCCGCCGCCAGCGCTGCCGACATCTGCTCCAGCAGCTCCTTGACCGCCAGCTCGACGTCTCGCGGCTGCAGTTGCGGCTGTCTGGTGGAAAGCGCGGCAATGAGTTCTGACTTGGTCATTCCCCTTAACCTATAGGAAAACTACCCAGCAAAATCAAGTATTTTCCGAGCCTTCCTGGCCGCCCAGCTTCTCCTTAAGCTTCTCGCCCAGGGTCGAAGTGCCGGTGCCGGTCGGGCGGGAATACTGCTGAACGGCCTCCGTCTCCTCCTCGAGATCCTTGGCCTTCACCGAGAGCGAGAGTTTGCGGTTCTTGCGATCAATCGCCGTGATCTTGGCCTCAATTTCGTCACCGTCCTTGAGCAGCGAACGCGCATCTTCGATGCGGTCGCGCGAAAGTTCCGAGGCGCGCAGGTAGCCTTCCACGTCATCCGCGAGCTTCACTACTGCACCCTTGGCTTCGACGCTCACGACACTGCCCTTCACGACTGCGCCCTTGCCAAACTGCGCGACGTAAACTGAGAACGGATCACCCTCGAGCTGCTTGATACCGAGCGAGATGCGTTCGCGCTCCGGATCGATGGCCAGAATGACCGCCTCGAGCTCATCACCCTTCTTGAAGTCGTGCACGGCTTCCTCGCCCGGGCGCGACCACGAAAGATCCGACAGGTGAATGAGGCCGTCGATGCCACCGTCGAGCCCCACAAACACGCCGAAGTCGGTGATCGACTTGATNNGTTCTTGTTGGTCCAGTCCATCTCCGAGACGTGCACCAGGCCCTCAACGCCCGGCTCGACCTCGACGAACGCTCCGTAATCGGTGATGTTGGTAACCTTTCCGAACAGGCGCGTGCCCTCCGGGTAACGACGCTGGATGTCGACCCACGGGTCGTCGCCCAGCTGCTTCAGACCGAGCGAGACGCGATTACGCTCGCGGTCGTACTTGAGTACCTTGGCCTCGATCTCGTCGCCGACCTTGAGTACCTCGGACGGATGCTTGACTCGTTTCCACGCGAGATCGGTGATGTGCAGCAGACCGTCGATGCCGCCGAGGTCCACGAACGCACCGTAGTCGGTGAGATTCTTGACCACACCCTTCACGACCTGGCCTTCTTCCAGGCCCGACAGGAACGCCTCGCGCTCTGCCGACATCTCCTTTTCCACGACCGCGCGTCGCGATACCACGACATTGGCGCGCTTCTTGTCGATCTTGATGACCTTGAATTCGAGTTCCTTGCCTTCGAGATAGGACGGATCGCGCACCGGGCGCACATCCACCAACGAACTCGGCAGGAAGGCGCGCACGCCGTTCACGTCGATGGTGAAACCGCCCTTGACCTTGCCGGTCATCATGCCAGTCACGATCGACTGCACTTCGAAAGCCTTCTCCAGATCGTCCCACGCCTTGGCGCGCTGTGCCTTCTCGCGCGAGAGACGCGTCTCGCCCATACCATCGGCAAGATCCTCGACAACCACTTCGACGCGATCACCGACACTAACGGTCAAATCGCCCTTGGCGTCCCGGAACTGCACCGCGGGAATGATCCCCTCCGACTTCAGGCCGGCATTGACGATGACTACGTCATCGTCGACATACACGACTTCTCCGGTGGTGAGTTCGCCAGGACGCAGGCGGGTCTGGGACTTGAGGCTTTCTTCGAACAGCTGGGCAAAACTTTCGGTCATAGAATTGAGTATCTTTTCCTCAGCACCCGCCAACGCGAGCGAGGTTGTCATCACAATGAAGGATGCAGGCCAGGGAATGGTTAGTGGTTAATCGTACGAGTACCGGACGGAACAAGCGGCCTTACACCGCCGACGCGCGCCGCTCCGCCAGCAGTTCGAGGATCCGTTCTACCACCTCAACGATGGCGAGGTCGGAGCTATCCAGAACAATGGCATCTGCAGCGGGTTTCAGCGGCGATACGGTCCGCGCAGCATCGCGCTGGTCCCGCTCCCGGATCTCACCCAAAAGCCGCGAAAGGTTAGCATCGAACCCCTTTTCCTTCAACTGCTTATAGCGGCGTTCGGCCCGCACCTCGGGGCTCGCCGTCAGGAACACTTTGAGCAGCGCGTCCGGGAATACCGTGGTGCCCATGTCCCGGCCATCGGCAACCAGGCCCGGGAACTGGCGAAAATCCCGCTGTTTTTGCAGCAAAGCCGCACGAACATCCGGAATAATCGCAACCAGCGATGCCCGTTCGCCGCTCACTTCGCTCCGCAGCTCCTCGCCCACTTCCACGCCATCCAACAGCACAGCCGGCACGTCGCCCGGGCGAGCCACAAACGAGATTTTCATGTTGCGCGCAATTATGCACAGCGCCGGGGCATCCGAGAGGGATGCCCCGGCGCGATAGGCTGCCAACCCGATCAGCCGGTAGAGTGCTCCGCTATCCAAAAAATGCCAGCCAAGACGATCGGCGATGACCTGGGAAACGGTCCCCTTCCCCGAACCACTAGGGCCGTCGATGGTAACGACTGGCGCTTCTGCCGACATATACGGTCGAATCAGTCGCGCGCCGTGATGCCAAGCCCGGCACGTGCCGCGAGCTCGGCGAAACCGGGGAACGAGGTTGCGACATTCTTGCAGTCGTTCACGGTCACTGGGCCAGTCGCCCGCAACGCCGCCATGGCGAAGGACATGGCGATGCGGTGATCACCGCGACTATCCACCGCGCCGCCCCCAATCTTTCCGCCGCGAATGACGATGCCATCCGGCGTCTCCTGCGCTGCCACGCCGAGCCGTTCCAGCCCCTCGGCCATGACCGCAATACGGTCCGACTCCTTCACACGCAACTCGTGCGCCCCGGTCAGCACCGTTTCGCCGTCCGCGCACGCCGCCGCAATAAACAAGGCCGGAAACTCGTCGATGGCGAGCGGCACCTGATCTTCCGGAATCCGCACACCGTGCAAAGCCGCATGACGCACACGGATGTCCGCCACCGGCTCACCACCCACCTCGCGCGCATTGAGCAGCTCGAGACTGCCACCCATGAGTTTGAGGATGTTCAGCACGCCGATGCGGGTCGGATTGATTCCGACGTGCTGAAGCAACAGGTCCGAACCGGGCGCAATGCTGGCGCCGACCAGAAAGAACGTCGCCGAGGAAATATCCGACGGCACGTCGATGTCGCACGCGCGCAGCTTCCCACCACCGCGCAGACGCACTTGCCCGGCGCCCGTCTCGACGTCATACCCGAACCCGCGCAGCATGCGCTCGGTGTGATCACGCGTCGGCGCCGGCTCAGTCACCGAGGTAATGCCCTCGGCATAGAGACCGGCCAGCAACAGTGATGATTTCACCTGCGCGCTCGCCATCGGCATCGCGTAGTCGATGCCATGCAACCGCTTGCCGCCGCGGATGCGTAATGGTGGCCGACCACCTTCCGCGGTTTCGATCACTGCGCCCATCCGCGCCAGCGGCTCGGCAACACGCTTCATCGGCCGCTTGCTGAGCGATTCGTCGCCAATCAGCACCGAGTCAAACGACTGCCCGGCCAGGATGCCTGCCATGAGCCGCATGGCGGTGCCGGAATTGCCCATGTCGAGGGGTTCGCTCGGCGAGCGCAGTCCGCGCATGCCGGCGCCATGCACCACGAGCATTCCGCCGTCGGGCCCCTCCGCCCGCACGCCCATCGCACGAAATGCTCCGAGCGTGCTCAGCACGTCCTCGCCTTCAAGCAGACCGCTGACGCGCGTCACGCCCTCGGCCAGCGAACCGAGCATGACGGCGCGGTGTGAGATAGACTTGTCGCCAGGCACGCGCACGTCTCCCCTCAGGCAACCACCGGGCTGCACAAGGTAACGGGTAGGAGTGCCGGTCACGTCCGCGCGCGCCTCAGGCCTCGGGCAGATTGAGGCCGAGTTTACGATTGAAGTTGTCGCGCGCGTGCTTCGCACGCATGAAGGTTTCAAGCAGCCACTGACCGTCGCCCTGCTCGATCGCCTGCACCACATCGGCCAGGCTGTCGCGATACTGGTTCAGGATCTCGAGAATCCCGTCACGGTTCGCCAGACAGATATCGCGCCACATCACCGGGTCGCTGCCCGCGATACGCGTGAAATCCCGGAATCCCCCTGCCACGCAGTCGAACACCTCGCGGTGATCGTCGCGGCGCACAAGGAGATCAACAAGCGCAAACGCCAGCACATGCGGCAAGTGGCTGCTCGCGGCGAGGATCTCATCATGCTTGACGGCGGACATGGTCGTTACCTGCGCGCCAGCCGCTGTCCACAGCCCGCGCACGCTCTCAATCGCCACTGGATCCGTCTCGATCTCCGGTGTCAGCACGACGCGGCGATTGACGAATAACTCCGGCAGCGACGCGCCCACCCCCGACTGCTCGGTACCGGCAATCGGATGGCCCGGCACGAAGTGGACAAACTTGGCGCCCAGACTCTGGCGCGCGGCCGCAATGACGGTGCCCTTCACGCTGCCGACATCTGTGATGACCGCCGTCGCCGGGCATACCGGTCCCAACTCCTGCAACAGTTCCGGCATGGTTCCCACCGGTACGGCAAGCACAATCATGTCCGCACCCTGCACCGCATCGGCAAGCGACACGGCGGCGCGGTCGATTACCCCGAGCTCCATCGCTTCCTGCAGATTTCCGAGGCTGCGCCCAAACCCGACAATTTCTCGCACATGGCGCGCCGACCGCAGGGCGCGCGCCAGCGAACCACCGATCAATCCAACACCTATTACAAGAAGCCGATCGATCATTTCAGTCCTGCCGAGCCCAGCTCCACCACCGCCTTCAGCGCCTCAAGGAACCGGGCATTCTCATCCCGCGTGCCAATGGTCACGCGTAGGTGGTTCGGCATACCGTAACTCGCCACCGGGCGCACGATCACACCGCGTCCCAGGAGTGACTCGTAGGCCGCAGCGGCCGCGCGCCCCATATCGATGCAGACAAAATTGCCAACCGAGGGAATATGCCCCAGCCCCAATCGTTCCGCACCAGACACGACCTGCCGCATCCCCTCCGTATTGGTGTGCACGCTCCGCTCGATATGCGCGCTGTCGTCAAGTGCCGCGTACGCGCCTGCCAGCGCGACGCTGTTCACGTTGAATGGCTGGCGCACACGATTCAACATGTCAGCCACCGCTTCGCTCGATAGCCCATACCCCACACGCAGACCGGCGAGCCCATAAGCCTTCGAGAACGTGCGGGTCACGATCAGATTTGGAAAACGATCGAGCCACTGGCTCGTGTCCGGGTAGTCCGATTCCGTCACGTATTCAATATAGGCCTCATCGACCACGACCAGCACATGGGACGGCAGGCCTGCAATGAATGCCTCGAGCACCGAGCGATCCAACCAGGTGCCGGTGGGATTATTCGGATTGGCGATGAATACCAGACGCGTGCGTGTGTTGATGCTCCGAAGCATGGCATCGAGATCATGCCCCCAGTTCACAGCAGGCGTCACCACTGCACGCGCGCCGACAGCGCGCGTCACGATCGGATACACAGCAAAGGCATGCTCCGAGAACACGACTTCGTTCTCTGGCGTGACGAATGCGCGCGCCACACATTCCAGTACGTCGTTGGAGCCGTTGCCGAGAGTGATTTGCCCCGGACGCACACCATGGCGCGCCGCGAGCTTGGACTTTAGTGCGAAACCGTTGCCATCCGGATAGCGCGCAATATCTGCGAGCACACCGCGCGCCGCCTCGAGCGCACGCGGGCTCGGTCCGAGCGGATTCTCGTTGCTCGCGAGCTTGATGGCGTTACTCACGCCGTACTCGCGCTCCAGCTCCTCGATCGGCTTGCCCGGCTGGTAGGGCTGGAGCTCCCGGACACCCGGTGCAGCGAGCGCGGCAATCTCAGCCATCGCTCACACCACCGCCTTTGGATAGGAACCGAGCAACTTCACGAAAGCCGCTTCTTTTTCGAGCGCGGCGAGTGCCTTCGCAAGCTTGCGGTCCTTCACGTGGCCATCGACGTCGACGAAGAACACATACTCCCAGCGCGAGCGACGCGATGGACGGGACTCGATACGCGTCATGTTGATGCCATGGCGGGACAGCGGCGCCAGAAGCCGGTGCAGCGCGCCGGGACGGTTCTTGCCAGAGACCAGCAAGCTGGTCTTGTCTGTGCCGCTCGGCGCCGGCGCCAGCTTGCCAATGACGAGGAATCGGGTGGTGTTGTCGGGATTGTCCTCGATGTTCGACGCCACAACGTCCAGACCGTAGATCTGCGCAGCCGAGTCGCTCGCGATGGCCAGCGTTCCTTGCTCTGCAGCGGCGATACGTGCCGCCTCGGCATTACTCGAAACCGCGGAGCGCTCGATGCCCGGCAGGTTGGCATCCAGCCACTCCCGGCATTGCGCCAGCGACTGCTGATGCGAAACGACCCGGCGCGCGGTCTTGCGGTCCGTGCCTTTCCCGAGCAAATGATGATGGATACGCAGCTCCACTTCCCCGCAGATCTTGAGCGGCGAGTTCATGAACATATCGAGCGTGTGGTTGATCACGCCTTCGGTGGAGTTCTCCACCGGCACGACGCCGAAATCCGCAGTGCCCGACTCAACCTCCCGGAACACCTCGTCGATCGCGCCGAGTGGCTTGGTGCTCACCGCGTGCCCGAAGTGCTTCAATGCCGCTTCCTGCGTGAACGTGCCTTGTGGGCCGAGGAAGGCAATGGTCAGTTCCGATTCGAGCGCAAGGCAGGCCGAGATGATTTCGCGGAACAGCCGGACGACCACCTCATCCGACAGCGGCCCTTCGTTGCGGCCCAAGGCATTGCGCAACACCTCGGCCTCGCGATCCGGCCGGTAAAACATGGTCGCCCCACCCGTTTTTTTGGCCTTGGCGATTTCCTGCGCAAGCCGCGCGCGCTCACTGATGCGCTTCTGAATTTCGACGTCCAGCGCATCGATCCGCTCGCGCAGCTTTTCCACGCGTGCCTTTGCCTTGTCGGGATCGATGCGTCGGTTCATGGATGGTCTCAGACTGCCCGCGCCATTAACACGCCTTCGATGGAGGCTACTTTTTCGAGCACGCCGGCTGGCAACGCGCTGTCCAGGTCGACGACCGTGTAGGCGTAGTCGCCACGAGAGCGATTGACCATGTCATGAATGTTGAGGCCAGCCTGACCCAGTGTCTCGGAGATCTGTCCCAGCATGTTCGGCACGTTGGCATTCGCCACGATGAGCCGGTGCGACGCCTCGCGCGGAGCCACGACATCCGGGAAATTGACGGAGTTGCGGATATTCCCGTTCTCGAGAAAGTCCTTCACCTGTTCGGCGACCATGACCGCGCAGTTGTCCTCCGCCTCGGCGGTGGACGCCCCAAGATGCGGCAGTGTCATGACCCGCGAGTGATTCTTCAGCAGGTTAGTCGGAAAATCACAGATGTAGCCGTACACCTTGCCGGCCTCGATGGCTTCCGCCACAGCAGCATCGTCCACGATGCCCTCGCGCGCGAAATTCAGGATCACCACACCGTCCTTCATGATCTTCAGCCGCGCGGCATTAATGAGATTCTTGGTCGCGGCAACGAGCGGAACATGGAACGTGACGAAGTCCGCCTGCTTCAGCAGCTCGTCAACGCTGTTGGCCTTCTTCACGTCCGCCGACAGCTGCCAGGCGCCCTCCACCGTAAGGCCAGGATCGAAGCCCACCACTTTCATGCCAAGCGATATAGCCGCATTCGCCACGAGCCGGCCGATTGCCCCGAGGCCAATGACACCCAGCGTGCGTCCCGGCAACTCGAAGCCGGCGAAATTCTTCTTGCCCGCCTCCACGGCCTTATTGATGTCGCTATCCGTACCGGACAGGCCGCGCGCGAAGTCCCACGCCGAGCCTATCTGCCGACAGGCGAGCAGCATACCGGCGATGACAAGTTCCTTCACTGCGTTGGCATTGGCACCCGGAGCATTGAAGACCGGGATACCCAGCCTGGTAAGCTTCTCGACCGGGATGTTGTTGACACCAGCCCCGGCACGCCCGACCGCCTTGAGGGTCGACGGGATCGGTAGATCGTGCATCTTGAAAGACCGCAGAAGGATCGCGTCCGGGTCCTGGGCATTCCCAGACACCTCGTAGTGCTCGCGCGGCAACCGGCTAAGGCCGATAGACGCGATATTGTTTAATGTCAATATCTTATACATTCTTCTTAACCAATTTTCTGGACAAACGCCCGCATGTAACCGATCAGCGCATCGATGCCCGCCTCCGGCATGGCGTTATAAATGGACGCCCTCATGCCACCAACCGACCTATGCCCTTTGAGCTGAATAAGTCCCGCGGCCTTAGCCCCCTTGAGGAACGGCTCATCCAGCGCAGCGTCCTTGAGGGTGAACGGAACGTTCATCCATGATCGGCTCGGCCTATCGACCGGGTTGCGGTAAAAGCCCCCACTACCATCGATGTAGGCGTAAAGCTTCTCCGCCTTGCGGCGGTTGATCTCAGCCATCCCGGCGAGCCCACCCTTCGTCTTCAGCCACTCAAATACGAGACCCGCCACGTACCAGGCATAGGTCGGCGGAGTGTTGTACATCGACCCATTATCCGCGTGCGTCTTGTAGTCGAGCATGGCCGGGGTATTGCTGGCGGCGTGCCCGAGCAGATCCTCGCGTACGATGACAATCGTGAGCCCAGCAGGCCCGATATTCTTCTGCGCGCCGGCATAGATCAGCCCGTACTTCGCTACATCAATGGGCCGCGACAGAATGGTCGATGACATGTCGGCCACCAGCGGCACGGTCCCGGTCTGCGGGACGTAGGAAAATTCCACGCCGCCGATGGTCTCGTTCGGCGTGTAATGCACATAGGCGGCTTCAGCATCGAGCTTGAGCCCAGACTGACCCGGCGCTGCAGTAAAATTGTTCGCTTCGCTCGTCGCGGCGACATTTACGGTGCAGAACTTCTTCGCTTCCTTGATCGCCTTCTTCGACCACTCACCGGTGTTGATGTAGTCAGCCTTACCCTTTTCGCGCAGCAGGTTGAGCGGCACCATCGCGAATTGCATCGATGCACCACCCTGCAGGAACAGCACCTTGTAGGTCGCCGGAATCGCCAGCAGCTCGCGAAGATCCGCCTCGGCCTTGGCCGCAATTTCCATGAACTCCTTGCCGCGATGGCTCATCTCCATTACGGAGCAGCCACAGCCCCGCCAATCGGTAAGCTCCTGCTGTGCCTGCCGCAATACCTCTTCCGGCAGCACTGCCGGTCCTGCACTGAAGTTGTATACCTTGGTCACGCCTAACCCGCCTGTGGATACTTGTTGACCAGCTCGAAGACGAGCCGGGGATTGAGATTGCCGACTACTCGCCCTCGGACTCGGCGACCTTCTCCATGCCGACGAGATGCTCCTCGGCCGACATTTCCATCACGTTCACGCCCTGTGTGTTGCGACCTACCACCGATATCTCCTTCACGCGCGTGCGAATCAACACGCCGCCGCTTGAGATCAACATCACCTCGTCTTCCTCTTCGACGATGCAGGCACCCACCACCGGTCCGTTGCGCTCGGTAACCTGGATGGAAATCACGCCCTGTCCGCCACGGTGATGCTTAGGGTAATCCACTAGCGGCGTGCGCTTGCCATAGCCGTTGCGCGTCGCCGTGAGCACCGCGGCCGTCTCGCTCGCCCCTTCCGGGCAGGCGATAATCTGCGCGATCACTGACTGGCCCTCTTGCAGCAAGATGCCGCGCACACCACGAGCCGAGCGACCCATCGGTCGTACGTCGTCCTCCGGAAAGCGAATTACCTTACCCGCGTCACTGAAAAGCAACACATCGCAGCCGCCCTGCGTCAGGCCAACATCAACCAGCTGGTTCCCATCCTGCAAGTCGATTGCAATGATGCCGCTCGCGCGCGGACGCGAGAACTCGGTGAGCTCGGTTTTCTTGACCGTGCCATCGGAAGTCGCCATGAACACGTAGGTTCCGGCCGTGTACTCACGCACCGGAAGGATGGCAGTGATCTTCTCCCCGTCGGCGAGATGCAACAGGTTCTGAATGGGCTTGCCACGCGCTCCGCGCCCGGCCTGGGGAATCTCATAGACCTTCAGCCAGCGCACCTTGCCACGGCTGGTGAAGCACAGCACCGTGCTATGGGTGTTGGCAATCAACAGTTTTTCGACAAAATCCTCTTCCTTTACCGCAGTCGCGGTCTTGCCGCGGCCACCGCGGCGCTGTGAACGGTAGTCGGCGAGCGGTTGCGACTTGATATAGCCGGCGTGCGAGAGCGTTACCACCACATCTTCCTCGGCGATGAGATCCTCCATGCTGAGCGATACACGCTTGGCCTGAATCTCGGTTCGACGCGCATCGCCATACTGCTCCTTGATGGCCAGGAGTTCTTCGCGGATCACCTTCAGGAGTCGTTCGGGGCTCGAGAGAATGTCGAGTAAATCGACGATCGTCGCCAGGATCTCGCGGTACTCGGCCCGGAGCTTATCCTGCTCGAGGCCAGTCAGACGGTGCAGTCGAAGATCGAGAATTGCCTGCGCCTGGGCTTGCGAAAGCTTGTAGCCCTTGTCGGTAATGCCGAGGGCCGGATCAAGTCCTTCCGGGCGCGTCATCTTGATATCCGTGCGCTCCAGCATCTTCAGTACATTCTGGGCGGGCCAGGCGCGCGCCATCATCTTGTTTCGCGCTTCTTCCGGATCCTTGGCGGACTTGATGAGCGCGATCATCTCATCGATGCTCTCCAGTGCCACTGCGAGACCTTCCAGCACATGCGCGCGCTCGCGCGACTTGCGCAGGTCGTAGATCGAACGCCGGGTCACAACCTCGCGGCGATGGCGCAAGAACGCCTCTAGCAGCTCCTTCAGGTTCAGCAGCCGCGGCTGGCCGTTGATGAGCGCCACCATGTTGATGCCGAAGACACTCTGCATCGCGGTGTGCTCGTACAAGTTGTTCAGAATGACATCGGTGTTCTCGCCGCGCTTTAGCTCGATCACCATGCGCATGCCGGACTTGTCCGACTCGTCACGCAGCTCGGCGATGCCCTCGATCTTGGCGTCTCGCACCAGCTCGGCGATCTTCTCGAGCAGGTTGGCCTTGTTCACCTGGTATGGCAGCTCGGTTACGACAATGGTGTCGCGTCCGCGCTTTTCATCGGTCTCGATCTCGACGCGCGCCCGCACGTACACCTTGCCGCGGCCGGTGCGGTACGCTTCGTGGATACCCTCGACGCCGGTGATGATGGCCGCCGTCGGGAAATCCGGACCCGGGAGATGCTGCATCAGAGCGTCGATCGAGATGGACTCGTCGTCGATGACCGCGAGACAGGCATCAATCACCTCGTTCAGGTTGTGCGGCGGGATGTTGGTCGCCATGCCGACCGCGATGCCCGAGGAGCCATTCACCAGAAGGTTCGGGACCTTGGCCGGCAACACCATCGGCTCGTGTTCGGAACCGTCGTAGTTCGCCTGGAAATCGACAGTCTCCTTCTCGAGATCGGCGAGCATCTCATGCGCAATGCGCGCCATGCGGATTTCGGTGTAGCGCATGGCCGCAGGCGCATCGCCATCCACCGAACCGAAGTTGCCCTGCCCGTCGATCAGCATGTAGCGCATGGAGAAATGCTGCGCCATGCGCACGATAGTGTCGTAGACCGCAACGTCGCCGTGTGGGTGATACTTACCGATTACATCACCGACCACGCGCGCCGATTTCTTGTATGGCTTGTTGTACTCGTTGCCGAGCTCGTGCATGGCGAAGAGCACGCGCCGGTGTACCGGTTTCAGGCCGTCGCGCACGTCTGGGAGCGCCCGACCCACAATTACGCTCATGGCGTAATCGAGGTAGGACTTCCGCATCTCGTCTTCGAGATTGACCGGGACCGTTTCTTTGGCGAACTCTTGCATCAGGAGGGGCGGCAGTTAGCGGATAACTGCTTGTATTATATGTATTTTTATCGTATTTGCGGACGTGGAAACAGGCGCGGATTCTACCACGGTTAGCCTGCAAACTGCATCAAAATCGCGGAGTTATGGCGTTCTTTACAAGCGAGCGTCTAACCGCGCTCAGGTGGCCATCATGGCCGCAATTTCTTCACTCGTCGGACCCTCGACGACGCCCTTCTCCGTAACGATGGCGTCGATCAACTCGGCTGGCGTGATATCAAACGCCGGGTTCCAGGCCTGCGCCCCTTCAGGCGCTGTGCGTGTGCCGCCGAAGTTGAGCACTTCGGTCTCCGGCCGTGCCTCGATCGGAATCGCGGAACCGTCCGCCGTCGCAAGATCGACCGTGCTGGTAGGCGCAACTACCATGAATTTCACGCCGTGATGGCGCGCCGCAACGGCCGTCATGTAAGTACCAATCTTGTTCGCGGTGTCGCCGTTCGCCGCGATGCGATCAGCGCCGACGATCACCCACGCCACCTTGCCCTGCTTCATCAAATAAGCCGCGGCACTGTCAGCAATCAGGGTTGCCGGAATCCCTTCCTGCAACAGCTCCCACGCCGTTAGGCGTGCGCCCTGCAACCACGGGCGAGTTTCGTCAGCGTACACATGCGCGATCCGTCCAGTGGCATAGCCCGCGCGTACCACGCCGAGCGCCGTGCCGTAACCGCCGGTGGCAAGCGCTCCGGTATTGCAGTGCGTGAGCACCCCGCTGCCCTTCACAATCAGGCCGGCGCCCAGCTCACCCATGCGCCGGTTGGCGGCAATGTCATCAGCGTGAATTCGCTTTGCCTCTGCAAGTAACGCAGGCTCCGGGGTTTCGTCGGGCAATGTCGCAATCAGCGCGCGCATTCGCTCGACTGCCCAACGCAGATTCACAGCGGTTGGCCGGGCGTCGGACAGGTATCTCAGATCCGGCTGAATGGCATCGCGCCAAATCCTGGCGTTTTCTCGATAACGCGTCCGCGCGGCCAATACCACCGCATAGGCCGCAGTGATGCCAATTGCCGGTGCACCACGCACCACCATGTCTCGGATCGCGTGCGCGCAGTCCTGCACGTTATCGTAGGTGAGATGAGTGTACTGACCGGGCAGGATACGTTGGTCTATCAGCCGCAGTCGGTTGTCAACCCACTCCACCGCGCGGATGCGATCGTAGGGGACTTCGGTTGCGATATCGGTTCGTGCCATAGGGCGCGAAGAATAACACGCAATGGCGGCCACGAACTGGTCACGCGGGTCATGGAGAGGTGTCAGGCCTAAGGCTTTCTGTGCTCCCACATTCCCATCGCGCCGAGATTGCGGTAGCCCAGTGACGCGTACACCTCGCTGCCAAGAGGGCTTGCCTGCAACGAGGTAGTCTTGCATCCGCGCTGCTGCGACTCGCGCAGTGCGACTGCCATCAGACGCGTGGCAATACCGTGGCCGCGCGCTTCAGGCAATGTGGCAACGGCTGAAATTCCACAGTCTCCATTCTCGCCCTCGTACGCGGTCATAACGCCCACGACGTTGCCACCGAGGCGCGCGACATACATGCGTGGCTCCAGAGCCTTTGACCAAATTTGCGTGCATCAATCAGCCACGCCGTCCGCGCAACACGATACCGGCACGGGACAAGGCCCACCAATACATGCCTGCGCCGTGCCAATTGCCTGGTCATTCCTTATACTGCGCGGCGTTCCTTGAAACCGCGCAGACACGATGAAATCCGTTGATACCCTGATCCATGCCCGCTGGGTGATTCCCGTCGAGCCGGCCAACCTTGTCCTGGAGCGCCATAGTGTGGCAATCCAGGGCGGGCGCATTGTTGCGCTACTGCCAACCGACGAGGCCAAGCGCCAGTTCCAGCCTGCCGAATCCCTTGAGTTCACCAGCCATGCGCTCATTCCCGGCTTCGTGAATGCCCACACGCATGCGGCGATGAGCCTGTTCCGCGGGCTTGCAGATGACCTGCCGCTCATGGATTGGCTGCAGAAACACATCTGGCCGGCTGAAGGGAAATGGGTCGGCGCGGAATTCGTGCGCGACGGCACACAGCTCGCGATCGGCGAGATGCTGAAGAGCGGCACGACCTGCTTCAATGACATGTATTTCTTTCCGGAAGTGGCCGCGCATGCCGCGCAGGAAGCCGGGATACGCGCGGTGGTCGGCCTCATCGTGCTGGACTTTCCGAGCGCCTGGGCGCAGAACGCCGATGAGTACCTCCACAAGGGCCTTCAACTGCGCGATGGCCTGAAGCACAGCGACCTCGTCACCATGACCTTCGCGCCGCATGCACCATATACCGTCTCCGACGGACCACTTGAAAAGGTGGCGATGTATGCCGAGGAGTTGCGCATGCCGGTTCACATCCATGTGCATGAGACTGCGCACGAGGTCGAGGAAAGCATGTCCCGCTTCGGCGTGCGTCCACTCGAGCGGCTGGCAAAACTCGGGCTGCTCGGTCCGCGACTCATCGCGGTACACATGACGCAGTTGCTCGCCGAAGAGATGGTCGCACTTGCAACCGCGAATGCGAGCGTTGCACACTGCCCCGCCTCCAACCTGAAGCTCGCCAGCGGTTTCTGCGAAGTGGGCAAGCTCATCAAGGCCGGTGTAAACGTGGCACTCGGGACCGACGGTGCCGCAAGCAACAATAATCTAGACATGCTGGAGGAAATGCACCTCGCTGCGCTGCTTGCCAAGGGCGTGGCCGGTGATGCGACTGCGGTGCCGGCCGCGCAGGCGCTGCGGATGGCGACCCTTAACGGCGCCCGTGCTCTGGGGCTCGACAGCGAGATCGGCTCCCTCATCAATGGCAAGCGCGCCGACATCGCTGCGATCGATCTATCGGGCATCGACACCCTGCCCCTTTACGATCCGTTGTCGCAGATTGTCTATGCGGCCAACCGAAATGACGTGACCGACGTATGGGTAAACGGTCGCCGGGTATTGGCTTCCCGGCACCTCGCCACACTTGATCCAGCCGCGCTCGCGGCAAAGGCCGCGGCATGGCGTGATAAGATCCTTGCTGCTGACCGAAACGGCAATTGACCAATGCCTGGCGCCACTCACAACGTCGACCATGCCGAAATCGCCAAGTTCGAGGCGCTCGCCTCGCGCTGGTGGGATCCGCACTCCGAATTCAAGCCGCTGCACGACATTAATCCGCTGCGCCTTAACTGGATCAATGACCGTGTGGGCCTGAACGGCAAGCAAGTGCTGGACGTCGGCTGCGGCGGTGGCATCCTCGCCGAGAGCATGGCGATACTTGGCGCAACGGTGACCGGCATCGACATGGGAGAGGCCCCGCTCGCGGTAGCAAAGCTACACCTTAAGGAGTCGGGCGTGCCGGTCACGTACCGGCGCGTCAGCACCGAGGAGCTCGCGGCCGAAATGCCCGGCGCATTCGATGTCGTGACATGCATGGAGATGCTGGAGCACGTCCCGGACCCGGCCGCCACGATAGCGGCCTGCGCGCAGCTGGTGAAACCCGGTGGGCAGGTGTTCTTCTCCACCATCAACCGAAATCCCAAGTCGTTTCTGTTCGCGATCGTCGGAGCTGAATATGTCCTGCGGCTGCTGCCGCGCGGCACCCACGAATACATGAAATTCATTCGCCCCTCCGAGCTCGATCGCTGGACGCGCGCCGCCGGCCTCGCGACGCGCGAGTACACCGGCATGCATTACAACCCGCTCACCAGGCAGTACACGCTCGGCCCCGGTGTGGACGTGAACTACATCGCCTACACAATTCGCGCGGATGAGTAGTATTCGTACCGTCCTGTTCGATCTCGACGGGACGTTCGCCGACACCGCACCGGATCTCGCCAACGCGCTGAACGCTTTGCTCGCCGAGGAAGGTCGCGCGACCCTGGCGTTTGCGCAGATTCGTCCGCAGGTCTCGCATGGCTCTATAGGTCTGCTGAAGCTCGGCTTCGGCGCGGTGCCGGGCGACGCCAATTTTTCGCGGCTGCGCGAGCGGCTGCTCGCCATTTACGCCGCCAACCTGTGCCGCGACACGCGACCTTTCCCGGGGGTGCTGGAGCTGCTCGATGCGCTGCGCGCCCGCGGGCTGAACTGGGGCATCGTCACGAACAAGCCAGCCTTCCTTACCGAGCCGCTTGTCGAGCAGCTCAATCTCGTACTTCCCCCAGCCTGCATCGTGAGCGGCGATTCCACGGTGAACCGAAAGCCGCATCCGGAGCCGATGCTGCTTGCCTGCCGCCAGGCCGGAAGCCAACCGGCGCAGTGCCTCTATGTTGGCGATGCCGAGCGCGATATCACCGCCGGTCGCGAAGCGGGCATGAAGACGCTGGTTGCGCTATTCGGGTACATTGATA
This sequence comes from Proteobacteria bacterium UBA6900, assembly GCA_002451215.1. Lineage (GTDB taxonomy): Bacteria > Pseudomonadota > Gammaproteobacteria > Acidiferrobacterales > Sulfurifustaceae > SM1-46. The sequence goes on from DKBM01000109.1 coordinate 17,347, forward strand.
GTCACGAGACCCCGGAGCGCTGGGGCGCGGATGGTTTGATCCGCGCCCCCGCCGAAGTGCTCGACTGGCTATGAACCTCACGCCAATCATGTTGTTCGTACTGGCCGTCGCGATCGCGGCCGTCGCCGCGCTGCTCGGCTGGCTGATCGCGCGGCTCAGACATCAACGCCGCATCGCCGAGCTCGAAACCACGCTCGAGCTTGAACGCCGCCAGCGTGCTGAGCAACTCGGTGGACTGGAGCAGACATTCGCCTCACTGTCGCGCGAGGCACTGAAGGACAGCAACACCGCCTTCCTGCAGCTCGCCCACGAGACGCTCAAGCAGTTTCACGTGCAGGCCAAGGGTGAGCTGGAACAGAAGGAACAGGCGGTGGAGAACCTGCTAAAACCCATCCGCGACGCACTCAACAAGACCGGTGAGCAGATCCAGTTGATGGAGAAGGATCGCAAAGAGGCTTACGGATCGCTCAGCCGCTATCTCGAGACGCTCACCCAGACGCAGCAACAGTTGCAGGGTGAGACGCGCAATCTGGTACAGGCACTGCGCCGCCCGGAGGTGCGCGGCCAATGGGGCGAGCTTACCCTCAAACGGCTCGCCGAGCTGTCCGGCATGATGCAGCATTGTGACTTTACCGAACAGGCGCATACCACTACCGATGAGGGTCGCATGCGCCCGGACATGATCGTTCACATGCCTGGCGGACGCGACATTGTGGTGGACGTAAAGACGCCGCTCGATGCCTACCTTTCCGCCGTCGAGGCGCCGGACGATGAGTCGCGGCGCAAGCACCTTGAGCATCATGCGCGCAAGGTGCGCGAGCGGGTGCGCGAACTTGCCAGCAAGGCCTATTGGAGCCAGTTCAAGCAGGCGCCGGACTTCGTGGTGCTATTCATTCCGGGCGATCAATTCCTCACGGCCGCGCTTGATCACGATCGCACTCTGATCGAGGATGCCTTGCGCCAGCACGTCATCCTCACCACGCCTACCAGCTTCGTTGCGCTGCTGCGCGCCGTGGCCTTTGGCTGGCGACAGGAGAGCCTCGCCGCCAATGCCGAACGCATCCGCGAGCTTGGAACCGATCTCTATACGCGCATCGCCACGTTCAGCGAGCATCTTGCCCGTGTCGGCAAGAGCCTCGACGGTGCCGTCACCGACTACAACCGTGCCGTCGGCTCGTTCGAGTCGAAGCTTCTGCCCGGTGCACGCAAGTTCCCGGAAATGGGCATCGACGCTGGCAAGCCGCTAGAAGCGCCAGCGCCGATCGAGAAGAAGCTTCGCGAAGTCTCATCCGAATAATGCGCCGGCACGTGTCTTGGCGCGCGCTGCGGCTCCGTTAATCCGTGCATGACCAGCACCCACTACCTGCAGGAAAAGTGCGGACCCGATACGAGCGTCTTCTATGCCGTGCTGTTCGCGCCGCGCCCAAAGCGTGCCACTCTGCGCGCCATCTATGTCTTGTGGCGCGAGTTGCAGGAAATTGCCGAGGAACATCACGAATTGGCCCTTGCGCACACCAAGCTGGAGTGGTGGCGCGCTGAAGTCGAACGCGCCGTTACCGGATCTCCACGCCATCCTGTGATGCAGATGCTCGCCGCCCCCATTGCGACCGGCGCCATAACACCAGACCATCTGCACGCGGCGATAGACGCCACGGAAGCCGCGATCGCGCCACCAGCCATCGCGTCCCTTGATGATATCGAGAGCCACTGCGATCGGGTGGCAGGCGTGTTCCTTCGCCTTTGCGCTCGCGTTCTTGGTCTCGATTCCCGTCCCGGCAAGGCCCTTGCCTTCCAGCTGGCGGTGGCGCTTGAGCTGACGCGCATCATCGGGACCCTCGGGGCCAACACCGCACGCCGCGCGCGTCTGATCCCGCGCGAAATACTTGCTCGCGCCGCGCTCCAACCGCACGATTGGAAGGGGCCCGGCACCAGTCCGGCGCTGCGCGCGCTGCTCGAACAGCTTGCGACCGAAGCACACACGCGCTACCAACGAGCCCCCGAAGGGCTCTCATCGGCTGATAGCATCCTCGCGCGCCCGCTCCTGATTCACGCCGCTATCGAGCGCGCGCGGCTTGCGCAGATCGCAGCCGACGGCTTCATGGTATTGCGGGAGCAGACGCGCCTTCCTCCGCTGCGCATGCTGGCGATTGGTGCCCGAGTGCGCTTGCTGCGGGCGCAATCGCCCACCTGACCTCTTATATACTACCGTTCCCCATGACCACACAGGCTGAGCTTCCGCGCGAGTACCATCCCCGTGCCGACTTGCTGGCGGGGCGCGTCATCGCGGTAACGGGGGCGAGTGACGATCTCGGTCGCGCCGCAGCCCATGCGTTTGCCCGACATGGCGCAACAGTCGTGCTGATCGGCGGAACGGCGCGTCACCTCGAGAAGGTATATGACGAGCTGGTCGCCAGCGGCGCTCCGAAACCGGCGGCCGTTCCGCTGGAGCTCGCGGAGGGCTCGCCAATCCAGTTCGAAGAACTGGCTGTGGTTCTGAGCGGGGAATTTGATCGCCTCGATGGTCTGCTGCACGCCGCCTTCGAGCCCGGGCTGCTCGCGCCGCTCGAGCTGTACGACGCTGATACCTGGGCCCGTGTGCTGCAGGTGAACCTGAGCGCACGGTTTCTTCTCACACGCTCGCTTTTGCCGCTGCTAAGGCGTTCGACGGATGCGTCGGTCATCTTCACTTCGGCTGATGTCGGCCGCCAGGCACGGGCCTATTGGGGCGCTTTCGCGGCAGCAGCCTTTGGCAACGAGGCGCTGATGCAGACGCTCGCGGCCGAGCTTGCCAACAATACGGCGGTGCGGGTGAACTCACTCGACCCCGGCCCTACCCGCGGCTTCCTGCGCTCACGCTTCTACCCGGGGGAAGACGCCAGCAGTCTCCCGCGATCGGAGGACCTGATGCCGGCATTCTTGTATCTGATCGGTCCGGACAGTCGCGGACTAAACGGCCAG
>DKBM01000107.1:0-19773 GCA_002451215.1 Proteobacteria bacterium UBA6900
TAGGCCTCTAGACGATGGGGACGGAAAGCGAAAACGACCAGAATAGCCTCGGGCTATTTTGACTATATATATGTGGGCCCGGATGGCCTGGATTTGGTGGAGCTAGCCGGGATCGAACCGGCGACCTCTTGCATGCCATGCAAGCGCTCTCCCAGCTGAGCTATAGCCCCAGATCTGCTGGTAGCGGACCCACAGGGCCCGCCAAAGGCGCGCTACTTTAGCGTCCCCCTCCCGGGGGGTCAAGGCGCTGCAGCCTTGCTGCCAATATGCGCCAACGCCCGATCGATACGTTGCAGAGCGCGATCACGACCGACTAGCGCCAGTGTCACGTCGATCGGTGGCGAAACCGCACGTCCGGCAATCGCCACCCGGAGCGGTTGTGCGATCTTACCAAGCTTCAAGCCACGAGCCTCAGCAACTCCCAGTACGGCCTCGTGAATGGCCTTGGCCGTCCAAAGTGGTAATGCGGCAAGCCGATCCCGCAAGTCCGCCAGTGATGTGGCGGTCTCTGGTTTCAGATGGGCTGCCGCGTCCTTCGGATCGTAGCCGTCGACATCCCTATAGAAGAAAGCGCTCCCCTGCGCCATCTCGGCGAGCGTCTTGGCACGCTCGCGCTGCACCAGCACAACGTCCGTCAGCGGAGGACCTTGCGATGGATCGACTCCGAGCTGCCCCAAATGGTGGCTCAAATGACGCGCCACGTGAGTCGGGTCGGCAGTCTTTAGGTAGTGCTGATTGAGCCAAAGGAGCTTTTCGGAATTGAACGCCGCTGCCGAGCTGTGCACCTTGCCGACGTCGAATAGCTGGATCATCTCGTCGATCGAAAAAATTTCCTGGTCGCCGTGCGACCAGCCAAGCCGCACCAGATAATTTAGCAACGCTTCCGGCAGGAAGCCGTCGTCCCGATATTGCATGACACTCACCGCGCCGTGCCGCTTTGACAGGCGGCTGCCGTCCGGGCCCAGGATCATCGGCACGTGGGCATACTGCGGAGGCGTGTGACCCAAGGCCTTCAGCATGTTGATCTGGCGCGGCGTGTTGTTCAAATGATCGTCGCCGCGGATGACATGGGTAATTTGCATATCCATGTCGTCAACAACCACGGTAAAGTTATAAGTCGGCGTGCCATCCGAGCGCGCGATGATCAGGTCGTCCAATTCGCTGTTCTGAAATACGACCCGTCCCCGGATCATGTCTTCCACTACCACAACGCCCTCGGCCGGATTGCGGAAGCGCACCACCGGTGGCACGTCCGCGGGCGGATTGGCAACACCGGCACGGCAATGGCCGTCATAGCGCGGCTTTTCCTTGCGCGCCATCTGGTCTGCGCGCAGGCTCTCAAGCCGTTCTTTGGTGCAATAGCAGTGGTACGCGTGCCCTTCCTTCAGCATCCCGTCGAGCACCTCCTTATAGCGCGGGAAACGATGGGTCTGAAAGAAAGGTCCTTCGTCGTACTCCAGCCCAAGCCACGTCATGCCCTCCAGAATGGCGTTCACGGACTCCGCGGTGGAGCGCTCGAGATCGGTATCTTCGATTCGCAGGACAAACGTTCCGCCATGCTTGCGGGCATACAGCCACGAAAACAGAGCCGTGCGGGCTCCGCCCACGTGCAGGTAGCCGGTGGGACTCGGGGCGAATCGGGTTCGAATACTCATTGGAGGGCGACGACCGGGCGCTTGACGGACGCCTATCTTAAACAATCCTTGCTGCCCTGGGCAGGGTAGAGCGTGTTGGTGGTATTCTTGCACCGAGCAATGGACTGTCCACGCATGCACACACTTCGGCTCCATTTCCAGCAACCGGTCGCCGCGATAGCGCGCGCAGCTTTCATCCTTGCCGCGCTAATGGTGGCGCTGCCAGTGCACGCGCAGTCGCTGTCCGAGCGACTTGGGATCACCAGCCCTGCAAGCTCTGCGAAGGCGCCCGCTGCCGCACCAACCCCGGAAGAACTGCGCAAGTCGCTGAAGGAACGGCTCGCCGCCGCGCAGGAACACCTGACGCGATACATCGCGGCCGGGGGCGAAGCCACGATACCACCCGGACTGCCCCCCGAGCTCGGTGGAGAACGGCGCGCCTTGCTGGAGCGACTGGTACGTGTCTACACCGGTCACCTCACTTCCCTAGATGAGCTTGTGCAACTGCGCGACTCGCGTCGCACAGCCGAAGCTAACCGGCGCGATTGGTCCGGATTCCCCAAGCCGCCACCCTATTCTGTTCTGTTCGTCGATGAACTTCGCAATGCGGTGGTAACGGCTCGCGAGAGAGAAGGCTCATTCAACTCCATGCTGTCACTCGCCGAACAGGGCGTCGATCGCGCTGAACAGCAGGTCGAGCGCGCTACCGCGGCGGCCCGACTCGCCGAAGAAGCCCTTGGTAGCGCGCGTGGCGAGGACGTGCCGCGCGCAAACTGGCAGCGCGACACCGCCCAGCTACAGGCCGAGGTCGCGGGTGCGACGCTCAGCTTCCTGGGCACCACTCGCAATGTCGCTCAGGAGCGTCATGCGATTGCCGTCGCCGAGCGCGAGCTGGCCGAGCGCCAGGCCGCCACCGCGGGAGCACACATCCAGTTCACTGAAGAAGAGTTCGAACAGATCAAGACCAACCTGCGCAAGCAGGCGCGCGGTCTGGAAACAGAACTCAATGCCGCAGTCAACGCCCGCAATGCCCGTTTGGCGGAGCGAACGGCTGCGCAACACGCCCTTGACCAGGCGCGTCAGCGAGGTGCGTCCGCCCCCCAGATTACCGCACTGGAAGCACGCGCCGAACGGGAAAGAGCCATAGACGAAGCGCTGGCTACCCAGATTGAGGCCATGAACGGTGCTCTCCAGTTAGGTGAACTCACCCGGGAACTCTGGACCAGCCGCTATGGCGTCGCCACCAGCGGCGACCCGGAGGCGCGACGCAAAGCGCTTGCGCAGCTCGATGAATGGGCGCGCACTCTCAAGTTGTGGCGCACCTACGCAAATGAGAAGGCCGAGCTTGCGGTAAGAAAGGAACAGGCCCAACTCGCGCTGCTAGCGGCTCCCAGCCTGTCGCCCGCTGACCGCGCGGCCGCCACGGCCCTGCATCAGTACTTGCAAAAAGCCCGCGCGGCGACCGAGGGCATGGCGCGCGCGTCGAAATCCGCGGCTAACGTTGTCGATCGCTGGTTGGACGAGTTCGAGGAAGCACGCCGCTACCGCACGGTGTCCGAACGCATCGCCGATGGTTATGCGTCGCTCAAGCAACTGGCTCTGAACGTATGGAACTTCGAGCTGTTCGTCGTCGAGGAAACCGTCAAGGTTTCAGGCCAGGACGTCACCGGCACACGCAGTGTAACCATCGGCAAGAGCGTCGGCGCGTTGGTCATTCTCGTGCTGGGCTACTGGCTGATCGGTTACATACTACGGCGCCTGCAACGACCAATCGCCCGATACTTTGGGATCGCCGAGGAAACCGTTGTGGTCGTGCGCCGCTGGACCATGGTGGCCGTGTTTCTGGTATTGCTGATACTCGCCTTCAACCTTGTCAGCATTCCGCTCACTGTTTTCGCTTTTCTCGGCGGCGCGCTGGCGATCGGAATCGGTTTCGGCACCCAGACGCTGCTCAAGAATTTCATCAGCGGCATGCTCATGCTGCTTGAACGCAAGGTGCGGGTCGGTGACATCGTTGAGGTCGAAGGTATCGTGGGAACTGTGACATCCGTCGATATACGCGCTTCCACTCTGCGCGGCTTCGATGGCGTCGAGAGCGTTGTTCCCAATGCCACCTTCCTGGAACAAAAGGTGACCAACTGGACCTACACAACGCCGCGCGTGCGCCGAACGATCAAGGTCGGCGTGGCTTACGGCTCTCCGGCACGGCGCGTGAGTGAAATCCTGGAGGAATGCGCGTTGGCCCACGCACTCGTGTTGCGCGATCCCCCGCCCCATGTCTGGTTCGAGGAGTTTGGTGACAGCTCGCTCCACTTTGGTCTGTATTTCTGGGTTGAAGTGGGCCCGCGGTCCAGCACGCCGCAGATCGCGAGCGAAACACGCTTCATGATCGCGGAGCGCTTCGCCGAGGAAGGCATCACCATTGCTTTCCCACAGCACGATGTCCATCTCGATACCAGCAACCCGCTATCCGTGCAGATCGTGGAATCGCCCGACGGCAAGGCCTAGCGACAAAGACGCCCGGTCGTCTCACAGCCAGTTGTTCAACATCAAACCCGCGCCGATCCGGTTGACGGAATGGTTGTAGTCGACAAGCGATTCACCGTAGCCGTTGAAGTACTGGACATAAACCTGCATCTTGTTGCCCAACGGGTAGCTCCAGTCAAGCTGGAGCGCACCGTGATTGGAATTGCTGCCAAGGTTGTTGCGCAACATCAGGCCGACCCGATGCTCGCCATGCACCCAAACTGCCCGTACCTCACCGTAACCCATGTAGTCAGCGATATCTGGATTGTCATCACCGCTCGGGTCGGTCGCGCTGGTCTTCGGATCTTCCGGAATCCGGTACCAGGGCTTCACACTCACATAGAGATTCTGGTACTCGAAAATCAGGTTGAGGTAGATCCGGTTCCAGCTTCGCGACAGCGGCTCCGATCTGCCGTTCGACTGATGGACAAAACCCAAGACCACAGCGCGGTTGTACAGGGTATCGCCGCGGCGCGGCCGCACCCAGCGCCACATGATCTCGGGCTCGTAGTTGCTCTCCCGGAACGGACTCGAAATGTCGCTATTGAATGCCTGCCAGAAGGATAGCTGTGTGTACGCCAACGAAATGTCGCCGCCAAGCCAATCCTCCGCGAGCGACACTTTCAGGCTGAGCTGGAATTTGATCTCCGCCGCGTCGAGCTGCTCGAAGCGATCGTTTGCACGGGCATTATAGGTAAGGATAAGGTAGTTCGGCTTGTGCGGTGTGATCGCGAAGCGCTGTCGCGCGGTCTCTCGCTCCTCGGCAAGGCGCCGGTCGAGCGCGTTATTCGGGGTTGATGCCGGCTCGGCAGCCGCTTCGGCAACCGGCAGCGATGGGGCCTCTGCCTCTGCGGCGGTCGCGTAACTCCCGTACGCCGCGATCCACGACAAAAAGGCCAGCCGGCCGAGCCGACCCGCGGCGGCGGCAAGACGGAGTGCCCGAGCGCGCGTGCCCCGGGACACCTGCTCATGGCCCCCGCGGTTGAGTCGGATACGGAACACCACCTGGCTTGTCGCCCTGGAACGATAGCTGGCAGTTTCCAGTACAGCGGATAATGCGTTCGGCGCACGTGATGTCGGCGAACTGGGCGGCGTGCGGGAACTCGACGTCACCCCCGCTATGCAGCACGCTGGCGTTATTGCACTGTATCCGCTGGGTCACATATCTCGGATCGGACAACCATTTGACATTGTTGCAGCCCGCATCGCCGATGCCGAAGCGCACCGCCACATAGTATGTGCCACACAACAGGCCGCGATGGTGCAGCCAGCCCTCGATCTGCCATCCACCCTTCTTGCGAGCCCACATCTTGAAGTCCCCGAAGTCGAATTCGATCTTCGCCGGCTTACCGTTCTCGTCCCATTCCGCGGCTGGCCGCGCGATGGTGGTCCGCCCCCAAACTTCCGCCGCCTCTCCGGTCGGCGCCGGCACCGACTCGGCGACGACACCGCCCGACAATGCGACCGCCGCTGCCATCACGCTGATCTGCCAGCTGCGCCCGCTCCCCATCCGTACGTTATACATGCCTGTATCTCCCTGGAGGTTGTGCCGCCAACTGAGTATCAATTCCAATGCCAATACTTCTTCACTTGCGGAAATGACTTGGCGAGGACCGTCAGGACGACTTGGTTCCGCCGCACCTCACGCTTCTCTCGACCGCGCGTCACTGGTTGCTGTCGCCCATGCTATGCTGGCGCCTATTCTTGCACGCGACCGCCGCGCATGCGAGATTGCTGGTGTCCCAGAACGCACCGGAATCACCTCTCAAAGATGAGAACGCTCAACATCCTGCTGTCGGTCGTGCTTTTCGCCCTTGGCACAGGCGCCGCGCTGGCGAGCAATGTAACGTTCATGCGCGACTCGCCGCTGGCGAAGATGACCGCAGAGGATCTGGACCTCATGCGCACCACCTTGCGCGAGACTCTGGATCGGGCGGCCGATGACGCCCCGAAGCGCTGGGAGAATCCCAAGACCGGCGCGTCAGGCGTGGTGACGCCGCTCAAGAGCTACCAGCGTGATGGCATGGCCTGCCGGCTCGTGGAAATCTTTAATGAGGCGCAAGGTTTTTCGGGACGCACGCGTCACGATTTCTGCAAACAACCGGATGGTACCTGGAAGGCGCCAGCCCCGGCACCGTCAAAGCGCTGAGGGGTCAGCTCAACTCTTGGCTGGCGGCCGTGCCCGTGCGCGAGTGCGCACTCCACGAGCGGGCGTAGGCAGGCCCGTTACAAACTCACGCAACTCTCCCGCATGGGAGATCAGCGCAAGCGCGAGCGGGCCCAATACGAGCCCGAACAAGCCAAATGCCAACAGTCCGCCGATTGCCCCAAGTAGCATCAACGCGAACGGCAAGCCGGTTCTACCGCTAATAAGAACCGGCCGGAGAATATTATCAACACCACTAATGGCGAGCGTCCCCCATACAAGCAGCACGATACCGTAGACGGTATCGCCACTGATAAGCAGATAGGCCACCGCAGGTACCCATATCAGGGCCGCACCGACTACCGGTACGAGTGCGGTTGCGGTCATCAGGACCCCGAACAGAACAGGCGACGGTAGTCCGCAGATCCAGAAACCGATCGCGCCGAGAATACCTTGCGCCGCAGCCGTAACGAGTACACCAACGACTACCGCCGATACCATGTTGCCTGTTGTGCCGCGCACTTTCTCGCGTATGGCGGAAGGCACGTTGACCAGACTCCACATCCAGCGCTCGAAACGCTCGCCGTCCTGGTAGAGAAAGAACACTGCGACCAGAACCAGCATCAACTGAAAAAGAAAAAATGCCACGTTCTTGACCGTTGCCAGCAATGTGGACAACACGAATTGCACAATGGTCTGCGCGCCCTGCAACATGCGCGCCCGTAGATCGATCCCTGCCTGGGCAGCCCACCCTTCCAGCGACTCCAGCACCCTCGCGATAGGGGGATAGGCAAGCAAGTCCGCGACCCCTGGTACGTGTCCGTTCACTTTCGCCGCATCCAGCAACTGTTGCGCGCGCAACAATTCCTGCACGACAACGATGGTGAGTCCAATCACCGGCACCACGAGCAGTAAGAACACCGCCGCTGTCATCAGGCTCGCCGAAAGTGGCTGGCGCCCCGCCAGCTTCGTGCGCAGTCGCTGATACAACGGGAAGGTAACGATGGTAATGACCGCTGCCCAGCCAATTGCGACTACGAACGGCGTGACGATTTGATAGAGAAAAACAAGCGTCCCCAGCATTCCGGTATAGACGACCAGGGTGGCGAAGAGCTTGCGGTCCATGGGGCGCTATTCTGACGGCAGTGGCAACGCCGGGCAATGGCGTGCCTTCCAGTGGGCGCATAGACGATACCAGCGCAAATTGACGCTGGCGTGCGCGCCAGCGTAAACTTGCCGCCCTGCGTCGGGGCGATTAGCTCAGTGGTAGAGCACCGCCTTCACACGGCGGGGGTCGTAGGTTCGAACCCTACATCGCCCACCATTCCCTGCTTCTCCGGCCGCAGTCCCTCCGCTCAGGCTCCGCTCGACCCGACCAGGCTCGCGTTTCCTGCCCTCCCCCTAGCGTGCACCACGCCGACTGCGGGCAAGCAACCCGTCAAGCGGAATCGGATAGCTCACGGCATAGCCCTGCACATCATCCAACCCAAGCGGCGGCGTCCACCGTGCCCAGGATGAACAAGCCGTCGATCTTCGGCTAGTCGACCGGCAAATTGCGAAGATGGGAGAACGCAGAGCGCAACGAACAGAAACTGCGCACCCGGCTCGCCCGGATATGTGGACAAGAAAAACCGTGCTGGATTGAATGCCGCCTAGGACGGCAGGAAGTCGACTGGATACGTCACCACGACGGTATCCACGTCCTTGGGCCCAAAGTTGAACTGCTTGATGCGCGCCACAAGCTTGCGCTCGAGATCGGTGTTCTTCAGTTCGCTCGAAACGATCTGGCAGTTCAACACCCCGCCCGACGGTGAAATTGTAAGTTTCAGCACCACCTTGCCTTGCAGCGTCGGGTCCTGGCGCAACGCGCGATTGTAGATGGTATAAATCGATCCCTTGTTTCGGTCGAAGACGATCTTGATCTCCTCGATTGAACGGCCCGCTTTGCCCCCGCCTCCACGACTCTGGCGGGCACCGCCGTCACCCACTGGGCTCGAAACCTGAGTGGTGGCGCGTCCGCCAAGCCCGCCGCCGCCGGTATCGCGGCTCAGCTTGGCGGTATTGATGCCACCGCTACCGGTCGCGGCCCCGGCGGTAATTAGCGCGCGCTCCGACGTACGCGCCGGACCACCGGGTCCCGCGCCCTTTGTCGGGCCCTTGGCGAGCTGCGTCGGGGTGTCGAGCTTGGACGGCGCGAGACTGTCGCGCAAATCAGCAAGTTCGTTCTTGAAGGCCAGCAGCCCGGATTTCTCCGCCTTGGCACGCGCCGCTTCAACTCTGGGCTNNGGCGGCGTCTGCTTCTCGAGCAGCAACTGTGCGAGCCGCGGTGGAAGCTCCACCGGCTCATCGCGCGCGATCTTCGGCAACGGCAGGAACGGCATGATCAGGGCAAACAGCAGTAGCGCCAGCAGTATGCGCTTCAAAATGCGCCGGAAGCGCTGCTCTTCCTCCTCGGAGATTGACCATGGGAGCTCGGCGGAGCGGTACGTACCGATATAGGCAGTCATTCGTAGTCAGCCCGCCGATTCCTTGCGCACCACCGCGAGCGATATGTTCGAATAGCTCGCCCTCACGCAGGTCACCATGATCTTTTTCAGCAACCGATAGGGAATTTCCTTGTCGCCCAGGATAGTTACCTCGCGTCCCTTGGCCGGATCTTTCACCTTGATGAAGCGACGGCTGGTCTGAATATCGAGTTCGGCCCTGAGGGGTTCAATCAGGTCGCCCGTATCAGCCAGGACGTTGGCGACCGATGCCACCTTGCGGCCCTGCACAAGAATGTCCTCGCCACTCACGGTGACAACCACGGTTTGCTTGGGCGATTTCTCCGCTATCGACTCTGGCAGGCGTACCGCCTTGGCCGGCGGAAGATCCTCAACGTCAGCGGAGTGAACCAGCAGGAAGAAGACCAGGATAGTAAAAATATCCATTAGCGACACCAGGCTCAGCGACACGACCAATCGCGAGCGCTTATGATGGCGCTCCATGCGCTGCGCCCGTCGCGACATCTTCATTTCTTCTTGCCTCCGGCGGCAGAGGTTCGCACCGGCGCATCGCCAATTGCAATGTCCGGAAACAGTTCATAGCGCACCACCGATCCTCCTTGCGCCCTCTCCAGCAAACGCGAGGCGTCCATCACCTGCACCAGTGTGTCGTAGGAGGTATTGGGCTCGGAAAGAATGGTAATGTTGGTCTTGTCCGGGAAGCGCTCCTTGAGCGCCTGCAGGGCCTGTGACAAGCCCTTGTAGTCGTAACCCTTTTCATTGCGCTCAAGGCGCTTCAGCACGCCGCTCGAGCGCTCGCCCAGCTCCAGCGCGTCCTTGCGAATGACGACCTCAAGTTGAAGCTCTTGCTTCTTCGCGTTACTTCCGGATGAAGCCGGCGGCAGGTTCAGCTCCAGAATCGTCATGCGCGTGAACACCGCCGTAATCAGCAGAAATGGCACCAGGATCACCATCAGGTTCATGAACGCCGTGATGTTCATTTCTCCCGGCGCGATGGTGTGGCGGCGGAAACGCCGTCTCATGCAGACGCTCTTTCGTTCGAACGCTCACCCGAACGTTCACCGACCATATTAAGAAACTTTACTGCCGCCATCTCGAGGCTGTCGACGATCTGGGTGGTCTTGGACTGCAGAACCGAATACACCAGCAGCAGGGGAATCGCGACGATCAGACCGAATGCCGTAGTGTTCATCGCAACCGAGATACTTGAGGACAGCAGCTCGGCCTTCTCGGCCGCGGCGGCGTTCGCCACCGCCGTGAACGCCTGGATAAGACCGATAATGGTGCCGAGGAGTCCGAGCAGGGTGGCGATGTTGGCAAACGCCGAGAGGTAATGGGTGCGGCGCTCAAGACGCGGCAGAACTTCCATCAGGCCCTCTTCCATCGCCATCTCGATGTCCTCGCGCCGGCGCGCCGAACGCAGCCGTCCAAGCCCGTAGTTCAGGATCTTGCAAATCGCAATCTCGGACTTTCCCGCGACGCTCATCGCCTGCTGGAACTTTCCGCCCTGCAGCAACGGCATGAGCTGCTCCCACATCTTGCGGTTGGTACCGACCTGGCGACTGAGATAGATGTAGCGTTCGAGCGCGATCGCCGCACCTACCGCGAGCACCAGGGCGATCGGGTACATGAAGAACCCGCCCTCCTGAAAGAACTTCACGATCATGGTGTACGTCTGCATTACTTTCTCCTCTCTGAAGACGATTTATCCGATACGGCCCTGGCGGGAGCCACCGGTAGTGGCACACTCGCCACGCCCATTAATCCGTGGTACTGCACCTGGCGACGGAACACATCACGATCGACCGGCGCGAGCGCCTCATCGAGCAGTGAGTTCACCGGTTTGCCGACCAGATCGCCCGGCAGCGGCTTCTTCCAGGGCACGATGTACAGTACCTTCGGCAGCTCACGCGCGCCGAGAATCTGCGTGCCCTCGAGATCCACGCGATCGGCCGCGGATGCGCCTCCTCCGCCAAGGGCAAACCACGCGGTCACAATCATCAACTGTCGACACTTCATCCCTTCACCTCCTGCTTCGGCTTCCGCTCTGCAGCGCGAGTGCGCTGCTGTATGTCGGCCACCCACTTGGTGATCATCGCCGTGTCACCGGGCACAAGCTGCTGGTAGCGCTGATAATAGGCGAGCGCCTTGTCGGGTTCCTGCAGATAGATGTCCCAAAGAATGCCGAGATTGAGCTGCGCCGGCGCATAGCCGGGATCCATCGCGAGCGCCTGCTCATAGGCCTGGCGGGCCTCCTTGAACTCCCCCTGCTGGCGATGCATTACCCCCAGTACATTATGGTAATCGGCGCGCCGGGGGTTGAGGTCGATCGCCCGACGCATGGTCTTGATTGCCAGAGGGGCGCGACTGGTCCGATCATAGACCATGGCCAGGTTCGCCACCGGGCCCGAAAGACCCGGCTCGCGGGTGGAGACGCCGAGCAGCAGGCCCTCGGCCTCCTTGTATTGGCCAGCCCGAATCGCTGACAGGGCCGCCTGATAAGCCTGTCTCACATCAGGGCTGACCACGGGGTCTGGCTCAGGGGCCGCGGCGCGCTTGCTCGCCACGGGAGCGGAGATCTCTGGACCGATAATGGCGCAGCCGCTGAGCGCGAGCAGCGCCACGGCGCAGAGCAGTCGTAGCCTAGCGTAGACCATTGAACACTCCCTCCGACTTCTCGGTCTTGGCGTAGCGTACTGGCCGGAGCTTGGCGAGCGCGCCATAACTCTTCTTGACCCAGTCGTCGTAGACACCCTGGCGGGCGCGTCGCACGTTGATTTCATGTAGCTCCATGGCCTTCTCCTCGAACGGATAGGCCTGTTCCTCCAGCAAGACGTTGTACTGTTCCAGCTCGTCGGCCTTCAGATTCTTGGGCCGCTGCGAATCCATTAGTGCCTTGCCGAAATCCTGATAGAGCGTTGCCGACTGGTAGGTGGCCGCCGTACTGATTTCCGCGACACCGTAACCCGCTGCCACACCATATGCGTCGAACGCCTGCTGCATGCGCTCCTTCTTGAGCTTGAGGTTCTTCTTGAGCGGCTCGACCAAGCGCACCTGCCGATAGGCTGCATCGATCGGCTCGGCGAGCACCAGCGCGCTCTTGGCCCCGAGATAGCGCGTGCGATCGGTACGCGCGGAACCACCGGCCTGCTCGGCGCGCAGCAGCTCCCGCGCCCAGCGCTGACGGACATCGCGCTGGCCGGATTTTTCGCTGATTTCCATCAGTCGATAGCGCGCCTCAATCGCAGGCTCGAGAGGCGTTGGATACTGGCGAATGTAACGCTCGTAGGCGGCCGCCGCATTTTGCTGCTTGCCGGCCTTGTCATAGAGTTCGGCAGCTTGCCACAACGAGCCGCGCGACAGCTTGACGTCCTTGCCGCTCGCGGCCAGCAGCTCGAATGCCGCAGCCGCCTTCAGCGCCTGCCCGCTTTCGAGATAGACCACGGCCAGTTTCGCCGGCAGCTCGGCCTGCAGGGCGTGCTTCGGATAGCGAACCTTGAAGTCCTCCAGCACGCGCGCCGCGCCGTTCCAATCCTTCATTGCGATCAAGCTTGCGGCCGCGTCGTACTCCGCGGTTGGTCGTATGGTCGCGTCTGGTACCGCGCGCCCGACACGCAGGAAGTGGTTGGCTGCCTCTCGATGATTACCAATCGCGCGCGCCTGCTCGCCCTGTTTGTAAATCGATGCGGCCAGGCGTTCCTGGAGCGCCGGCCGGTTCTTGTCCTTTTCCGCGGTGAGGGCGAGCGCCTGCTGATACGCCGGCTCGGCGCGATCGAAGCTGCCGCGCTCGAATTGCGTATTGGCCACCACGACCCATGCGGTGCGACGCAGCGCGGGCGTTGCTGGCGGTGACAATGCGAGCACCCGTTCGGCGACGGTGCGCGCCTGATCGGGGGCATGCAGTGCATAGAGCTGTTCGGCGGCATTGCTCAAGACGCCGGGCGTGCGTGCATCCTGCGGATTGGCGTCGGCGAATCGTAGGGCGCTCTCGATACCACGGCGCTGGGCCACAGTCCGCTCCTTGCCGCTCAGACTCTTCTCGAGCTGCCCGTAGGAAAGCAGCGCGGCATAACCGGCTTCGGCACTCTTAGCGTGCCGCGGATATTCATATGCGGTGCGCTCGTATTCGGCTGCCGCCTCGCCAAACCGCTTGTCCTCATAAAGCATCTCGCCCAACAGGAAGTTCATTTGCGGCGCCTTGGGATCCGTTCGATAGGATGCAAGATAGGTGCGGTACCAGCGCGCAGCCTCCTGATAGTCCTCGCGCTTCTTCGATTTCTGCGCGGTTGCGTGATAATGGCGAGCAAGTTCCTCAAGGTGCGTCTTGACCACTGGCTGCACCCGTTCATACGCCGCCGGGCTGTTCACGCGTCGCCACGCACTGTCCGCACCGTATCGCACAACAAACTCCTTCTTGGTTTCCAGCGCCAAGGAAGCGAATCCCGCATTCTTGTAGGCCTCGATCACGCGCGCCTGTAACGCCGGTGACTCCGGGTGCGTGGGGTGACGCCGGGCAAAAGCATTGAAGGTGTCTGCTGCGTCCTTGGTGCGCTCTTGCTTGATGTACAGCTCACCGAGCTCCTGGTAGACGCGAAATTCATACTGCTTGCGGCCGGCGGGCTGCGCGACATAGCCAGGAATCGATTCCGGCCCTTGCAAACTTGCAAGACTCAGGCTCACGACGCGAAACGTATCTTCGACGAGTTCGCGATCGGCACGCGACAGCGTCTCAAACGCCTGACTGGATCCGGGGCGCGCGAGCTTTCGGTCGAGCACCTTGAAGAAGCTCTCCAAGCCGTCGTCGAAACGCGCCTGCTTGAAGCGCGCCCAGCCCTGCATGTAGAGCGCCCGCTCGTAGTACGGCGAGCCCGGTCCTTGCCTCAATACGTCGGCGTAAGCGCGCTCGCCCTCCTCATACTCGCGCATCGTGAACAGAATTTCACCGCGCCGAAACTGCGCTTCCGGACGATAGGCACTGTCTGGGTAGTCACGCACCAGCCGATCGAGCACAGCTCGCGATCGTTTGAGATCGCCAGACTGCTCATAGGCCCGCGACAACTGGTACAGAACCTTGTCGTTGTCCGGGTGCTTCGGAAATGCCCGCAGCGACGCCTCATAAGTCGCGATCGCGCCGGCATAGGGATTCTGTCGACCCTTGGCGGCTCCCGCCGCCGCGCGATCGTCGCCAGCCTCAATTTCCAAATCGCCGATGCGGCGCATCGCGTCGGGCCGAAGCGACGCGCGCGGAGCCGCCTCCAGGAACTTTCGATACGCCAGGATGGCATCTTCGCGGCTGACGCCGCTCGCCCGCTCGCGGCTGATCGGAACCTCGCGACCTTCGAGCGACTTGAGCGTGCCATGCTCCTCGGTGGTCGTGGCACACGCGACGAGAAGCATCGCTACAGTCGCCGCCGCGATCGCCCGCCTTTTCACGGAGGTGCCTCCGCCGGTGCGTTGCTCGACGCCTGATCGTACATCTGCGCCACCGCGAANNTCCCCCGCCCGCGCCAGGTCAACTTGCAGACGCGCGATGCGGCGATTCAGCCCCTCAATGCGCGCCGCAAAGCCATCCAACACGATAGGCATGTCTCGCTGCGCCTGCTGCAGACGGGCACGACGATCGTCGGATTCGCCGATCCGCTGCTCGACATCCGCAAGCGAGCGCTTGGCCTCCGCAAGGCGCGGCATATATTCTTCCGACACGTCCCACAGCAACAATCCCCTCAGGCGCCAGAACTTTTCTGTCAGTGCCGGATCGCCTGTTCGCTTGATGGCGGTCGACAGTCGATCAAGTCGCGCACGCTGTGCAAGCTGTTTTTCGTCCGCCAGCGCCAGCACATCATCGTTTGCCTCGATGCGTTTCAGTTCTGCGGCCGCCTGGGAGTAGGCCGTCTTAAGGCGGTCCGTATCCAACTGGCGCTGCGCGCCTAACACGCGTGGCAGCCGCTCTGAATAGGCGCGTCGGCGGTTGTCGAGCATGTCGCGATAGATGCTGACTTTGTCCTGCCACGCTACGAGATCACGGCGCAGGAACTGCACGTCGCGATAGTTCTTCATGGCTTCCTGAAAGTCGTGGCTCGCCAACAGGGTGAGGAGATAGCGTCCCGCCGGCAGCGCTGGCAGCGCCTGGGGTGACCAGAACCACCCCATTTCCTGCTGTTCGTCACCCCCCAGCTCGATAAGGGCGTTGGCGAGCTTGCCGGCGCGGACTTCCTGGATCGCCTGATCGAGCCGCCCGAGCTCGTGGCTGTAGCGCGCGATGGCGCGTTTGTACTCGGTTAACGACTGCAGTTCGGCGCCGAGCTTGCCGTACGCGTACGGCACTGCGAGCCATGACTCCTGCACGGCCGCATCGAATTCGTTGCGCCCCTGGAGCTCCAGCCACGGAACCAGCGCGCGGTCATACTGCTCCTGCGCGGCCTGGGCCCAGCCCATCGCCAGCAGCGCACTGGCCGACTGCAGGCCCTTTAGCCGCACACGCTCCAGATAATTCTTGGCCGTGATCGGTGTGTCGTTGGCAAGAAAGGAGTAGCCAAGTGCCACGTTCGCCTTGTCGCGTAACGATCGGAATTCCTCGGTACGCACCTTGTTCTTGCCGACTTCTTCAAGGAGCGGCACGCCCTGGTCGGGCCGATTCATCTTGATCAGTGCAACGCCGAGGTTGTAACGGCCGTACAGACCCCACTCGGTCTTCGGCGAAACCTGCCGTAACAGATCGACTGCCGGCCCATATTCCCCGCGACTCATGTAGAGGTTGGCGCCGAGCAGAAGTGACTCTTCGTGAAGGCCCTCGGGCAGCGTACCCGCCACGCGCCCGAGCGCGGCATGCGCCTCATCCAGGTACCCACGTGTATAGAAGATCTTGGCAAGATAGAACCACGCGCGATCCTGGATGCGTTGCGTTACCGCGCCGGATTCCACGAGATCGCGGAAGATCTGCTCCGCGGGCAGGTACATCCCATAGGAGAGCAGCAGGCCCCCGTGCAGGACATCCGCATCAAGCTTGTGGTTTGGCATCCGCTCGAAATGCTGCGAAACCTTGAGGCTCGTGAGCGCGGAGAAGTAGCTTTGCTGATAGAACTGGAACAACACTTCGCCGTAATAGGGATCGCGAACCTCACCCCATTCCTTTGCCGGCTCCTTGGCCGCGCCGGCGGTGTTTACGAGACAGCAACACAGCAGCACGGACGCCAGTTGGCGCCAGAGTATGCCGGCCTTGCGCACGGAGCTAACCATGGAATGCTACTGCCACTGCTTGACGCTGAACTCCGGCTGAAGCTTGCCCGAATCGTCGCGAATCTTCAGCTCGATGTACTTCGGGTCGGTGGTCTTTTCAAAGGTAAGGTTGGCACCGCGCTTGTAATCGCGCTCATGCGTACCCTCTCCGGTAAAGAAGGCGACCAGTTCGTGCTTGCCGGTGCGCAGATTGCCAAGATAGAGGCGTTGTACGCCCCCACGTCGCAGCGCGGTCAACTCTCGTTCCGTGTACAGATGATTGGTGACCACTTTGTCGTCGATCTTGACTTGAACTGAATCGAGTTTGAAAAACTCGCCAACATCGAGGGACAGAAACACCGCCAGCTGTGTGCTTGCGGGGAAAAGCAGTTCTTCCTCGAGCACGAACAAGTCACGGTTGAGATCGATGGCTTCCTGCTTGAGTCCCTGAATACGCCGATCGAGCGACTGGAATTCGGGCGTCGCGCCAGTTGCCGCCTTGGGCGTCGCGGATTTCGGCTCTGCGGCATTCACGTTCGCCGCAATTCCGGCACATACCAGTAACATCGTCATGGCGGCGATGCGCACAACACCCCGACTAATACCAAATATGTGATTCATTAGTACCATAGCGAGACATAGACCTGGAGAATGTTGGCATCGAAGGAATACAGCTGCCCGTTGCGGACATCTGTAAAGTCTTTGTAATCGTAGTACACACGGTTGCCGGTGAAATTAAGACTGGCGCGCCGCTGGCTCTCGGGATTGCGATAGAACCAATATGTTCCCTTGACCCCCAGCCCATAGCTGTCAAACGTGCTGAGCTCCTTGTCACGTGCCATGTACACCTCCGACTGAGTGAAGTTGTCGCTGTAGAACGACGCAGCAGACTGGCTGTAGTAGCGCAGGTTCGCCTCCCCGGTCCATCGCGATCCGAAGTAACGCTGGTAGGCAACCTCGAAGGTGTGGGCCTGGATTTGCCAGGTATCCCAGAAGTAGCGGTATCCCGCTCGCAGTGATGACTTAAGCTGTCCCTCATCGGCCAAGAAACCATATACGCCTCGAAGCGCCAACGCATAGCTGTCACGTGTACGCGGATAACGTTCAGGCACCAGCAAGCCATTCAGACGTGCTGACCGATAGGGGCTGTTGAGGTAGCCGTCTTCCAGCGTGCCTTCATAATCCAGATTCATGACGAAGCGTCGGGTCAGAACCTGGGACAACCCCAGGCGGTACTGGTAGCGATCGACATAGTCCTTGAAATCGGTGCCATTACGCATCACCGTATCGTGCCCCGTTCGGTAGCCAAGCGTGACGGTTGTCATCGCATCAAACAGTTCGTGCGCGACCTTCAGGCCAAAGGTGTCCGAGAGATAATCGGACTCCTTGCTATCGCTGTACGAGAAACCGACTGTTGTATTGCGCCGGAGATAGTCAACACCGATACCATATTCGTCGCGCTTGTCCTTATAGGGGCTCGCCGTCGTCACCACATCGATTGATGCACCGGAGACCGCGTCTTTGTAGTAGCTGCCCCATACAGAAACGGATTCACCGATTCCCTTACGAACCAGCAACGCAGGGCCATTAACCTCTGTTCCGCCGCCGTCGTAGTAGTGATAGGACGCATCCGCGCGATCCTCGGGCAATACCGCCGCCCGCGCTACCAGGCAGCCGAACGCCGCAAGCGCCAGGCCCATCCACCGAACCCGGTTTCCTCCTGGCCTATGCATGCGCTAATGCTCTACGCAAATGCCACGACTTAATTGCAGCCACAGCCACCACCGTCACTGAGACCTGCGCCCTGCGCTGCTTCGCGCACTTCGTTCACGTGATCAAGATACGAGTCAGAGATGGGATCGCGGGAGAAACTCATGAGCGGATCCGCCAACAATTCCCGTTCATAGGGCTTGACCCACGGCTGGATGCTGCAACCGCCGAGGGCGAGCAGGCCTACACACAACAGCGTCCGATAGCGTCGTATCGTCATTCCCGCAGCAACTCCCGGATCTGCTGCTCGTAGGTCTTCTCGTAGCCGGCGCGATAGCCGCGATGCACAAAGCGAACTCGCCCCTTGCGGTCCACAATGACGGTCGCCGGCATCGCATCCACGTCGTAGCGCTTCGCGACCAGCTTGTCTCGATCGTGCAGCACCGTCAGCTTCAGACCTAGTTGACGAGCCATGGCATCGGCCTTGCCCCCGTCCTCGTCCACACTCACGGCCAGAAGCCGGAGACCCGCCTTTCCATATTGCGTTTGCAACTTGTCGAGCGCCGGCAACTCCTGCCGGCACGGTGCGCACCACGTAGCCCAGAAGTTGACCAGAACGACCTGACCGCGCTGTTCCTTCAGGCGAACATTCTGGCCATTCGTGCCCTTGAGCGTGAAATCGGGAGCGGTCGATCCCGGCGTTGGCAAAGCCGCAAACACCTGGGCCGCGTATAAGGCGGCAACGCCGAGCGCTACCGCAAGAGAACGAAGCGATCGACAACTCTTCATGGTTCCTGAATCCTCCCCATCCTAGAAGTAAAAGGAAGCCCCGAGCGTAAACTCGAAGTTGTGCTTTAACTCGCTCTTATAAAGAATGTCCGACTGAAACATACGGTCACGCATCTCGATCCGCATCGCGAACCAGTCGGCGAAAAGCGTGCGCAATCCGAGGCCAAAGTTGAACGTCGTGTGGCCTATATTCGCGAAACTGGTGTTGCCAACACCACCGATCAGATAGAACGCCGAGGTGGTTGCCCATGACTTGCCAACGAAGATCTCGCCGGGAAACAGATTGACGCCCACCGAAAGGTCATAGGTCCTGAGATCGACCTCCGGTTCCGTAAAAATCGCCGCCCCAATGCGCCGATACGCCGCGTCGGAGACGGTTGACATCGCGTAGGTACCTTCGAGGAAGAGATCCTCCGTGACGTGATAACCCAGCCGTACGCCGTAAAGACTGTTTGCGCCGAAATCCTCCACACTTAGCACACCGGCGAACACCGCCACCTCAAAGTCGTCGACATCGATTTTCGGCGCCCGCACGTTGCGGCGCTCAAGCTCCGGCTTCACAACCTGTTCGGGGCCGGGTGTTTCCGTTTGCGCTTGCGCTAGTGCCGGGACGGCCACGAACGTCATCACTCCAATCGCCGCTAGCCACGTGCCTGTCATGCTGTGAACCCCGTCTTCGCCACTCAAAAGAAGAACCCCATTCCCGCCGACCATTCGAGATAGGACTCGGTCCGATTCGTATTGACCAACGCGACGTGGTCGCGCAGGTCCGCTCGTACAAAGAAACGCCGCGTGAGAAAGTAGCGCGCGCCGATCGCGGCGGTTGCCATGTCCACATTGGTCTCGATCGCCCCGACGAGGCTGGATTTCGGCGTGTTTCTGAACTGGCCAAGACCGATCGAAAGATACGGAGACACGACCCAATCCGGTGCCGGCTGTGACACCACCGAGGCATAAATCAGACGGGTGCTTGAAAACTCGCCCGATGACTGCCCCACTGACAGTTCCAGCCCAAGATTCTCGGTGAAACGATAGCCCGCGAAGCCGGTCATGATCGGATCTGACTTGTTGAAAGTGCCATACGAAAAGCCGAATTCGATCCGTCGCGCCAGGTAGTCCTCCACCAGTACGTCGCGAAAGGTCTTTTCCGCGCCAGCCTCGGTGAGTGTGTGCTCGAGCTGTGCGCGACTCACCCAGCCCTCCTTTCCCTGCTCGCTGCGGACCTTGAACCAGTCGGTATGGCGCTTGA
>DKBM01000107.1:19840-22180 GCA_002451215.1 Proteobacteria bacterium UBA6900
TGGTCAACAACGGGCTCTGATCCACAAACGTGAAGTTTACGAAGTTATCCATGATCGCTGTCACGTTCGTATCCATATCGGTGAAACTGAGCGTGAACCGACCCCCGTTACCACCGCTCACATGGCAGGCCGAATCGGTACAGGCGCGGAAATCGCCCTGCCGACGCTTGATTGGGCTCGAAAGAATCGGCATGACACAGGTCTGGAAATCGTTCTGGCACAGCTCAACCCCGCGCACGACGGGAGCATTCTCGACTGGCTCACCGCAAGCGCTCAACGCCAAAGCGAGCAGCGCCCCGAGGGGCGCCACCCGAATCACACTACCTCCACACCAGGACATCGCGACTAGGGACAGGTCAGGGTTCCCGCAATCCATGCCCGCATGGTAGTGGCATCGGCCGCACTTAGGAACGGTTGTCCGGCGGCGTCCATCGGGTGCGGCGCGGTCAATGGCCGCGCAACCAGATAGCTGTCGCCCGTCGGCGGGAAAGTCACCATCGAAGCGGTGGCATTGAAGTCACCTTCATCCGCGCCGGTCAGCACATAGCGGCTCGCCGCAAATGTCGGGTTACTGGAACCAGTGCTTCCTACTGCCTGGTGGCAACTAGCGCAGCTGCTGGTCCCACGATCGCGGAGAATCGGAGCAATCTGACAGGCGAAGACCGTGTCGCTCAGACGCGCCGAAACAGTACGCAGGGCACCACTGCCGTCATAAGCGTCATTCAAGTACTGGGCGCCAAGATCGATCCACTCCGTAATCACCCGGCGCTCTGACGCATTCAAATACCCTGAGTGGTCTTGCCAGACCGCACCACCGAAGCACTGCACGCCCGATGCGGTTTGCTTGCAGAACGATCGCAGCGTGTCGCTCGAGACGCCCGCCCTGAGTGGTTGCTCAAAGATTCGTTCGACGAGCCGACTCGCGCGTGAGCTGCCTCCACTTACCGGAGCCGACTCGCGCTCCACCTCGAGCTCGCCATCATTATTGATGCGGGTTACCGGCTGACCGGTGGTAGCATCGATGCGCGGGTCACCCACCAGCAACTCCTGGTAGGCCATCGTCCGCCCAAAGATGCCGGCCGGCGTGGAACTGAAGTCGAGACCGACCGCGGCAGCCGTGGTCGCGTGGCAGCTCTCGCACTTGGCGCTAAGGATTGGCTGCACATGTTCCGGAAAATTGATCACGATTGAGCAATCACCAGACCATGTTGTCGCACAACTTGCCGGTCCCTTTGCATAGGGCGCGGTAGTAGTAAGACCAGCGTAGTCAATATTAATAGCGGCCTGCGCCGTAATAGACGTCCCGTAACGCGTGTTGTACAGCGGAGTCCAGACATCCGTGTACGAGATATTTCGCTGCAGGGTCAGGACCGACGGCTGGGCGCCCGTGCGAGCCTCTGCCATCGTGCCGGTCAAGTCGCTGGCCGGGTTGCTCGGATCCGGATGCAACGTGATGGGACCGGTCGGCGACGGGGTATTCATAAGGTCCGTACCCGAGGTGGTGGTGAGACGTGACGAATGACATCCCTTGCAAAAGCGCCGCTCCTGATCAAGTGCCTGAATCCAGTTCGTGTGCGGCGTGAACGCCCGACCATACTGATCCAGCGCCGTAATGTGGATTGGCGTACTGGCGGGCACGTCCCCGCGCAACGAGCCATCCGGCTCTATGACGCCATAGCCCACGATCTGCTGCATCTCGAACTCGGTTTCGCCAAGCGCTTCTCTCTGCATGCCGCCCGGGGTCGGTACCGCCTTGGTAATACGGAAGAACCGCGCCACACGGTTCGCGTACTCAGTCGTGCCAGGAGTCTTCATCGCTCCGATGTTGGGCGTGCCGCCGGTGCGCGGAATGCTCTCGCCGTTGACGAGCACCGCATCGCCCATACGCTGCAGCCGATCAGTGTCGTACACGGTGTTCACGTTCAGACGGCCCATTCCTGGCGTGATGGTCGAATCGCGCACATAGTCGGCCGCCTTGCGCTGCGGAACCGGACGCGCCTGAATCGCCACCGGGTCCGCGTAATAGAACCCGTCCTGAGGAGGAGCCACGAGTGAAGTCTGGCGCTTGCTCACGTCGAACATCCAGATGCCATAGCGCGGCGTACCCTCGACCGTTATCGGCTGACCGGCGGCGTCGGTGCCGGGCTGCGGCTGGGAGGGTGACCAGACAACCAGAACGCGACCCGTTCCGTCCCACAACGGATACGGTGTTGAGTAGCGCCCATAGGGTGAAATCCCCTGACCACGCATGGCCTCGTGCGTCGCGGCGTCGCCACCCAATACGAGGCGAGTCGCCTGGAACTGACCGGCTTGCTCACCCATCTGGTTGGGCGGCGCATT
>DKBM01000039.1:0-9390 GCA_002451215.1 Proteobacteria bacterium UBA6900
CCGCGCACCCGCGCAAGCTGAACCAGCCACTCGCGGTGCACCCCGTCACCGGCACGGTACACGTCGCAGCAGGAGACACGCTCGTGTGACTGGACCAGATCAAATCTTTTCTCGGCGAGACGGCGGCAAACACAACGCGCGAACGACCAGTCGCGCCAGGTGCGACCGAGATAAAACGGATCACAACTCAACACCGCGAAACCCTGGCCTTGCGTCCATTCGCGCGTCACCAGTGTGAGCGCAACGCTTTCACCGCGCAGCGCTTCGATCGCGCGCGCGACGAAACGCTCGGCACCACCGTCCTGCGCATAGCGCTGACGGATCAGGGCGAGCTTCATGTCAGCGCCGCACCTCTTGCACTGCACGCAGAACGCGCTCAACCGGGATGGAAGTGAGGCAGTCGCTCACTTTGCTGCCCGCGCAGCCGTCCATTCCGCAAGGCCGGCAAGTGTGATCCGAGGTGATCACGCGCGACCGTACCTGCCACGGACCCCATTCCAGGTCACCACTTGGCCCAAACAACGCCACGACCGGCGTCTGCATTGCCGCTGCGATATGCATTGGCACCGAATCCACGCCGACGAAACACCTGGCGTTCGCCGTCAATGCCGCCAGTTGCTTCAGGCTCAGCTGACCGCTCAGATCGATCACGGGCTTGCGAAGCTGGAGAAGAATGGTCGCAACATATTGCCGCTCCTGATCGCTCGGCGCCGAGGTGACAACGACCCGTTCGCCGGCATCGAGCAAAGCGTTGATCAGTTCCGCAAATTTATCCGGATGCCAGCATTTGAACATCCATCGGGACGTGGGATGCACGTGGATAAAGCTGCGTGTCGCGAGGCCTTCACGACCCAGCAGCGCGTTCACGCTCTCCTCGGCGCGATCGCCCGGCACCAGAAGTAATTCTCGCTCGCCGGTCGCCGGGTAAATCCCGAGGCGACGCAAGGCATCAAGGTGGGTTTCGACCGTGTGGCGAGGCTTGGCGGGTATATCGTAAAGATGGGTAAAGCTTGTGCGCCAGAACCTCCCGCGCTTGCCGGGATAACGGCGCGCGACCGCCCAGCGCGCTCCCAACCGGTGCGCAAGCCACGCGCCACGCGCGCTTTCCGTAAGATGAATCACGAGATCGTAATGTCTTGCCTGCAGACTGCGCAGTAACCTTCCTTCGTGCCTCAGCTGTGCGAATATTCCCTGCTTCTTCCAGCTGCGATCGATTGCGTGAATCTCGCTGATCGATGGATGGAGACTGAGCATTTCCTGCGTATCGGCATAGACCAACGCATCAGTCTCGATGTGCGGCGCGTGGTTCTTGAGCACGGTAAACACCGGCGAAGTGAGCAGCACGTCACCATGGTGGCGCAGCTTGATCACAAGCGCCCGGCGTATGGCCGTGAGATCAATCGCGTCGTTGAGCATCGCGTAAAACTACCAGATTCATCCGGTGTTTACTGCTTGAATGTCCCTAACACCTGGCGGGGCGCGATACGGCGCAGACAGTTGAGGTGCCCGAGCGGACACTCGCGTTTGAAGCAAGGGCTGCAGTCGAGGGCAAGGTACAACACCGAGGCGCGCTCGCTCATTGGCGGCGTGTGCCTCGGGTCCGAGGAACCGTAGATTGCGACCACCTCGCGCCCGAGGGCCGCGGCCACATGCATAAGCCCCGAATCGTTGGTCACAACTGTTTTCGTCAGGCTCATGATATCGATGGCGTCGGCGAGGTTCGTGCGGCCGCCAAGATCCAGACAGCGGCCGCCAGCACGCGCCTGGATGTCCTGCGTCACTGATCGGTCCTTGTCGGAACCGAACAGCCACACCTCCCAACCCTGATCAAGTTTCGCACGCGCAACCTCAGCGAAGTACTCGGCAGGCCAGCGCTTGGCCGGACCGTACTCAGCGCCGGGACAGAGCCCGAGCACTGGGCCGCTCGGCGGTGCATGACCGAGTCGTTCCAATGCGGCGATGGCGTTCGCCGCGTCGGCTCGCAGGCAGGGATTGGGGATCGATGGCAACACTTCGTCACGCTCGAGGCCAAGTGCCACGAAGCGGTCAACCGTGCGCGGCAGTCGCTGCTGGTCGAGCGGCCGGGCGTCGTTCAGCAAGCCGTAACGCAGTTCGCCAATGAAGCCGGTTCTCAGCTGCGCGTGGGCTGCGAACGGCACGATGGCTGACTTAAGGGAGTTCGGCAACACGATCGCCTGGTCGTAGCGTCGCGCGCGCAACTGACGGCCAAGGCGCCAGCGCGCACCAAGCTTCAGTTGGCCATGGCCGAACGGCAATGGGATGCCCTCGTGCACCTCGGGCATGCGCGCCAGCAACGGCAGCGTCCAGGCCGGCGCAAGCACATCGATTTGCGCGGCAGCCCGACGCTGGCGCAACACTTGAAATAGGCTGTGGGCCAGCACCATGTCGCCGACCCATGACGGACCAACGACAAGGAAGCGCGACTGCGGTTTCGAGTTTCGGATTCCGGATTCCAAGACCGTCTCAGCAAGCGGATTTCAGCGTTGGACTTGAAACCCGCAACTCGAAACTAGTCCTTCAGCACGAAAACCGCGCCGCAGTATGGGCAGCGCTCCTCGCCGGATTCCTCTATCGGCAGGTACACGCGCGGATGCGAGTTCCACAGGCTCATGCCCTTCATCGGGCAGTGCAGTGGCAGATCCTTGCGCGTCACCTCGTAGCGGTTCTGTGCATTGGCGGGAATCTCACGCCCCGCGTCCGTGCTCTCAGTGCTGGCCATAGCGCTTGCTCCTCAAGAACCTTATTTGACGTACGCGAGCCAATCGACGTGCTTGTCGCTGCGCCCGTGCACGACATCGAAATAGAGCGATTGCAGCCGCTCCGTGATTGGACCGCGTTTGCCTGACCCGATCATGCGGCCGTCGAGCTCGCGGATCGGCGTTACCTCGGCTGCTGTACCGGTGAAGAACGCCTCGTCCGCCACGTACACCTCGTCGCGCGTGATGTGCTTCTCGCGCACCTTGAGGCCGAGTTCCTCCGCAAGCTGAACCACCGTGGCACGCGTGATGCCATCGAGCGCGGACGTCAGTTCCGGCGTATAGAGCATGCCGTCGCGCACGATGAAGATGTTCTCGCCCGAGCCTTCGGCGACATAGCCTTCCGGGTCGAGCAGCAATGCCTCGTCGCAACCGCATGCGAGCGCCTCCCGCAACGCGAGCATCGAGTTCATGTAGTTGCCGTTTGCCTTGGCCTTGCACATGGTGATGTTCACGTGGTGACGAGTGATCGAGGCGGTGCGCACCCGGATGCCGTTCTTCTGACCATCCTCGCCGAGGTAGGCGCCCCAGTGCCAAGCGGCTACTATCACGTGCACCTTGAGGTTGTCCGCGCGCAAACCCATGCCCTCGGACCCATAGAAACACATCGGGCGAATGTAGGCAGACTCAAGTTTGTTCTCGCGCACCGCCTGGCGAGTGGCCTCGTTGATCGCGTCCTTGTCGTAGGGGATCTTCATTCCAAGGATATGCGCCGAGCGAAACAGCCGATCGGTATGCGC
Organism: Proteobacteria bacterium UBA6900; assembly: GCA_002451215.1. GTDB lineage: Bacteria > Pseudomonadota > Gammaproteobacteria > Acidiferrobacterales > Sulfurifustaceae > SM1-46. Next base: position 3,518 of record DKBM01000039.1, read on the forward strand.
CTGCAAGCGGAAAATAGCGGTGCCTTTGGCGGCCTTGTAGGCCCGCACGCCTTCGAACACACCCATGCCGTAATGCAACGTGTGGGTAAGCACATGGGTCTGGGCCTCGCGCCATGGCACGAGCTTGCCGTCGTACCAGATGACGCCGTCACGATCCGACATCGACATAAATCAGCTACTCCTCGAAAGTTGCGCGCCACAGTTGCTGTACCTCACCGGGCAAATCGTCCAGCTCGGCGCGCGATACTTCCGATCCGCGCTCCATGAGCTTGGTGCGATGCTCCATGGAAAGGTAACGACGATAGGCATTGATGAGGCGATCAGCCTGCCCCGGTTCGAGCCGGCCTGCTTCCACCAGCGCCCGCAGGATATGGATGTTGTCCGTGTCCCGGGTGAGCGCCGGATGCGCATGCGCCCACCTAAGTACCCAGTATTGCACCATAAATTCGATATCCACAATACCGCCGCGATCGTGCTTGAGATCAAAGTATTCCGGATCGCGCGCGCCAGTATGAGCCTCGGTCATGCGCGCGCGCATCTCGGCCACCTCCCGCCGCAGCTTCTCGGGATCGCGCTCGAGGCACAGGATCTCCTGGCGGATGCGCTCGAACGCCGCGGCCACCGCCGGGTCGCCGGCCACTGGCCGGGCACGCACCAATGCCTGCTGTTCCCAGGTCCACGCCTGGGTGCGCTGATAGGTGTCAAAGGTCGCCAGGCTCGCCACCAACGGGCCGGACTTGCCGCTTGGCCGAAGGCGCATGTCCACTTCATATAGAATCCCGCCCGGCGTGCGCGTGGTGAGGATGTGAATCAATCGCTGGCCTAGACGGGCGAAGAACGTCTCGTTGGGCAAGCTCCGCTGACCGTCGGTCGCGCCCTCCTCGCACCCTTCATATAGAAAGATGATGTCGAGGTCCGAGGCATAACCGAGCTCGAGGCTGCCAAGTTTGCCATAGCCGATCACTGCAAACCCAGGCCGGCGGTCCGAGTCCGGGCATTTTGCCTCACCATGCCGCTCCACAAGTGTCTGGTGCGCAAGCGCGAGACTCTCGCCGAGCACGGCCTCTGCGATCCACGCCAGGTGCGCCCCGACTTGTTCAGGCGCCAACCCGGCGCCGACGGGCCGCGCGCCCTCGGCCCGAGACGGGGCCGCCGCAATGTCAGCCGCGGCCACGCGCAGCACGTTGCCGTGCCGATACTCGCGCAGCACTTCCATCTGCAATTCGAGGTCATCGGCCGGGATCGAGGCAAGGCGGCTGCGCAGTTCATCACGCAGCGCGTCACTGTCTGGTGGCGCGTACAGGCTGGCCGGATCGAGCAGCTCATCGAGCAAGATCGGATGGCTCGCGATCCAGCTTGCGATCCACGGACTCGCTGCGCACAGCTTCACGAGCTGCGAAAGCGCCATCGGGTTTTCAACCAGCAGCGCAAGATAGGTCGAGCGCCGGCCTATGGCCTCGATCAACTGAGCGATGCGAACCAAGGTGGTATCGGGATCAGGCGTCAGCCCGACTGCACCGAGCAGCAGCGGCATGAGCCTGTCCATGCGCGCCCGGCCCTCGGCCGAGAAAGCGACGTACGCACCGCCCGATCGCAGGCCATCGAGCAGTGTCAGAACCGCCTCCGCGTCGGTGTAGCCAGCTTGCGTGAGGATCGATGCGGCCCGCTCGCGTCCGACGGCGTTCTGCCACACTGCCTGCAGACCCGGCTCGCCGGCAGGCTCGGCTTCGCCCTGCGGCGCCACGAACATCTGCGCAAAAACCTCGTCCACGCGGCGGCGATGGCGCGCGAGCGCTTTGTCAAAGGCCGGCCAGTCGCCGAAGCCGCTAGCGAACGCAAGTCGCGCACGTTCAGCTTCGTCTGCCGGCAATAATTGTGTCTGGCGGTCGGCCGCCATCTGCAGTCGGTGCTCGGTATTGCGCAGAAACACATAGGCATCGGAAAGGTCACGGGCGTCGTGCTCGGTGATGTGCCCGGCGGCAGCGAGTAACGGCAACACCTTGAGCAGCGTCGGCTCCTGCAATTGCGGCTCGCGGCCGGCGCGAACGAGCTGCAGTGCCTGCGCAATAAATTCGATCTCGCGAATGCCACCCGGACCGAGCTTGATATTGCTCTGCAGGGAGCGCCGCTCGACCTCGCGTGCGATCATCGCTTTCATGGAACGGATCGACTCGATGGCGCCGAAGTCGAGGTACTTGCGGAACACGAACGGCTTGAGGCGCGCAAGCAATTCGGCGCCGGCTTTGCCATCCCCGGCCACGATCCGCGCCTTGAGTAGTGCGTAGCGCTCCCACTCACGCCCATGGGTCTGGTAGTAGTGCTCCATGGCGTCGAAAGACAGTGCTAGCGGGCCACTGGCGCCATTGGGCCGGAGCCGCATGTCGACGCGGAAGACGAAACCGTCGGCGGTGTTTTCGTTCAGGACCCGAATCAGTGCCTGGCCGAGTCGGACGAAGAATTCGTGATTGCTGAGACCACGCTCGGTTTCACCCTCCTCCGGGTAGGAATAGATGAGGTCGATGTCGGACGAGAAGTTGAGTTCGCGACCACCGAGCTTGCCCATTCCGAGGACCACCAGGCGCTGCGGCGCCTTGCTGCTCTCGCCGCGAGGTGTTCCATGACGCGCGATGAAGTTCGAATGCAGAAATCCGAGCGCGCCGTCGAGACTGGCATCGGCCAACTCCGACAGCGCCGATAGCGTCTCGTTGAGGCTCGCCCATCCCGCCAGGTCGCGCCACGCGATCCGAACCATCTCGCGCTGGCGCAATACTCGCAGCGCCCGCATGAGTGCGTCCTCGGCGTCGACCTGCGTGACCGCGCTCCGCACGCGGCCCGCGAGCTCGCCCTGCTCGTAGGCGCGCGCAATATCCCCCGAGCCGACCAGGTCGCCAAGCAGGCCGGGTGTTCGCATACACTGCTGGCCAATGAAATCGCTCGCCGCGATGACGCGTGGCGCCGTTTCGTGCCACGGTCCGGCCGGGAGTGCTGCGAATTGCGGCGCAAGCTCTTTCAGCGCGCGGGTCGAGTGCTCGCGCAGGGGTTCAGGCAGCGGCTGTCCACCGTGGGTCGCGGGAGCAGATTCGCGCTCAGTCATGGCGCCAGTCTAACAGCGCGACTGTTAGCCCAGGCTGACACCAACCATCCGCCCGATCAGGAAGGTAAGTAGCCCCGCGATCGCCCCGATCAGGGCCATGCGTGCGCCGCCCCACCAGGCGTTGCGGCCAGTAAAGAGGCTCAGTAGCGCGCCCACCCCGAAGAGGCTCAGCGCAGCAAGTGCCGCAGCAGCGGGCACCGCTGCCGCGTCGCGCATGAGCAAGAACGGAATTAGCGGAACGATGGCGCCACCGGCAAACGCCAGAAACGATGAGATCGCCGCACCCCACGGAGAGCCGAGATCGTCCGGATTCAGGCCAAGTTCCTCGCGCGCCAGCACGTCGAGTGCATGATCCGGGTTCTGCATGAGCTGCGAGGTCATTTGGCGCGCCTCCTTCAAATCCATCCCGCGCGCCGCATAGATGAGAGCGAGCTCTTCAGCCTCCTCCTCCGGATATTCGGCGAGTTCCTCGCGCTCCAGACCAATCTGATATTCGTACATCTCGCGCTGCGAACGCATCGACACGTANNTCGCCGGCCGCCATCGAGAACGCGCCGGCAAGCAACCCGGCAATGCCCGAGAGCAACACGATGTGCGGCTCCGGTACAGCGCCCGCCACTCCCATGATGAGACTGGTATTCGACACCAACCCGTCGTTGACCCCGAAGACCGCGGCGCGCAGATTCCCGCCGCTGATGCCGCGGTGGCGGCCACCAACGTCTTCGACAGACATCGGCATCGCGTGGCCGTGCCTGAGGCTGATACCGCTGTACACCGAGATGCCGCGCACCTTCATGGCCGCGAGAATTGGCACGATCCCCCGTGGGCCCAGCACCTGCAGCAGAACGGAAACGAGGCGCGCGCGCAACGCCGGTGCGAAAGCCGGCACCGCCGCACCGCTGCGCTCGATTTCTCGCGCCCAAATGCCGGCCTGCGACTCGGCGGCATCGGCGAGCGCGGCAAACATCTTGCGCTTGTTCACATCCGATTCCGCCGCGACCACCTGCCTGTAGAGCCAGGCGGATTGCTTTTCTTCCCGCCAGCTTTTAATGGCCGACATGGGATTGGCTCCGAAGATCGAACTGTTTAGGGTGGTAACGGATCCGCGGCATTATACGTCTGCGGCGGCACGCATCACCAAGAGGGGCGCGCCGGCACATCAGGAGCCTGCCATGCAGAACATTGTTCCGGAAGCACTCGAAACCTATTGCGCCGCGCACACCACTGCAGCCGAGCCGTTACTCGAGGAGCTGGCGGCTTTTACCCGCACTCACTGCCGGCATTCGCAAATGCTCACTGGCCCGGTGGAGGGCAGGTTGCTGCGAATGCTGGTGCTGGCGATCGGCGCGCGGCGGATATTGGAAATCGGCACCTTCACGGGCTACTCCGCGCTGAGCATGGCCGCCGCGCTGACGGATGGCGGCGAACTCATTACCTGCGAGATCGATGCCGAGCACGCGCGCATCGCACAGTCATTTTTTGGTCGCAGTGACTACGGCAGCCGGATCCACCTGCGCCACGGAGCCGCGCTCGACACGATATTGAACCTGCCGGCAAGCGAGGTATTTGATTTCGTGTTCATCGACGCCGACAAGGAGAACTACATCGGCTACTACGAGGCCGTGTTGCCGCTCTTGAGGCCCGGGGGTCTGCTCGCGGCGGACAACACGCTTTGGTCCGGGAAAGTGCTTGCGCCCCAGGAGAAGTCTGACCACGCCATCGTGGCCTTCAACGCTCACGTCGCGCGCGATGCACGCGTCGAACACGTGCTGCTATCGGTGCGCGACGGGGTCATGCTGATCCGCAAGCTTTGACGNNCCGCCGCCGGCCGGAGACTCGTCCTTCGGCAGCTCGGCGACCATGGCCTCGGTCGTGATCATGAGGCCGGCAACAGACGCGGCATTCTGAAGCGCGGTGCGCTCGACCTTGGTCGGATCGAGAATTCCCATCTTCATCATGTCGCCGTACTCGCCGGTGGCGGCGTTGTAGCCGAAGTTGTTGTCCTTTGACTCGACAACCTTGTGGTAAACCACTGAGCCCTCGACCCCGGCGTTCTCCACGATTTGGCGCATCGGCTCTTCCATCGCGCGCAGCGCGATCTGGATGCCGATGTCCTGGTCGTGGTTGTCGCCCTTGAGCTTCGAGGCCTTGATGGCGATGATGGCGCGCACCAGCGCCACGCCGCCGCCTGCCACCACGCCCTCTTCAACGGCGGCGCGGGTGGCGTGCAGTGCGTCTTCCACGCGCGCCTTCTTTTCCTTCATTTCCATTTCGGTGGCAGCGCCGACCTTGATCAACGCCACGCCGCCGGCGAGCTTCGCAACACGCTCCTGGAGCTTCTCCTTGTCGTAATCGCTGGTCGCTTCCTCAATCTGGGCGCGAACCTGCTTGACGCGCGCCTCGATGTCGGCTTTCTTTCCTGCGCCATCAATAATGGTGGTGTTTTCCTTGTCCACGACGATGCGCTTGGCGCTGCCGAGCACATCGACAGTGGCGCCTTCGAGGTTCATGCCGACTTCCTCCGATACGACCGTCGCGGAGGTGAGAATCGCGATGTCCTGCAGCATCGCCTTGCGGCGGTCNNCTCGCCCTCGACGTCCTCGGCGACGATCAGCAGCGGCCGACCCTGCTTGGCCACACCTTCCAGCAACGGCAGCAGGTCCCGGATGTTGGAGATCTTCTTGTCGGTGATGAGGATCGAGGGGTTTTCGAGCTCGACATTCATCGTGTCCTGCTTGTTGATGAAGTACGGCGACAGGTAACCGCGATCGAACTGCAT
>DKBM01000055.1:0-6894 GCA_002451215.1 Proteobacteria bacterium UBA6900
TCGCTCCTGCTCGCGATCCTCGCGGGTCCCTGGGGTTTTCTCCTGGCGCCAGTGGGATTTCTGGTTTCGTTCAAGTACATCCTCGGCACATCATTTTTGCGCGCGGTGTTGCTGGCCATCATCGCCGGACTCGGCTATGTGGTGATGGGCTATCTCATCAGTGGTTTCATCCCCGGAATTCCTGGAATACCCGTTGGCGGCCAAGGCATCACGGTCTGAACACCCGCCATCTATACATTGTTCCCGGGGCAGGTCGGGCAAACGGACCTTACGTGGATCTTAGCGAATCCGCGATCCCCAAACGAACGACTCTGTGCCCAGCCAGCATCGTGCCCAATAGCGTGACGCCGATACCAAGCAACGCTGTCTTCATGGCCATCAAGGGCGTGAGTTCGATGAGCACCAGGAACTGACGCGTAATACCGGGCGCCGGCGGCATGAGGATGCCATGGGCCAGGACTGTCGCATTAAGACCCAGCACAAGGAGAATACCCAGGGCCGCTCCGATCAATCCCAGGGCAAGCCCCTCCACACCGAGCAACATCATTACGTCAACGCGGCTCTCACCGTTGGCACGCATCGTACCGATCTCCACCTTGCGCTCCAGAACTGCACTGGACACCGTGTTGAATATGCCCAGCACCACGATGGTGAGGATAATGAGCTGAATGACATCAAACTGCGCGCCGAGCCAATCGACCGAGTGCTGATAGTAGACCTTGTCCAGGACTGCGAAGGGAACGGCTGTGAGTTCGGGGTGATGGGTGCGTATGAAGTTCTCAACGGTGGCGAAATCCTCTACCCTCGCCAGACCGAGCGTCACGTTTTCCACCCGATCGGTTTCGAGCAGGTCCTGGGCGGGCTTGAGGGGAATGCGGAAGGCGCTGTCGTCGAAATCCTTGAGCCCGGTGTGAAAGACGCCGACTACGTTGAGGGTGACGGGGTTCATTCCACCGCCGGTATTGCGGGCCATCACCCGGACCTCATCCCCGGGTCCCACCCCCAGTCCTCGCGCAAGGCCGCGGCCAAGCACGATCCCCTTGGGTTCGCTGGTGAGGTTCTGGCCGGCCACGAAGTTGAGGGTATTGAAAAAGCCGGCTTCCTCGGGACCGTCCACACCTTGCCCTTTGCCGCTGACCGTGATGCGTCCGTTGGAGATCAGGGCAGGAAATTCCACACGCGGGAAGACCTGGCGCACGCCGGGCAGGGCGCGCAATTGTTTTTCCAGAATCCCGGGTTCCTGAATCCAGTGTTCCCACGGCCGCTCGTACACCCGATCGCCATAACCCTTGGTCTGGATCTGGCCGTGTCCGAAACGGGCATGGACGGTGTTGTCCCTGTACTGATTCATGATGCCGTTGTTGAAGCCATGGAACAGGAACAGGGATCCCGTCCCGAGAGCGATCGTCAGCATCAGGGCCACGGTGCGGCGCACGTTGCGGAGCAGGTTTCGCAGGGCCAGGCGCAGCATCAGGCAACCCTCCCGTCACGCAGCGTGATGACGTTGCCCGCCCGCCCCAGCACCATGGGGTCATGACTGGACAGGATCACGGTCACACCGGATTCCCGGCAAAGGCCCGCTATCGTGTCGATGATGCCCTTACCCGTTTCCTGGTCGAGGCTGGCAGTGGGTTCGTCCCCGATGATGACGTCCGGCTTCTTGGCCAGCGCGCGGGCGATCGCCACACGCTGGCGCTGGCCGCCGCTCATTTGGACGGGGCGTTGGCCGCGCTGCTCCCACAATCCAACTGCCGAGAGAGCGCTTCTTACGCGTTCCCGCCGCTCGACGGCTGGCAAGTCCTGGTGCAGCAAGAAGTACTCCACGTTCTCATCCGCGCGCAACACAGGAAACAGGTTGAAATTCTGAAACACGAAGCCGATGCGAAAGCGCCGAATCCGGTTCTTGTTCTTCTCGGACAGGTTGGACAATTCGGTGCCGTCGAAGGAAAGGCTGCCACGCTGCATGCCCTCGATGAGTCCCAGCAGGTTGAGCAGGGTTGTCTTTCCAGAGCCTGAAGGGCCCGCCAGGCATTAGAACCCGCCGCGCTCAAGATCCAGGTCGATGCCATCAAGGGCCTGCACGTTCTGCGTGCCGAGTTTGTAGGCAAACGCGACGTCTTTTGCTGAGTAGAGGACGCTCATCGAGAAGTTCCTCCTCAACCGGCCCGGAGACACTGTAATCGGAACACTGATACAGCCCACTGTCTATGACGCGGAACAAGCCTCCAACAAAAATGGGGTCGGAGAGGAATTCTTTCGAATATTCCGGCGTAGTGTCCGTTTAGCCCTTGTTAACGGACTGACGCAGTGACTCGCGCTGACGGTTATCTGCCGGTCTTGGGTCTCGCACCCAACAGATGTGACAGGCCCCACTTAAGTGGGGCCTGTGTTGGTGCCGATAGGCTTGCGAGAGCCAAAGCTCTCGAGATGGGTTCTACTTCTTGGGATGATAGATATCCGTAATGAGAAGCACGACCGGCTCCTTTCCATCGTTGCGGTGCCAGTGCGTTGTGCCCTTGTTTGCCGACGTGATGTCGCCCGCCTTGAAGTGCTTTTGCGAGCCATCGGCATACGTCACGGTGTCACTTCCTTGCAGAAAGTACGCGACTGACGGCCGATCCTTGTGACTGTGCAAGCCGATGTGACCACCGGGTTCAATCGTCAGCACTCGCATCCTCAGCTGGCGACCATCCATGCCGGCGATTTCGGGACCGAGCTCAACGATTTCGGTCTTGCCGGTCTTGAGTCCCTTGTTCTCCTTTGGTGCAGCATCCTGAGCATTGGCCAACGAGATTCCCCATCCAAATCCCAGCGCCAGGACGATCGAGAAGAAAGCGACGATAGATTTCATAAGTCCTCCGTTATTGTGGTTGGTTCTCAATGGAAGAAATGACGCGGGCGCATCGCTGAATGCGAGTTCGCTTCAAACCGGAAGCGAGCGACGCGCCGCCGTGCACGATCAGTCGAGTCGTGTCTCAAGTCAAATCTCTATCGTGATCAAATCCAGTCCGTCATGGAATTGTTGTTATGAGCCTATACGCCGGGTCTGAAGTGGATTCCGAACAGAAAGGGGAGACGAAGAATCGGGGTCAGGTCACAGTCTCCTCTGATATTCACTGGAACAATTCTGACCGGCCCCGCTTTTCTTCATGGACGAACCGATCCGGTCTGCAGCTGGAAGCAGGTGCACGTCCGGTGACTCGCGCCGTTCATTGAGGAGAGCCTCGAGCGCGGTACCGAGGGGGTTGCATTTAAGCCGAACGGCGAGCGGCCTTCACCGTTACTTGGGTCAGTGTACATAAACTGACTTCTTTCGATTGCCTTTTGCCGCGCGCGCTCCGCTCGCGCCGGCAACCGGTCTCGACTCAGCCCTTGGTGTTAGAACGTTCGTCGTATAGACGCTGGAGCGCCCGCGCCGCAATCTATGCGCGAATCGCCCGTTCGCTCCAGGTACTTGCAATGGCAGCCAAGCGATACGGGCGGCAATCAGGTGCCAATAAGAGAATAGGGAGGAAACCATGCGTGTACGGGACCGGATATCTATGGTGGTCGCGGGACTGCTGATCTTGGCCGGGGCAGGGGTGCAGGGTGCGTCCGATGAAAAAGCGCGCGCAGCATTGGCGCCGACGGGCAAGCTGCGCGTCGCCTTCTTTTCCGCGCCGATCTACGGCGTGAAGGACCCGGCGACGGGAAATCTAAAGGGGCTGGGAATTGATCTCGGGTCGGGGCTGGCCAAGCGCCTCGGCGTGCCGTTCGAACCGGTCCCCTATCGCGACCTCGCCGAACTGATCAAGAGCACAAAGGACGGCAAGTGGGATGTTGCGGTCATGACAACCAACGCCCAGCGCGCGGCGGTGCTCGATTTTTCAAATCCGTATTTGTTGGTTGAGCAGGGATTCCTGGTCCGCGCCGGCGTTCCCATAGCCACAATGTCGGAGGTGGACAAGGCCGGTATCCGGGTCGGGAGCGTTAACAAGTCCTCATCCGGCAATCGCCTCGCCCAAACACTGAAGAACGCCAAGCTGGTTCTGGTCAACAATCTCGCCGAACTCGAGGAATTGATCACATCGCGCAAGGTGGATGTGATCGCAATCGGCAAGACGTTCCTTTTCAAGGTTTCGGCGAAATTGCCCGGATCGCGCGTTCTGGACGGCTCGCTCCTGGATGAAACGGCCGCCATGGGAGTGGTCAAGGGGCGCGATCCCGCAGGTTTGGCGTACGTGAACCAATTCATCGAGCAAGCCAAGGCGGGAGGTGTGGTCAAGACTGCAATCGAGCGCGACAATCTTCGCGGGGTCAGAGTCGCGCCGCCCAAGTAATACCTAATTAGTGTCGGCAACGTGAGCAACGCCCGCCTAGGCGGGCGTTCGCTTTGCAGCAGTTTGATCAAATTTTGTGCCAGAAGTCTGCCGAGCGTATGGCGGGAGGCACTGAACTTCTGGCCGACATTGAGGAAAGGTTTTCGGCGTCTTCCCTGAGTCATGGCTTGCCGGACATCGCAGTTGGCAGAGCATTCTTTCTGGCTGCCGGGAGCCACTCGAATCGGAACCCCGGTATCATCACGATGTGTCCAAACTCTCAGATGACAACGCTGTACGCATCGATAAATGGCTCTGGGCGGCGCGTTTCTTCAAGACGCGCGCCCTGGCCGCGGAGGCGGTGGCCGGCGGCAAGGTCAAGGTGAATGGCGAGCGCGTAAAGGCCGCGAAAGCGCTGCGCGTGAATGACGCCTTGAACATCCAGCTTGGTCCTTACGAATACGCGATCCGGGTGCGGGCCTTGTCCGCCCGGCGCGGACCGGCGCCGCAGGCTGCCTTGCTATATGAAGAGGGCGAGTCGAGCAAGGCGGCGCGCANNCCTCGCCGCCGAACGCCAGTCGGTCGCGCACACCGAAGTGCGTCCCAGCAAGAAAGCGCGGCGTCAGATCATTCAATTCAAGAAATCGAGGATTGATTAGAGAGGACCAGGTAGGACGCAAGAGGGGACGGGGGTTAGACTTCGATCTCTCCATCCCCTTTTACAGGCAAGGATGGCGTCCTCGCCGCCCCTGAAGGCGACAGTCGCGAGGCGGCAAGCTGGGATTAAACTCTAGGTGCGAGATGAAGCGCACCCCGATTCACACAACGCAGGGAGTTCCGGTGCCGTTTCCTGACTACCACGGTGGCAGTATCGTCAACCTGATGGTCTCGCTCACCGAGGCGTTGGGCGGCAGCGCGCCGGCGGCGTATGCGCCGCTGCGCGACATCGACACCAGCGCCTGGCGCACGAGCCGCAACGTGGTGCTGCTGGTGCTCGACGGCCTCGGCGATGGCTTTGTGCGCGGAACTGCGGGCGCGTTGGCGCAGCACCGTGCGGGGCGCCTCACCTCGGTATTCCCGTCGACCACCGCAACCGCCATCACCACCTTTCTCACCGGCCTCGCGCCGCAGCAGCACGGTCTCACCGGCTGGCACATGTATTTGCGTGAACTGGGAAGCGTGCTTGCAGTGCTGCCGTTCGTCACGCGCGCCGGCGGCGCGGCATTCGGCAAGACCATCCATGCTGCCGAGCTGCTCGGCGCCGCGCCGTTGTCGGCGCGGCTGCCGGTGCGCATGCACGTGGTGTCGCCGCGGAGAATTATCCATTCCGATTTCAACGTGGCGCATACCAATGGCGCGCGGCGTCACGGTTTCGACACGCTCAAGGAGATGTTCCAGACGCTCGCGCAGCTGGTCGGTCAGGCCAGCGCCGGGCGCCAGTACCTGTATGCCTACTGGCCGGATCTTGATCGCCTCGCGCACGATTACGGCATCGGCAGCGGGGCGGCCGCTACCCACCTCGCCGAGCTGGACGAGGCGTTTGGCCACTTCCTGCGGCGTATCGCGGGCACCGACACCACAGTAATCGTGACTGGCGATCACGGCATCATCGATACCGGCCCGGAGCATCTGATCGAGCTCGATGCCCATCCGCGCCTGGCGCAGATGCTGCTGCTGCCGTTGTGCGGCGAGCGGCGCGTGGCCTATTGCTACGTGCAGCCGGGGCAGGGCGCAGCGTTTGCGGACTATGTGGCGAGCGAGCTCAGGGATTGTACCGAGTGCCACGCCAGCGCAACACTGATCGATCAGGGCCGCTTCGGCCTGGGCACGCCGCACCCGCGGCTGGCCGAGCGCATCGGGCACTACACGCTGATCATGAAGGACCGCTATGTGATCAAGGATTGGCTGGCGGGTGAGCGCCGGCACCTGCATGTCGGCGTGCACGGCGGCACCAGCGAAGAGGAGATGTACGTGCCATTGATTGCCGCGCAGGTGTGATGCCCACCGCAGCCACGCCGACGAACGAATCGGAGCGATCGGGGGAGAACAGGGTTTCTTGCATCGGCGACAAATGAAAGCGGCATGTGAAGCGTCTCCATAGCCGTTCGGAAATCACAACTTATGGGGCTTGCTGTCGGGGTCGTTCGGATCCGATAGCTCGAACTGTCAGCGTTTCAGGCAGTGCGCCTTCATGAACAGGGGGATGATCGGATGAGCCAAGGGCAAGTGGCAATCGTGACGGGCGGCGGCCAGGGTATCGGCAAAGCGATGGCGAAGCGGCTTCTTGAGAAGGGCCTGAATGTCGTCATCGCGGATGTGGATGACGAGGCCGGACGCGAGACGGCCGCGGAGTATCAGGCACTGGGCGACATTCGCTACGTGCGTTGCGATGTTGCGGATGAGGCGCCGGTGCGGCGCCTCATCGATGAGACCATGAGCCATTACAGGCGCCTGGATGCACTGGTGAACAACGCCGGCATCGGCCGCTTCAAGCCGCTGGAAGAGACAACGCTCGCGGATTGGAACGCAGTGATCGGCGTGAACCTTACTGGTTGTTTTCTGTGCGCGAAACATGCGGCGCCGCATCTGCGAACCG
>DKBM01000044.1:0-11207 GCA_002451215.1 Proteobacteria bacterium UBA6900
ATAGTCATTCGTCGTTCCGGTCTTGCCGGCAAGATCTTTGCGGCCGAGTGCCATGGCTCCACGCCCGGTTCCCTCCCGCACCACATCCCGCATGATGCTTGTCATGATAAAGGCGAGATCCTGAGGAATGGCTACCGGTGCGGGCTGAGGACCCGCACCGGCTTCGACTGCAGTCTCCGTCGCTACAGGTTTCGGGCTGCAGTCGTCACAGGCAACGAGTGGTCCGGCCTGCTCCAAGACCTGATGGTTGGCGTCTTCGATTCGCTGTATGAAGTAGGGCTCGATCAGGTGGCCGCCGTTAGCAAACACACTGTAGGCCCGAGCCATCTGCAGGGGTGTTGCCGAGGCCGTGCCAAGCGCCAGCGAGAGGTTGCGCGGGAGCTTGTCCGAATCGAACCCGAATCGCGTGAGGTACTCGGCGGTATACGTTGCGCCAATCGCTCGCAATAGGCGGACCGACACAAGATTAAGCGACAACGTCAGGGCCTTGCGCAGGCGCGTGGGCCCGAAAAATTTGTGACTGTAATCCTCGGGCCGCCACTCATCCTCGAGTGTGGCGTCCTCAATCACTATGGGGGCGCCACTCACGGTGCTGGCAGCGGTATAGCCCTTGGCCAGTGCGGCGGTATAGACGAACGGCTTCAGTCCCGAACCTGGCTGCCGTTCGGCCTGCACCGCCCGGTTGAAGCTCGAATGGTAGAAATCAAAACCGCCGGACAGCGCCAAAATCGCGCCATCCGAGGGGCGCAGCGATACTAGCGCACCTGATACCTGGGGTACTTGCGCTAGTCGCCAGTAGGGAACGAACTCCTGGTCCTTCTCCACTTCGTCGGCAATATCAGGATCGTCGACGTGCTCAAGATATACAATGTCCCCCCGCTGGAGGATGTCGGCTGCAGTCTTTGGCACCGGGCCCAGGGTGTTTTCGTCGACGTAGTGACGCGCCCACATTAGTCCGATCCATCCCAGGCTGACAGTGTCGCCATCCTGCGTGTANNGTCTTCTCGTCGTAGCGCTCAATCATGTATTGACGCACCATCTCGGCAACATGTGGTGCGTCGGCCGCAAAGCGTAAATTATGCTTGCTGGCGGTCTCCGGCGCGGCTACCGCCGCCAACAGCGTAGGTTCGTCGATATATCCGAGATTGTGCATGTGCCGTAGCACGTAGTTGCGTCGCTCCATCGCGCCTGGCGGATTGCTGATCGGATTGGTACGGGACGGGGCCTTGGGTAGTCCCGCCAGCATTGCCATGGCCGGCAGCTCGAGCTCGGCGAGAGGCTTGCCGTAGTAGATTTGTGCCGCGGCAGCAAACCCGTAGGCACGGTGGCCTAGAAAGATCTTGTTNNGCAACCTGCATGGTGATGGTGCTGGCACCCTGACTCGCACTCTTGGCGCGCAGGTTAGCAATGGCCGCACGCAATATGCCGAGGTAGTCCACCCCATGGTGATAGAAGAACGAGTGATCTTCAGCGGCGAGGATCGCCTTAATAAGAGTGTCAGGCACTTCGTCGATTCGCAGCGGGATACGCTTTTCCTCGCCGAACTCGGCAATCAGATCCCCCTCCGCGGTGTAGACGCGCATCGGAACCTTGAGCTGCCGATCCGAAACCTGGTCTACGGCTGGAAGCGTGGGGGTCAGTATGGCGGCCACCAGTGCGAGCGCGACGACGCCTGCTGCAAAGACGCCAAATAGCGCCACGATGGCAAGTTGCCAAGGTGACTTCGGTAGATAGGCCGTCAGTCGCCGGAACGGCGACGGGCGCGGGACAACAGGCTCTTCCATCGGGGAATGCAGGCGCTTTGGGGTGATCTATATTTCAGGGCGGGCTCGCCAAAGGCCCGATCGAGTATAAACCAGCTGGTATTTCTGGGCACGGCAAGCTCGACAAATCCGCTCAGGTCGCCCGGCACTTCCGCTAATCAGGAGATCAGTGGACCGGCTTCACTGCTAGCCCGGAATTTGGCTGAGTATCGCCCGTGTGAACGAGTTGGACGCCAGAAATCCTCGAGTTGGTGCGGGTTGCCGGTCGGAAAGAATGTTCGCGGCCTGGTTTGTATATTGCGTTTGCCATGGACTATAGTTGGATGTAGCATTTCATCCTCATTATACTTTTCACACATAAGTATCTGAATATAAAGGAATATTTGTGCTCGGACTTGAGGGTTTATTCAGCAAGAAGAAGCCTGCGCTAATTGGCGTCGATATCAGTTCGTCGGCGGTCAAGGTTCTTGAGCTGAGTCGCCAGGGAGAGCAGTTCCGCGTAGAGCGCTACGCGGTCGAGCCACTTCCCCAAAATGCTGTGGTCGAGCACAAGATCACCGAGGTCGATCCGGTCGCAGCGGCCGTCGAACGCGCCATCAAGCGCTCCGGTTCGCGCTGCAAACATGTAGCCGTGGCGGTCCCGGGTGCGCACGTCATCACCAAGATTATAAAGATGCCCGGAAACATGACCGACCAGGAGCGCCAGACGCAGGTCGAGATGGAGGCGGACCACTACATTCCCTATCCGCTTGATGAAGTGAATATGGACTTTCAGGTTATCGGTCCCTCGGAAGGTAGCCCTGATGAGGTCAACGTGGTGGTGGCTGCTTGCCGCAAAGAAATCGTGGACGACTACCTTGCCGTGATTCAGAACCCGGGACTCACGCCAGCGGTTGTCGATATTGAGACATTTGCTGTTGAAAACTCCTACGGCCTGATCGCGAGTCACATGCCGGGCGGCGGTATGGAAAAGACCGTTGCGGTGCTTGATGTGGGCGCCACAACCACCAACATCAATGTCATGCACAACGGCCGCTCCGTGTATACGCGCGATCACGCCTTCGGCGGAAAGCAGTTGACTGAAGAAATCCAGCGCCGTTACGGGCTCTCCTATGAAGAGGCGGGACTCGCCAAGAAGCAAGGCGGGCTGCCGGACAATTATCAGACCGATGTGCTGCGCCCGTTTATGGAGGCGATGTGTCAGGAAATCATGCGGGCCCTGCAGTTCTTCTACTCGTCCAGCCCATTCAACAGCGTTGACAACATCCTGCTCGCCGGTGGCTGCGCCCAGATTGCCGGCGTCGATGAGCTGGTCGCCGCCCGCATTGGTGTGCCTACCATGGTCGCGAACCCGTTTGCCAGCATGTCGCTCAACTCACGCATCAAACCGCAGTTGCTGGCCAATGATGCGCCGTCGCTTCTGGTGACCTGCGGGCTTGCCATGCGGAACTTCGACGAATGACGCGGCTAAATCTTCTGCCATGGCGCGAAATGCGCCGCAAACAGATGGATCGCCAATTGCTGGCGATTGGTGTGGGTGCGTGGGTCGCGTGCGCGCTGGTCGTCTTCTATGTCTATCTCCACATCAACGGTCTGACGGAAACCCAAAATGGCCGCAATCAATTTCTCGAAACGGAAATTGCCAAGGTCGAAAAAGACATCAAGGAGATCGCCGAACTGAAGAAGCAGCGTCAGGCACTGATAACGCGCATGAACGTGATCTATCAGTTGCAGGCCGATCGCGCGCGTCTTGTACATGTCTTTGACGAACTCGCCCGTCGTTTGCCCGAGGGTGTCTATTTCACCTCCATCGCGCATACCGCTGCCGGATCGAACCTGAAGGGAGTAGCGCAATCCAACGCGCGCGTTTCAGCATTGATGCGCAATCTCAGCACATCAGACTACTTCGCGGATCCGGAGCTTGAAGTCATCAACGTCAAGGACAAGGGATCCGATCGCGTGAGCGAATTCTCCTTGCGCGTGAAGCTGGTAAACAAGAAGGCCCAGAAATTGCCCGAGGAGCCGGCGTCATGACACTCGACGATCTGCGCAACATTAATTTCAACGATCTTTCCAGTTGGCCGGTTCCAATCAAAATCGCTGCGATCGGTATTCTTTCGGTCGTCATCATTGCCGCAGGTTACTTTGCGTTCATAGAGGGTGCATGGGAGGACTATCAGCGCGCCCAGAGGAAAGAAGAGCAACTGCGTGAGACCTACCTGAACAAGAAAGCACTCGCGATCAATCTCGAAGCCTACAAACAGCAAATGGAAGAAATGCAGCAAACATTCGGGAGCTTGCTACGCCAGCTTCCAAACTCGACAGAAGTCCCCGATCTCCTGGTTGATATCACCCAGGCCGGCCTCGGGCGCGGGCTGGAGTTCGTGCTGTTCAAACCTGAGAAGGAGCTACCCAAGGACTTTTACGCCGAACTGCCGATCAGCCTGCAAGTGCGCGGCAACTACCACGAGCTGGCACAGTTCATAAGCGACGTCGCCGCGCTGCCGCGTATCGTGACTTTCGGGAACATCACCATAACGTCCCAGAGCAAGGGTCGGCTCGCCATGGCAGCAACGGCTCGAACCTATCGTTACCTGGAAGAGGGAGCGGCCAAACCTGCTGCCGGGGCCAAGAAACCAACCGGACGGAAGCGGTANNGACAAGAAACCCCGTGTCGAGCCACTGCCGGAACTCAAGGTCCAAGAGTCGTTCGCCTACAACCCGGCGAACCTTTCGGACCCATTCTCGATTGTGAACTTGCGTCCGAAGAGCGCGGGTACGGGAAAGGGTGGTGGTCCACGTCCGGATCCGAATCGTCGAAAGGAGCCGCTGGAGGATTACCCGCTCGACTCGCTCAAGATGGTGGGGACAATCATGAAAGGCAAACAGGCTTGGGTGATCGTTCAGGCGCCAGATGGAACGGTCCATCGCGCCAAAACCGGTGATCATGTCGGACAGAATTTTGGAATGATCACCAAAGTAACGGAAGAGAAAGTCGATGTGATCGAGCTAATTCAGGGGTCGCTCGGTGACTGGGTTGAGCGCGAGGCTGGCCTCGCGCTCTCCGACTAATGCAAGTGGGACACAAATCATGAAAACGAATATGCGAGACTACGCGATGTCCGGAATCTCGGGACTTTCCTTCGTGGCGCGCGTCACGTTGTTTGCCGTAGCGATCAGTGCACAGGCGCTGGCGGCCGAAGTACAGTCGCTTGCCTGGGAAGGTCAGGGTGATGCAGCCGCGCTGCGGATAAAGATTGCGGGCGATGCTGCGGCTAGCACCGAGGTCCTCGACGGCGGCCAGCGCCTTCGCATCGTGCTGGGTGGTGCCACCATGGGTGCCGCCGTAAACGAGCTTGGGGGCCAGGGCCGGGTCAAGGGCGTCTATCCCTACCTTGCAGAAAGCGGTCAGGCGGTTCACGTGGATTTGTTGTTGAGCGAGCCCGGCGTATTGGCACTTGCTCCGTCCCCGGACGGCTACCGTGCTGTCGTGAAGACCGATGTGGCAGCGACTACCGCTGCGACCGCGACGGCGGCCGCCACAACCACTGCGGCTGCTGGGCCCGCGCCAAAGAAGCTTGTATTGCAGGATATTATCTACTCAAAGCTCTCAGGCGACAGGATTCAAATCACGCTCAAAATGTCGGGTCCGGTGCCCGAGCCGCGGACGTTCAGCATCACAAACCCGGCTCGCGTATCCCTGGATTTCAGTGATGTTCGGGTCGGCATGGACAAGAAGACCGTTACGATCAAGCAGGGCGCTGTCACCAGCGTGACCGCGGTCGAAGCGGAAGGTCGCTCGCGCGTGGTACTGAGTCTGATCAAGTCTGTCCCCTACACGACCAGCGCAAGCGGGAACAATTTTATCATCACTGTTGATACACCAACTTCTGCTATCGCCGCTGCCGAGCAGCCGAAGACCACGCACTTCGCCACCACCCAGAAGACTGGAAAATTCAGCCTCAAGAATATCGACTTCCGACGTGGTGCGCAGGGTGACGGGAAAATCATTATTACCTTGTCTGATCCAGCAGTCGGAATCGATGTCCGCGAGCAGGCCGGCGAAATCATGCTCGACTTTCTAAACACATCTGTGCCGGCAGAGTTGCAGCGTCGTCTGGACGTGGTGGATTTTGCCACTCCCGTTCAGACGATCGACACTTCCGTGCGCGGAAAGAACACCCGCATGGTGATCGTGCCGAGAGGCAAGTATGAACATGTCGCCTATCAGGCGGGAAATGTTTTCACCGTCAGCATCAAGCCGATCATTGAGACGCCGGACGCCAAGAAGGTCGATGAGTTCGGCTACTCGGGCGAGAAGCTGTCGCTCAACTTCCAGAATATCGACGTGCGTGCGGCACTTCAGGTGCTGGCCGATTTCACCGGCCTCAATTTCGTCGTCAGCGATACGGTCAAGGGAAGCCTGACGCTGCGCCTCAAAGACGTACCTTGGGATCAGGCCCTCGATATCATCGTCGACGCCAAGAATCTTGCTGTGCGCAAGAAGGGTAACGTCGTGGCGGTCGCCCCGGCAGCTGAGGTCGCGGCAAAGGAAAAGGCGGCACTCGAGGCGACGAAATCGGTCCTGGAGCTCGAGCCGCTCACATCCGAGCTGATCCAGATCAACTACGCCAAGGCGTCGGAAATTGCCACGTTGCTCAAGTCGATCAAGCCCGTTGGCACTCTGGTGTCGGCTCAAGAGCACCCGGTTTTTGGTGCACAGGCGACTGGTCGACCCGATCCCCAGACATCGGCAAGCAATTCCCTGCTTTCGCCGCGTGGTCAGGTTACCGTCGACACGCGCAGCAACTCGATCCTTGTCCAGGATACAGCGGCAAAAATTCGTGAAATTCGCAAGCTGATTGCCCAGCTCGATCAGCCAGTGCGCCAGGTAATGATCGAGACGCGACTGGTGGAGGCGCGGAGCGATTTCGCAAGAACCCTGGGGGTACGTTTGGGTGGCTACGGTCAAAACACCACAAGTAACGGAACAGGCGTTGTCCGAACCGGGCGAATGGAAGTGTTGGACGAGTTTTACAATAGCAATACGTTCGAAATTCTGCCGGGGGGGCTTAATGTCAATCTTCCTTCCGGCGGTATCGGCGACTTCTCGCCAGCCGGTATCACACTTTCCTTTCTGACCGGTTCGAATATGCTGAATCTCGAGTTGACCGCGCTCGAACAGGAAGGAACCGGCAAGATTATTGCCAGCCCGCGCCTGATTACTGCGAACCAGCAAAAAGCTACCATCGAGCAAGGCCAGGAACGCGTTTTCACCACAAGCGTCCTCGGTGTCGGTCAGGTGATTACCAAGAAAGCGACCCTGAAGCTCGATGTGACCCCACGCATCACGCCGGACGATCGCGTCAGCATGGATGTCGATATCACCAAGGACGATTTCGCCGATGCAACCGCGGGCCTGTTGAACGTCAAGCAGATCAAGACACAAGTGCTGCTGGATAACGGCGAAACCGTGGCAATCGGGGGCATTTACACGCAGGACAAGCTCGATACGATTACCAAGGTGCCGTTCCTGGGCGATTTACCGTTGCTTGGTTGGCTGTTCAAGAACAAGGCGAATCAGGACACCAAGACCGAGTTGTTGATCTTCCTGACGCCGCGCATCCTCTCCGAGAAGATCGCCGTGCGCTGAACCTGGCAGTCCGGTACGCAGTTTCCCAAGCCCGGGCACCGACCCGGGCTTGCTTTGTCTGGAGCCTGCTGGCATATCTGCCCCATCATGACGCGGGTTGATAACGTATTTCTGGTGGGGCCAATGGGTGCTGGCAAGTCTACGATTGGACGCGCACTGGCCACCCAACTCGGCAAGCGTTTCGCCGACTGTGACCACGAAATCGAATTCCGCACGGGTGCCAGCATCCCGCTGATATTTGAAATCGAGGGCGAAGAAGGCTTCCGTCGACGTGAGAGTTCGGTCTTGGATGAGCTCACGCGCGAAAACAATTTGGTGCTGGCGACCGGCGGGGGCGTCGTGCTCGCCGAGGTGAATCGCCAGTTGCTCAAATCCCGCGGTATTGTCATCTACCTGCAGGCGCCCATCGAGGTGCTGGTGAAGCGCACTGCCCACGATCGAAACCGGCCACTCCTGGCCAACGTGGATCGTCGCAGCAAACTGATCGAGATCATGAAGGTGCGCGAACCGTTCTATCGCGAAGTGGCCGATATCGTCGTGAGTAGTGGGGGCCGACCGGCGTCCGCAGTCGTTCGTGACATTGTGAAACAGCTGAAGGATCTGTCAGGTGATGCAAGAACTGCTGGTTGAACTCGGGGCGCGAAGCTATCCGATCTATGTGGGACCCGGCCTATTGCGCCAGGTCGATCTCGTGAGTCGGCACGTCAGCGGCTCGCGTGTGGCGATCGTCACGAATGAAACCATCGCGCCGCTCTATCTCGCGCAGCTGAAGGCGCAGCTGGCGCCGTTCCGGCCAATCGAAGTCGTCCTGCCGGATGGCGAACAGTACAAGACCCTGAAAGTGCTGGATCGCATATTCACGGCATTGCTCGAGGCACATTGCGACCGAGGAACTACGGTTATAGCGCTCGGTGGTGGTGTAGTAGGAGATATGGCGGGCTTCGCAGCCGCTGTCTACCAGCGCGGTATTCCCTTTATCCAGGTGCCGACCACCCTGCTTTCGCAGGTGGACTCCTCAGTTGGGGGCAAGACCGGCGTCAACCATCCACTCGGCAAGAACATGATTGGCGCCTTTCACCAGCCGCGTGCAGTGGTGATCGACACCGACACCCTCGCCACGCTTCCCGATCGAGAACTCTCCGCCGGCCTAGCAGAAATCATCAAGTATGGATTGATACGCGATCCTGAATATTTGTTGTGGCTGGAACGGAACACGGATCGATTGCTGGCGCGCGATCCGGCCACGCTGACCGAGGCAATTATCCGCTCCTGCCGGCATAAGGCCGAGGTGGTTGCCGCCGATGAGACCGAAAGGGGCCAGCGCGCTCTGCTAAATCTTGGCCACACCTTCGGCCATGCGATCGAAACCGGAATGGGTTACGGCGCGTGGTTGCATGGCGAGGCGGTCGCCGTCGGTATGGTCATGGCTGCCGATCTCTCGCACCGTCTCGGATGGCTTTCCGGGCATGACGTCGCGCGGATAGAGGCGCTCGTTCGTCGTGCCCGGCTGCCGGTGCGCGCCCCGTCGGCAATTTCGCCGGCACGCTTCCTTGAATTGATGAGCGTCGACAAGAAGGCAATCGACGGGCACATGCGTCTGATATTGCTGAAGGCGATCGGACAGGCCGTGATAGTGGATGACTGCCCGCCAGCAGCACTTGAGGCGACATTGACGGCGATGCGCGACACGGTATGAACCTCGCGCCGTATGCGGTGTGCGCGACCAACTCGCGCGGGCGTCGCATGGTCGAGCAACCGCCTGCTTACCGATCGGAATTCCAGCGCGATCGTGATCGCATCATTCACAGCGCGGCGTTTCGCCGGCTCGAGTACAAGACGCAGGTCTTCATCAATCACGAGGGTGATCTGTTTCGAACGCGGCTCACCCACTCGATTGAGGTGGCGCAAATCGCGCGCAGCATCGCGCGCGCGCTCAAACTGAACGAGGATCTGAGCGAAGCGATCGCGCTCGCGCACGATCTCGGGCACACACCGTTTGGACACTCCGGCCAGGAGGCACTAAACGACTGCATGCGCGAGCACGGCGGCTTTGAGCACAATCTGCAATCGCTACGTGTCGTGGACCTGTTGGAGGAGCGCTATGCAGAATTTCCCGGGCTCAATCTCACGTTCGAGACGCGCGAGGGTATTCTCAAGCACTGCTCGGCCAAGAACGCTCGTGCGCTCGGCGAACTCGGGCAGCGCTTTCTCGACCGAACCCAGCCGAGCCTCGAGGCACAGCTTGTCAACCTGGCGGACGAGATTGCCTACAACCATCACGACGTCGACGACGGGTTGCGCGCTGGTCTCATTACCATCGAGGCGTTATGTGACACCGCGTTGTTCGGTGCCGAATATCAAGCGGTGATACGCCAGTATCCGGCTCTCGCGCCGCGCCGCGTAGTCTACGAAACTTTGCGTCGAATGATTGGGCGGGTGGTGACCGACGTGATCGAGACCAGCGGCCAGCAAGTCGCGGCGGCCGAAATAGCGGACATCGATGGTGTGCGAGGCTATCGCGAGCCACTAATCGCCTACAGCGACGGCGTGCGTGAGCAGACATTGGAGCTTAAGCAGTTCCTGCGCCAGCGGCTCTACGCACATCCTCAGGTTCGCGGAAAGATGTCCGAGGCGGTCAAGTTGATTCATGCGTTGTATGACGCGTTTACGGGAGATACTCGCAACTTGCCACCGCAATATCAGGAGAAACTTGCTCAGCCCGCTTACGAGGGGCGAGCAGGGCAGGCACGACTCGTGGCCGACTACATCGCCGGGATGACAGACCGCTTCGCGGTGCGTGAGTACAATCGACTGTTCAGCGCCGCCGAGCTCGTCTGATACCCGCATTAGTTCAGGTTGGGGCGCAGCACTGCTGCGTTGAACCCCTCCAGCCCCCTCGGTATACTCCTTCCCCCTTTGCGCGCTCGGTTCAAGCGTAAGTATCGGTTTCCCTAGGGATTTCTTTCGTTCCCCGGGAGGTCCCGCGAAGGATCCGTCGGCCAGTTTGGCCGGGAACAGTCAGACGAAGGGCCAATACCTTGCAGCACGTCACTAATAAGCAACAACCCGGGCTCTACGAGCCCGCTACCGAGCACGATGCCTGTGGCGTCGGTTTCGTCGTAGACATGAAGGGCAGAAAGTCGCATGCGATCGTGTCGCAGGCGCTGACTATTCTCAAGAACCTGCAGCATCGCGGTGCATGCGGTTGCGAGGAGAATACCGGTGACGGCGCCGGTATCCTGATCCAGATGCCGCACGACTTCCTGGTTGATGAGGCGAAACGACTTGCCTTCACCCTGCCGGAATTCGGTAACTACGGCGCCGGCATGGTATTTCTGCCGCGTGACCCGCAGCAGGCGAGCGCGTGCCAGAAGATCGTGGAGCGCGTGATCGTCGAGGAAGGTCAGCAACTGCTTGGTTGGCGTGACGTCCCTATCGATGATACTTCGATCGGGCCTACGGCCCGGGCCTGCGAGCCGGTATTCCGGCAGGTTTTCATTGGTCGCGGTGCGAACGCCCGGGATCCGGCAGCCTTTGAGCGCAAGTTGTTCGTCATTCGCAAGCGCGCGGAGCACGCAGTGGCGCAGAGTGCGCTCGCCGAGCGCGATATGTTCTATCTGCCCAGCCTGTCGGCCCGCACGCTCGTCTACAAGGGCATGCTGACACCCGATCAGGTCGAACAGGTTTTCACCGACCTGCAAAATCTGGCGGTGCAGTCTGCGCTGGCGCTGGTGCATTCGCGCTTTTCCACCAACACCTTCCCGTCCTGGCCGCTTGCTCACCCATTCCGG
>DKBM01000114.1:0-6678 GCA_002451215.1 Proteobacteria bacterium UBA6900
CCGCCGCTGACGCGACGGAGGTGGCCGATGTGGTCGGGGTGGCCGGATTCGAACCGGCGGCCGCCTGCTCCCAAAGCAGGTGCGCTACCAGGCTGCGCTATACCCCGGAATGCGATGATCCGAACGCTTGCACCAGCCCCGCGGCGTATCGAGTGAACCCACCATCCCGACACGGTGCCCGGCGGCTTTAGGGTGCGAGACTATACGCACGGGCCAATAGGTCGTCAATTGCGCTACGCCTGCCTTGGCGACCGCGGCGCGTGCGTGCGATGATCCCGGCCGTTCGAGAAAATCGCACATGACCGCACACATCATCGACGGAAACGCCATCGCGCGCGCCTTGCGTGGGGAAATCACTCGCAAGGTGCGCGAACGGCTCTCCGGCGGTCGCGCCGCGCCGGGACTGGCCGTTATCATGGTGGGGAACAACCCCGCTTCCGAAGTATACGTGCGCTCCAAACGGCGCGACTGCGCCGAGGTTGGCATACGGGACATCGGCCTCGATCTGCCGGCGAACATCGGTGCCTCACAGCTGCTCGCCGAAATCGACCGCTTTAACGCCGATCCCTCGGTTGACGGAATTCTGGTCCAGCTGCCGCTTCCCACTGCGATTGATCCCAATACGATCATCGAGCGCATTCGGCCGGACAAGGATGTCGACGGTTTTCATCCCTACAATATTGGGCGCCTCGCAGTGCGCATGCCACTGCTTCGTCCCTGCACACCCTACGGCGCTATGCGGCTCCTTGAAAGCACCGGCGTGTCGCTGCGGGGCCAACACGCCGTCGTTGTGGGGGCTTCCAATATCGTGGGCCGGCCGATGGCGCTTGAGCTGCTGCTCGTCGGTTGCACCGTTACTATCTGCCACAGCGCGACGCGGGATCTCGCCGCTGAAGTGGCACGCGCGGATGTTTTGGTCGTCGCTATCGGCAAGCCGGAAATGATCCTCGGGGACTGGATCAAGCCGGGCGCGCTCGTAGTGGACGTCGGCATCAACCGACTGGCGGATAACAGGATCGTTGGCGACGTGCACTTTGAGAGTGCGTGCGAGCGAGCTAGCTGGATCACACCAGTTCCGGGAGGCGTTGGCCCCATGACCCGCGCCATACTTCTGCACAATACCTTGCTTGCCGCCGACCGCGACCGACCCTGATTTCGGTCGGAACCACGCCCCACGACGCGTATCCCCTCGAGATGTGGGACTTCCGTTCACGCTACCGACGATGGCGCGCCAGGCAGAATCCAGTCGAGGCGCATCACTGGCGCGATGCGCTCGAGACCAGTCGATACGCCCAACGCCTTTCGCACAACGATCAGGCAACGTTGCGCGATTTGGCCACGCAGTTCCTTTCAGCCAAGACCTTCAGCGGCGCACACAACCTCTCGGTAACAACCAGCATGCGCACCCGCATTGCGCTGCACGCCTGTCTGCCGGTGCTGCACCTCGGCCTTGACTACTACCGCAACTGGCGCGGGGTCATTGTCTATCCTGGAGACTTCCGGGTACGGCGCACTGTTCAGGATGAGGCGGGCGTGGTGCACGAAGGCATGGAAGATCTTTGTGGCGAGTCGCTTTCGCAGGGGCCCATGGTGCTGTCATGGGATGCCATGCTACTCGAGACCCAGGCGCCAGATCTTGACCTCGTGATCCATGAGTGCGCGCACAAGCTGGACGTGCTGAACGGTGACGCCGATGGCTTTCCACCGCTGCCCAAGGAGATGCTGGCTTCTACCTGGACTCGCGAATGGAAGAGCGCCTTCGATGATTTCTGCCGACACGTCGACGCTGGAAGAGAAACGCGTATCGATCCCTATGCCGCCACTGACCCAGCCGAATTTTTTGCCGTCCTGAGCGAGACCTTCTTTACCACGCCACGCTGGATACGCGACGACTATCCTGCAATCTACTCACAGCTTGCGGTGTTCTACCGGCAGGATACTGCGGCTTTTCTTATCGAGACATGATTCCGCTGCCCGGGCCAGTACCCGAGGCCAGGGAGACTGGCGAGTTTTTCAGGAACCGAATCGCGACCTGTAAATCGGCTCGACACTTTGAGCACTGCGCTGCGGCTGTGCCTCGCGCACTGCTAAGCGCGCGAACAGAGCGAGAATCTCCGAAACCACATAGGCGGCGATCAGGACACCCAGCCCCGCCAACATGCCGCTTACCATAAATTCGATGCCTCCCATGAAGCTTGGATTGTCGCGCATAGTCGGGAACAGGGCCCGCACCAACGGGTTGAGTACCTTGCCAACACCCTGGTTCGTAAACCAAACGAACAAGCCCCCGCCGATCGAGACCAAACCGACGAATACCGCGTAGATTTCGCCCAGCATGCGGACCAAAATGGCTCCCAGCGGAATCGCGTAGAAGTCGTTGACCGAGAGCTGATCGACGTCGCGGGCGCGAATCAGCATCACATGCACAACTGCGTATACGCCCAGCACAAACAGCACTTCGAACAAGACAGCACCCGGAATGCCCTGCGCGGGCAGCTCGAAAGTGAGCTTGCCGGCTTGGAAAAAGGTCGTGAGACTGAATAGCACGACTAGCGCAGCACCGGCGCGGATCGCCATCGCAACCACGTGCCTGAAGAATCTCCCTTGTGCGAGCAGGCCAAGCAACGGTTTCATAAACAGATACTTCTCGATTCCTTCCATTGTGCTCCCGCTATCGCCTGCCCGGCTTCCTGCGGCTGCGCCACCATGCGCCACCGGTTATACTGCGCCCCAACATGTCCCGTCGATGCGCACAAACAGCAGGCCGGATTATTGGGCCAAAACCGCCACGTGCCTATAGCGGACGGCTACCACTCGTCGGNNTATCTCAAGGACAATGGAGTCAGTATCTGGAATGAATGGGCCGATGCCAACGGCGAACTGGGGCCAATCTATGGCTACCAGTGGCGCTCCTGGCCCGCGGCGGATGGTCGGCACATCGACCAGATCGGCGCGGTAGTCGAGCAGATCCGCAAGAACCCCGACTCGCGGCGACTGATCGTCAGCGCCTGGAACGTCGCCGATGTGGACCAGATGAAGCTCCCGCCCTGCCATGCGCTATTTCAGTTCTACGTGGCGAATGGCCGGCTCTCCTGCCAGCTTTATCAGCGCAGCGCCGATATCTTCCTTGGCGTGCCATTCAATATCGCCTCCTACGCTTTGCTCACACTGATGGTGGCACAGGTCGCCGGACTGAAGCCTGGCGAGTTCATTCATACGCTTGGCGATGCGCATCTTTACTTGAATCACCTGGAACAGACCCGCATTCAGCTCGGACGCGAGCCGCGTCCGCTCCCGACCATGCGCCTAAATCCCGAGCGTCGGTCGATCTTCGATTTCGAGTATCACGACTTCGATCTACTCAACTATGATCCGCACCCGCACATCAAGGCGCCGGTCGCGGTTTGACGCTGCGCCATAGTCTCCCCATCCGCGTCTCGACACGCCTGATCCCGCCGAGTGAATGCCGAGCCTCCTATCTCCCTGATCGCAGCGGTGTCCGAGAACGGCGTCATCGGTGCGCAAAACCGGCTCCCATGGCATCTTCCCGACGATTTGCGCCACTTTCGTGCGATCACGACAGGTCACACGGTGATTACTGGTCGCAAGAACTACGAGTCCATCGGGAAACCGCTTCCGAACCGTCGCAATATTGTGATCACGCACCAGCGCGGGTTCCATGCGCCTGGCTGCCTAGTGGTGAACTCGCTTGAAGAAGCGCTCGCCCTGACNNCCGACTTTGGAGCCGGGTGACTGGCAAGAGACGGCCCGAGAGCCGCATGCTGCCGACGAGCGGCACGCGTACGGCTTCAGCTTTGTAGTGCTGGAACGCAAAAGAAAGCCGCAACGCGGTTAGCGTGCGGCAAGGCTCAACAGGAGCAGAGAATTCGACTAGCCGATCTGTGCAGCGAGGTCACGCGCCTGCTGCTTCTGTTCGGCATTTCCTTCCGACATGACTTCGTTCAGGATGCTACGCGCACCCTCGGAATCCCCCATGTCGATATACGCCTTAGCGAGATCCAGTTTGGTCGCGGTTTCGTCCCAGCTTGAACCGCCTGACTCAGCACTCTCGGCCGGCGCGGCCGCCTCGGCCGCGGTCCCACCCGCCTCGAAGTCCCAGTTGAGTCCCGTGTCGGTACTGGATGCAGGGGTCTCAGGCGCAGGCTCCTCGGCAACAGCCGGCTCCTCCTCCGAAGCAGGACCACCCAGGTCAAAAGCAATACCGCTGTCAGCTGGCTGACCGAGATCCATGCTCTCGAATGACGGCGGCTCTGGCGGCGGAGCAGCTTCGGCGGGCTTGGCAGATTCAAATTCGATGGAGGTCGCGCCCGACTCGCTCTCCGCAGCAGGCGTCCCCAAGTCAAAATCGAAAGCCGTGGTCTCAGCAGTAGACGTTTGCGGCGGTTCTCCGCCAACATTGAAGTCGAGCGTGCCGGGCGGTTGTGTCGCCGGTTCGTCGGCAACATGGGCGCGCGCACCAATAGGTTGTACATCACCGAGTGCCGAGGCAAACGATGTTGCCGCAGCGGCGGCTGCAGCGACTTCCTTACCACCCGCACCGCCCCGGAACATTGGGTTGTTCGGATTGAGCTTGCGGCCCATCTCTTCCACCTTGGGCCAAAGCTTACCGGGTCGCCCGCCGAGCTGGGCGTAGTATTCCTCGGCAAGTGTCTCGAAGGCATTCACGTCGTTGCGCTGATGGTAGATCTCAAGGAGTTTCACCTTGAGTTCTTCGCGCTTGGGGTTCTTGACGATTGCGTCCTTGAGAATTTCCTCCGCGGTCTCATCTCGACCGTATGCCAGGTAAACCTCAGCCTCTGCGATTGGATCGACCTCATCTGTATGGACCGTGCCCATGCCGCCTTGGCTGAAGTCGCTCAGGAACGAAGTATCACCGGTTGGCGCAGCCTGAACGCCGGCCGTGTCGGTTGTCGTAGTTCCTTCGAGAGCGGTCATGCCTTCCGAGGCAAGGATGCTCTCTTCAAATTCGGCTATCGACTTCCGTCGCCGGCGCATGTACACGAAGCCGATCGCGCCACCCACGATCACCAACAGCCCGATCACCACCGGCATGATGAGATCGCCGAAACTGTCCATGATTTCCGCGACCATGCCCTTCTCGGGAGGCGGCGGTGGTGGAGTAACCGGACGCTTCTTGGCCGGGGCAGCCCTTTCGACTTTGGCGCCCGGTGCGGGTTTCACCGGAGCCGCAGGCTTTGCTTCCTCGGGCTTGGTCGTCGGCGCCGGTGGCGGCGCGACCGGCTCTGTCTTGGCGACTTCAGTCTTTGGAGCAATGTCCGGCGTGGACTTGGCTGGCTGGGCATCCGCCAGCGGCTTGCTCTCGACCTCGAGAAGCTTGGCTTCCTTTTTCAGCAGCTCGCGAACCTGGCCAACTTTCTCGGACATGTCGCGCTGTTCCATCTCCTTGGAAACCAGCGACTCTTCAAGAGTCGCAACGCGGTCGGCAAGTGCCTGTCGCTCTTTGCCGGAACTGTCCTTGGTGGCCTCCGTTTCAGCGCCGGGTTTGTCCGCCGCGTCCTTCTTCGCCTCAACATTGGAGCGAACAATCCTGAGCAGCTCGTCGGGCTGTGCCCCCTTGGTGGCTGGCGCAACATCCTTGGCTTGCTCCTTGGTCGGCTGTTTGGCCGGATGGGTTTCCGCCTGACCTGGTGTGGCCGCTTCCGGCGTTACCTTGATCTCACGGCTCGCGCTGGCGAGCTTCAGCTTGTATTCCTGCCACACGTCGTACTGTGCACGAAATTCCTTGCGGGCCGCTGCGACGTTAAGCGACTCCACCTCATCCCGCTCCGGAATTTTCAGAATTTTTCCGGCATACAGGTTATTCACGTTATTGCCGAAGAACGCACCGCGGTTGGCGCGATAGAGCGCAAGCACGACCTGCTCGGTGGATATGTTTCTGTCGCCGCGGACACGCTCGGCGATAGCCCAAGCCGTGTCGCCGTTCTTCACGCGATAGTCCGCCATGTTCGCCCAGACCGGTATCGTGGTCGGGGCGACCGCGGCACCACCAACGTCGCCGGTGCGCGCAGAAGAGAGCGGTTCCACGGTCGAGACTGCGGCCGGTTGTTCGACCGGCCACCCTGTATCAGGAGAGATAGTAACGCGGGACTTCCGGACGTCGTCCGGTCCTAACAACTCCGGCTCGGGAGGAGCTGTCGGGGCTGGCGCTGTCTCGCGCGCTCCGCCTGCTGGCGGCGCGACTTCTGGCAGTCTCGCCGGTTCCGTCATGGCGGTGGGCTCAGACGGCGCCACGGGCGGCGGTGCGACCGGCGCAGCTGCCAGCTGTTCCTCTACTGGCGGCACTTCCGGCTCCGAGCGCGGAACCTCAATCGCCGCCGGCTGACCGGCGACCTGGTACGGCGGATCGATCAGAGCAGTGTATTCGCGCAATAACCTGCCGCCCGGCCAGTCGAGCTGCAGGATGAAGTGAAGAAAGGGCTCCTCTATCTGCTGATCGGTACTGAGCTGCAGGAAATACCTTCCATCCAGCCGCTTCGAAACAACAAACTTGATCTGCGAGAGGAACTGCAGGCGCTCAACTCCCGCCTGCTCGAAGTCGGCACGCGACGCGAGCTGGGCCTTCAGGCCCTTTAACTCCTTCTCCGTAACGGAAGCGAAATCAATTTCGGCGTTCAGCGGTTCATTCAGTGCGGAATG
>DKBM01000122.1:0-17018 GCA_002451215.1 Proteobacteria bacterium UBA6900
ATCCCGAAGGGCGAGGCGACCGAGGGCGAGGATCTCCTGGCCGCGGCACATCGTGAGTTCCGCGAAGAGACCGGTGCCTCCGCCGAGGGCCCCGTTTTTGCGCTGGGCAAGCTTCGCCAACGCAGCGGCAAGATTGTGCATGCCTGGGCAGTCCAGGGCGACTTCGATCCTCACGTGCTTCACAGCAACACTTTCGAGCTGGAGTGGCCCCGCGGCTCCGGCGAAATGCGCGCATTTCCGGAAGTGGACCGCGCCGCGTGGTTCGACCTCACTGAAGCTCGTCGACGCATTTTGCCCGGGCAAGCGGGTTTCCTGGACGCGCTCGTCGATCATCTCAAGGTTGCGACCTGAGGTAGTCGAAACGCGCCTCGAGGGTGCCGTGCTGGCCGGCCGGGCAGCTTGATGATTGGTGCCTAATGGTCCGCACCGGCTCCGAGCGTCTGGCCGCACGCCGAGACCTTTCAGAGGTTTGACCCACGGCGGCGACAAAGTGCGAGAATGACTGTCTCTAGACGAAGTGGCGCGGGCCGCGACACTAACCACTCCCAAGGAGCATGTGGATGAGAACTGCACTGATCGTTACCGCATTCATTGCCGCCACCGTGACCGCACCGGTGCACGCCAGCACCAACCTCGCGAGGTCAAAGAACTGCCTCGAATGCCACGCGGTGGACAAGGAAATAACGGGCCCGTCCTTCACGGCCGTCGCGAAGCGCTACAAGGGAATCCCGAATGCCGAGCAGAAGCTGGCAGAAAATATCAAGAAGGGCTGCGCCGATCACTGGGGTCCGAACGTCATGCCGCCCGCGGGCATGGGGGCCTGGAAGGTGAGCGACGCCGAGGCAAAGAAGCTCGCCCACTGGATCCTGGGCCTGTAGCGCGCCGATCGACTCAGCAGCGACAGGCGTCAGTCGGCGCACGCCGATGACAGATGGTCGAGCCAACCGGCTCCGCCTGCACCGCGTTACTTCGGCGGCGCCGTTGGGCTGCGAATGACTATGGCAGACCGCGCTTCTTGATCATACGGAACCACCCGCGGATCAGGTTCCATCGACTCGACGTGCTCCAATCGTCCTGAAAGATTCTACTTGTTCGCGACGAGAAACGTGTTCATGGCGTCGACCGCGTCTTCGGCAAGGAAATCCCGGAAGAATGCGTCGGCCCCGTCAATCACCTTGAGCTGTACCCGCTTTCCGTCCGCAATGGGTTTCACCTTTTCGATGACATCAGGGTGAATGTCGTCCTGGCTCCCGACTACGACCAGGATCGGCTTGCCATACTTTTTGATCAGCGCGGCGGTTTCGGGAATGGCGCCGGCGGAGTAGTAGGAAGCGAATGATTCGGCCGTGACGGTGGCCGACGGACAGTTGAGGAACGGTATATTCTTGAGTTCCGTCGAACCCTTTCCGGCTTTGACCAGCGACTCGGCCTCGGAAAGCAGCGGCTGCAATGGCGTCTTGTACCGTTCTTCATAGTGCCGCGCGGCAAGCGCTCGATCCATCATGCCGGGTGGAGCAAATACGAGGTTGCGCACCGATGCGGGGTTGCCGTCTATTGCGTACTGTGCAACCTGATTCGCACCGCGGGAGTGGCCTGCCAGCGTAATGGACTTGGCGCCTTGCCCCTCAAGCCACTTGACCCACGCATCGATTTCTCCCAGCGCATCGGCGTGGCGATGGCGTTGCACGTTCGTGCATTCGAACATTCCGTGACGATCGCTCACGCCATAACTCAAGTTGATCGCGAGGGAATTCCACCCCTTCGCCTTCAACAAATCCTGATACGAACGGATTACGTCCATTCCGCCGTGAGCAAGCGTGCCGTGCACGATCAGGATCGCGCCATCGGAGAGCTTCTTTCCTGCGGCAAGCTCCCGATTTGCATTCAATGTCAGCCCCTTGTAAGTGAGCTTTACTTCGTCCGCTACTGCCGGTGTGCCTGCCAGGACGGCGACGATGGATATCACCGCGAGACCAAGGCGGGAAAGATTCTTGTCGATCATGACGATCTCCTTCGCGTGAGATAATGATTAGAGGAGCGCACGAAAAGCCAGACAGGCGGCGAACTAACCAGCGTTCACAGCCATGCCATGCTTCGCAAACCACGCCAGCATGCGCTTCCAACCGTCTTCGGCGGCTTCCTTGCGATAATTCGGGCGGTAGTCGGCGTGGAAAGCATGCCCTGCGTCCGGGTAGATCACGAACTCTGATGGCAGGCCTGCGGCCTTCATCTCGTCCCGCATCTTCGTGACGACATCTGTTGGAATACCCTTGTCAGCGCCGCCATAGAGACCGAGCACTGGCACCTTGATGGTTTTGGCGAAATCGATCGGCTGATGGGGCGTGAATTCATTCTTGTCGCCGGTGACGCGTCCGTACCATGCTACCGCAGCCTTCACCTGCGGGTTGTGCGCCGAGTAGAGCCACGTGATGCGCCCGCCCCAGCAGAAGCCGGTGATGGCGAGCTTGGCGCCATTACCCCCATTGGCGGCGGCCCATTTTGCGGTTGCGTCGAGGTCCGACATGACTTGCGCATCGGGCGTCTTCGAGACGACCGTTGCAAGAATTGTTTTCACGTCTGGCAACTTGCTCACGTCGCCGATCCGGACAAACAGCTCGGGCGCAACGGCAAGGTAACCCAGCTTGGCGAGGCGCCGACAGGTATCGGCAATGTACTCATGCACCCCGAAGATCTCGGAGACGACCAACACGATCGGAAAGTTGGTGCCCTTGGCGGGCATGGCCCGATAGGCCGGGATGGTCCCGTCCTTGACCGGTATCTTTACCTCTCCGGCAGTGAGACCGGCAGCGTCGGTCTTGATGGCCGTCTGCGCGACCACCGGTTGCACGGCAGCAGCAAAGCCCACGCCAAGCATCGTCACCACGAAATCGCGACGGGTGAAAGCCTCGCGCGGATTCTCGAGACTCAGCCAGTCCCGTTTGAGATCCTGATCCAGACTCATTTGCTCTCCTTCAGTGTGAAATGACCGATCGCGGCCAGACCGGGTCGGCAAATCCTACGCCGGCGTGCGGCGCGAAACAAAATCCCTTGTAGTATCAGGGGTTGCTCGTCGAACCGGCGCAATTGTGGGAAAATAGGTCCTTCCGCCGCTGGTCCTGCTGCAATTTCTGTGAATTACCTCGCACACCTGCTGCTTTCCTCGCATTCCTCCGATGCGCTGCTTGGCGCGCTGCTCGGCGACTTTGTGAAGGGACAGGCGATGCAAACGTACTCCCCGGGCGTGCGTGACGCGATCGCCCTGCACCGCGCCATCGACCGCTATACCGATCACCACGAGACCGTGCGCGAGAGCCGCGCGCTGGTGAGCACGGAGCGTCGCCGCTTCTCGGGAATACTTGTTGACGTGTTTTATGACCACTTCCTCGCGCGTCACTGGGAATCCTTCTGCGACCAGCCGCTCGATCAGTTCACGGCGCATGTGTACACGCTACTGCGCGCGCGCCGCGCTGAGCTCCCCGAGCGCCTCGCGCGCATCGCGCCGCACATGAGTGCGGAAGACTGGCTCGGCTCCTATGCCGAGATGTGGGCGGTGGACGCTGCCCTGCAAGGCATGGCGCGACGCCTGCGCCGCTACCCGCGCGCAGCAGTCCTCGCCGATGGCGTGCAGGAACTTAAACACCGTTACGAAGAATTCGAGCGCGATTTTCTCTCGTTCTTTCCGCGCCTGCTCGCTTTCAGCGAGCGTGCGCGTCTTACGCACGGCATGGCGCGCGCCGCCAACGCCTGAGGCTTCCGGCACGCCCGCGATGTGCCCCCTCGCTGCACGCGCAGTTACCGCCTTCGCACTGGCGATCGCCTTCATCCCGGCGGCGCAAGCATTCGATTTCGCCCCGATCCGCCAGGGCGTGGTCGAGCTGCTGAAAGCCGGCATGAAGGAAGAGGAGATCCCTGGCGCCAGCATCGCACTCGTCGACGACCAGCGCATCCTGTGGGCCGAGGGATTCGGGCTGGCGGACAAGACGCGTGGCGAGCGTGCCCGCGCTGAGACGGTCTACCCGGTTGGCACGCTGTCGCAACTGCTCACTGCGACGGCGGTCTTGCAGCTTGCCGAGAAGGGC
The DNA here is from genome assembly GCA_002451215.1 of Proteobacteria bacterium UBA6900. Taxonomy (GTDB): domain Bacteria; phylum Pseudomonadota; class Gammaproteobacteria; order Acidiferrobacterales; family Sulfurifustaceae; genus SM1-46. The sequence goes on from DKBM01000122.1 coordinate 4,080, forward strand.
ACAATCGACCTGGATGGCCCGATCGCAGACAAGCTTCCCGAGTTCTCCATCAAGACGCGCTTTGCGCCCGGCGCGCCAATTACCATGCGCCGCCTGCTTTCGCATCACGCCGGGCTGCCGGCGATGCACTTCAAGGGGATGTGGACCGCCAAGCCGCTTGCGCTTGCTGCGACGGTTGCGCAACTGCGCGACGAGTACACTGCGTACCCACCCAATCACGTTTACAGCCCATCAGACCCGGGCTACGCGGTGGCAGGGCGCCTGATCGAGGTCGTCACCGGTCGCGAGTTTGGCGCCTACATGCAGACGAGCGTACTGACACCGCTTGGCATGCGCGAGTCCACTTTCAATCCGGTCGGCATCACACCGCGGCTTCGCGCCAAGGGCTACTGGCGCGGCACCCAGGAGCTGCCCGACTTGCGGCTGCGCGACACGCCGGCCAAGGGCCTGTACAGCAACGTCACGGACCTCGCGCGCTTCGTGCAAATGCTGTTCGCGGGTGGCGTGCTCGACGCGAAGCGCGTGCTCAGGGAATCGAGCATTGCCGAGATGCTGCGCGTGCAGAACACCGACGTGCCACTCGATCTTGATGCGCGCGTCGGACTTGGCTGGCGCCTCGCGGGCGTGCGGCTCGACACCGCGCCGCGCGCCAAGGTCGCCTGGTTGTATAACGCGAGCCCTACCGGTCGCGGACGCATCCTGCTTGTCCCGGAACACAAGCTCGCTGTGATTCTGCTCACCAATTCGTCGAAAGGTGCCCGTACGGTGGAGCAAGTGAGCGAGGCGCTGCTTGAGTCCGTGCTGCAGGCACGCGGCGTGCGCGCCGCGCCACCGGTTACGGCGCCAGCCGTCGCAGCACCGGCTGCGCCGGCGCCGGTAACGGATGTCGCCGGGCACTACGCAAGCTTCCTTGGACGCATCACGGTTTCCGGCGAACCCGACGCGCCCCGCGCCCTTGCGCTCGGCAAGACATTCGCGCTCGAGCGGCGGCCGGATGGCAGCTTCGGCGTGCAGTATCGCCTGCTCGGACTCATTCCGATTCCGCTCAGTCTGCTTTCCGAGATAAGCATGCGGCCGGCCTCGATTGCCGGCGAGTCGTTCGTGGTTGCCCGCTACAAGGACCATGTACTGCGCTTCGCGCAGAAGATTCCGCGCGCACCGCTACCGCCGGCCTGGCAGAAACGCCTTGGGGTGTGGGAGGCAGTAGAGCGGGATGCGCTGCTTGACCTTATCGAACTTGAGCGCATCGAGCTGCGCTATGACGATGGCGTGCTGTATTTCTACTACGCCCTGCCGGGCTGGCTCGGTCTGGAAGTGCTGGTGCCGGTCAAGCCGGTTTCCGACACCGAGCTGGTGCTACACGGCACCGGCTGGTTGATGGGTGAAACGGTCCGGGTGGTTCGCCGCGGTGGGGAAGAGCAGCTGCGCTACTCGGGCTACGAGCTGCGCCGCCCAAAAGCCCGGTGAGCCGGCTCAGTGACGCGAGGGCTCGAGCGTCGCGTCGAGATTGAGCTCATCACAAAAGCGCGTGAACTCCTCGCGCAACTGGCCGATGTTCACGCTGGCCGGCACACTGATCACCATGTTCATCGAGAACATCGGCGTGCCGGTATGCGCGGCGGCGTAGGTCCAGGTGCTGAGATCCTCGATATTGATCTCGCGCGTCGAGAAGAACGCGGCAACGTCGTGCACGATTCCCGGGTGATCCATCGCCACGACATCGACGACATACGGCACCATCTTGTCCTTGTTGGTACGTGCCTCTGTCGCCCGGGTAGCGATCGTGAGCTCGAGTCGCGCCTCGATCGTCTTGATTTGCGATTCCAGCTTGGCGATTGCGTTCCAGGCACCGCTCACCAGTAGCATGACGGCGAATTCCCCACCGAGCACGGTCATGCGGCTGTCTTCGACATTGCAGCCGCTGTCGAGTACGGTCTTGGAGAGCGCGTTGACGATGCCCGGGCGGTCTTTGCCCAGCGCCGAGATGACGAGATGTTTCTTCATGGATCGAGGAGAGCAGGGAATATGCGCCGCATTGTACTCGATCCCGGTCGCCCGTGGACTTGGGCCCGCCGCTTGGTATCGTAGGCAACTTCGGCCCAACAACGTGGAGCCCGGTCCATGGCAACCCCGACCGTCGAGTCCGTCATGACGCCCTTCCCCTATTCCATCGAGGCCGATGCGCACGCTGCGAGCGCGCGCACCCTGATGACGCAGTTGCACATCCGGCACTTGCCGGTGCGCCAAGGCGAGCGTTTCGTGGCGGTGATTTCCGAGCGCGACCTCACACGCGCCGCCGCGGCGGGCTGGGACCTGGCCGTGACCAGCAACACGCGCGTGCAAGACATCTGCAGCCCCTCCGTCTACGCTGTGGCGCCTGCCACCCCGCTGGTCGACGTGGTGCACCACATGGCGGCACACGACGTTGACGTCGCACTGGTGATGCGCGAGGACAAGCTGGCTGGCGTCTTCACAATCTCCGACGCCTGCCGCCTGTTCGCCGAGCTGCTGACGCGTACTGGCGGCTAGACCACGCGGTTTCGCGGCGCAGCGCGCGCGAAGGCCTCGAGATTCTCGATCAGCTGATCGGCCATGGCTTGCATCGCCGTCCGGCTTGCCCACGCATTGTGCGGAGTGAGGATGAAGTTCGGCAGGTCGAGATCGAGCAAGGGATTGCCGCTTCGTGGTGGCTCCTCTGTCAGGACATCGAATGCCGCGCCCGCAATGCGCCGCTGCTTCAATGCCGCGGCGAGCGCCGACTCGTCGACTAGCCCGCCACGTGCAGTATTGATGAGAATCGCTGTCGTTCTCATGCGCGCGAGCTCCGGCGTGCCGATCAGGTGACGGGTCTCTGGCGTAAGCGGCAGGTGCAGCGTGATCACGTCGCTATCCGCCAGCACCGTGTCGAACGATGCATATCCAGCGCGGATCGCACCCGCGCCCTTGCGTTCGGCAAGCAATACACGCATGCCGAACGCCTCGGCTAGGCGATGCACCGAACTGCCCAAGGCTCCGCCGCCAACAATGCCAAGCGTCGCGCCGTTCAAGTCCTCGATGGGATAGTCCATGAGGCAGAAACGCTCGGCACGCCGCCACTCGCCGGCCTGCACAGCAGCACGATAGGCGAGCAGGTTGCGCCGCAACGCGAGCATCAGCATGAACACGTGCTCCGGTACGGTGTGGGTGGCGTAGTCGCGGATGTTGCTTACTACAATTCCGCGCGCGCGGCAGGCGTCGAGATCGACGTTGTTGGTGCCAGTCGCGCACACCGCGATCATGCGCAGCGTGGGCAACTGCGCAATCGCGTTGCCCATGATCGGCACCTTGTTGCTGATGGCAATCGTCGCACCCGACAGGCGACCGACTACCTCCTGCGGAAGGGTTTGCGAATGGTCGATCCAGACGTGGTCGAAATCCGGGCGGCGAAACTCTGCGCGCACGCTGGCGCGATCCAGAAATACCACATGCTCGCTCACGGCGCACTCCGCCGCGCCATGCGCCGGCGCGCGCCACGCCGCCGGCCGATGCTCTCCAGCCACGCATCGACCCGACCCCACCAGCGCTCGCGCAGGCGCTCGCGCAGCGGGCGCTGCCGCCAGAGCTGGTAATGCAGCTCCTTGCACTCGGAACAATCCTTCTCAACCATGTCAGCCACTTCTACGGCAAAGGGCTCGCTGTCTATCTCCTGGTTGGCCTCGAGATTCCAGCGCAAGTTCCAGCGATCCAGGTTGCTGGATCCGATCGACGCCCAGTCATCGGCCAGTACGGTCTTGGCGTGCAGGAAACGCGGTTGGTACTCGAATATGCGCACGCCGCGCTTGAGTAAGCGGCCATAGAAGCGCCGGCCGGCATGGCGCACGGCGGGATGGTCGGTGTAGGGGCCGGGCAGCAGCAGTCGCACATCGACTCCGCGCGCGGCCGCGTGCTGGAGCGCGCGCAGAACCCTGCGCGAGGGGACGAAGTAGGCGGTCTCGATCCAGACCCGCCGGCGTGCACGGCGCACCCGCGTGTAGAGCGAGCGCTTGATGTCCTGATTGACCAATGCACTCGAGATCACAACCCGCCCCGGCACACCGCCCGGAACGGGCTCGCTCGTCGCGGGTGGCAGCACCAACGCTTCACCGGTGTGCTGTTCCCAATTTCGCAGGAACAGTGCCTGCCAGTCCGCCACCACCGGGCCACGCACCTCCACGGCGGTTTCGCGCCAGGCGCGCGCCGCATCATGCGCCGGATGGAACTGGTCCGTGATTCCGGCCCCGCTCGTATAGGCGATTTTGCCGTCCACGACCAGCACCTTGCGATGGTCCCGAAACATGTTTCCCAGCCACTGGCGAATCTGCAGCGGATTGTAGTAGCGCACGTCGACACCGCCCGCAACCAGCCGCGCGCGGTCCGGCGAGTACAGGCCGTGCGCTCCGTATGCATCGAGCAACAGCTTCACGGCCACACCCCGACCGGCCGCGTGCGCGAGTGCGGCAATGAAGCGATTCGCCACGACACCCGATTCGAACAGATAGATTTCGAGAAGCACATGCGAGCGCGCCGCATCGATGGCCGAGAGCATACGTGGGAAGAACTGTTCCCCATCCACCAGCAATGTGAATCGGTTTCCCAAGCGCCAGGGAAACGAAAACTTGTGTGGACGGTTCAGGTTCATGATGCTCGTCCGTTGCCAAGCGTGGTCGCGATCACGCGCACCGTCGGAATCCCGTGCGCTGCATTTCCTCCGATCCCGTGCTGAAAATCTACCAGCTTGACTCGCCGTTCCCTAGGGCCTGGCAGGGGGGGTTGCCGGAGTGGAAGCACCTGGCAAGACAGGCAGTTCCTGGGCGAGCGCCCGGACGCGCGGGTAGAGCTGGATTTCAATGCGGCGATTGAGGCTGCGTCCCTTTTCGGTGCGGTTGTCCGCGACCGGGTGAAACTCGCCGAGGCCCACTGCCTCGAACGCGGCCGGGTCGAGACCGCTCGCCTGCTGAAGAATGCGCGCGACTGTCGTCGCGCGCGCGGTGGAGAGCTCCCAGTTGGTCGGATAACGATCGCGCAATTGCTTGCCGATCGGGATGTTATCGGTATGACCCTCGATGCGAATAGTCTTGTCCTGGGCCTGCGCCAGAACCTTGGCCACACGCTCGAGCACCTTGCGACCGGGCTCCCCGATTGCCGCCTCGCCAGTCGGAAACAGAATGCGATCGACCATCTTCACCGACAACCGGTCGGCGAGCCGCGTAATGGTTACCTCACCCGCTTCGATCTCCTTCTGCAGACCCTTGACCATCTCATCGTGCGTGCCCTTGAGCCGTTCGAGCTCCGCCTCCTTTTCCTTCGATACCTTGGCGAGATCCTGCTCCAGCCGCTGACTCATGGCCTTGAGCTCGTCGCGCGCCCGATTGGCTTCGAACATCAGCTCCGCATTGCGACCACTCGCCTCTTCCAGGGCCTCGCGCATGCGCAGGTACTCCCAGGCGAAGTAACCTGTAAGCGCCACGAGCAACAATGCAGCGATCGTGAGAAAGCGTGTGGTGCTGTTACGCATGTGCTGGGTTTTGGATGCCTCGCGGATGAAACTGGTTCAACCCGGCTTTGCCCGCAGGTACTGCGGTGGCCACGGCACGTCCGTCCCAAGTGCCTGTGCGGCGTGCAACGGCCAATAGGGATCGCGCAGCATGGCGCGCGCGAGCAGCACCACATCCGCCTCGCCACTCGCCACGATATGCTCGGCCTGCGCGGGTTCAGTGATGAGCCCGACGGCGCCAGTCGCAATGCCTGCCTCGCGGCGAATCGCCGCGGCGAACGGAACCTGGTAGCCAGGCGCCGCCGGGATACGCGCATCGGGGCTTAACCCCCCGCTCGAACAGTCGACAAGATCGACACCTGACTCCTTAAGCCACCGTGAGAGCTGGATGGACTGCGCGAGATCCCAGCCGCCTTCCATCCAGTCGCTCGCCGAGATGCGCACGAACACGGGCCACCTTTCGGGCCAGAGAGCGCGCACCGCACGCGCCACGGCAAGCGGCAAGCGTGCCCGATTCTCGAGGCTGCCGCCGTAGGCGTCGGTTCGCTGGTTCGAGAGTGGCGAGAGGAAGTTATGCAACAGATAGCCATGCGCCATGTGAATTTCAATCGCCTCGAACCCGGCTGACAGTGCCCGGGCTGTGGCGTTCGCAAAGTCATGAACGACCGTGTCGATCTCTTTTGCTGTCAGCGCATGCGGGGTGGTTGAGTCGGGCGCAAAGGGAAGCGCGCTTGGTGCAAGCGGCTGCCAACCGCCCTTTTCCGGCGCGAGCGGCGCGCCGCCGCGCCACGGCTGATCGGTGGAGGCCTTACGGCCGGCGTGTGCCAACTGGATCGCCGCAACCGCGCCTTGGGCGCGGATGAATTCGGTGATGGGACGAAAGGCATCGCGCTGCGCGTCTGACCATAGCCCGAGATCCTGCGGCGAAATGCGACCGGCGAGGGACACGCCGGTGGCCTCCACCATGACCAGCCCCGCACCGCCAACCGCCCGGCTGCCGAGATGCACCAGATGCCAGTTGTCTGGCATGCCGTCGCGCTGCTCGGCGGAATACTGGCACATGGGCGAGACAAAAATGCGGTTGCGAAACCGCAGGTCACGCAGTTTCAGCGGCGCAAAAAGATGACTCATCTACTCCCTCCGGTTGCCACGAACATGAAGCTGCGACGTGGAACCCGTTGTCCATTGCGTAGTCTACAGTTTAACAATAACCGCTCGCGCACAATTCACCAGACCCATGCGATCCTGGTTCCCTTCTGCCCGCCTTGGCCTGCTCGCCGGCGCCGTGCTGCTCGGCGGTTGCGCGATGCTGGGACCGGCGCCTGACAAGGAGCGCGAACTCGCCTTTTCGCCTCCGGCGGGCAATCCGATGAATGCGCCGGCGCTGGAATCCGTTCCACCACAAGTAATCTCCAGCGGATCGCGGGCAAAGAAGCTTATCGCGCTCACCTTTGATGCCTGCTCGACGCACAAACCCAGCCAGTACGATGAGCGCATCATCCGCACGCTCATCGACCTGAACGTCCCGGCGACTCTGTTTCTCGGCGGCAAGTGGATGGAGGAACATCCGCACGAGACACGACTGCTGGCCTGGCATCCGCTGTTCGAACTCGGCAACCACACCTTCCTGCACCCGCATCCGCGCGAGGTCTCCCCCCAGCGCTTGCGGAACGAAATCGAGTGGACGCAAAACGTGATGTACACGCTCACCGGGCGCTATGCGACGCTGTTTCGCGCGCCCTATGGNNTCGATCGTGGTCATGCACATGAACGGTCGCGGACGACATACCGCTGAGGCCTTGCCCGAGATCGTGCAGCGGCTGCGCGTCAAGGGCTATGAGTTCGTGACCGTAGGCAAACTGATCGCACCGGAGCCGGCACCGCCGCCCGTCACCGAGCAGGTGCGTGTCAATCCCGACGAGGACCGCGCCACGCGCTAGGTGCATCGCGCAGGCGTCGGCGCATGATCGTCTACCTGCATGGCCTGAACAGCGCTGGCAGCTCTGCCAAAGCCACTTGGCTGCGCGAGCAGCTTGAGCCCGTTGAGGTGCTTTCCCCCACCTATCCGGCTCACCGTGCGCACGAGGCAATGGCCCAGCTGCGCGGGGGCCTTGCGAGACTGCGCTCACAGCAGGACCGCCTGCTTCTCGTCGGCAGCTCGCTCGGCGGATTCTACGCGCCGGTGCTCGCTCCTGAGTTCCATGCCGGGATGGTGCTCATCAACCCGGCGGTAAACGCGCGCATCGGCTTGCGCGTCCATGTCGGACCGCAAGTGAACGAGGCCACCGGTGAACGCTACGTTCTCACCGACGCGGACGTCGATGCCTTCGGCGCCTACGCCTTGCAGGAATGTCGGCGAGAGACGCCGACGTTGGTCTTAATCGATGAGGCCGACGAGGTTGTCGACGTCCGGGCAGTGCGCCAGTTCTATCGTGGCTGTGGGCGCACCATCGTCTACCCGGGCGGAAGCCATCGGTTCGAACACCTGCCCCAGGCGTTACCGGAAATCCGTGCGCTGTACGCAAGTCTTGCAGCGTGACCGCTGCTATTTCCAGATACGGACAGTTCGGTCGTCGCCGCCCGAAGCGATCAGCTGACCGTCCGAGGAAACGGTCACCGCATAGACATCGTGATTGTGGCCATGCAACGATTTCCCGGCGGCAGTGCTCTCCACCTGCCATGAGCGAATCGCGCTGTCGGAACCAGTGACCAGTAGCCACTTGCGATCCGGTGTAAAGGCAAGTGACAGCACGGTATCGGGGGCGGGCGTAAGCGTGCGATCATTGCGCCCCACCCCGACTTCGAGCAGCTTGAGGAAGTTTGCATCGCCGCCGACGGCTAGCCACTTGCCATCGGGCGAAAAAGCCACGCTCGTGAGCGCATCGCCCGCAACCGGCAGGTAGGACATCTCGGCCGCGGGCCCATATTTCCGAACCGGCAGCGCCTCACCGTCGGTGCTGTCTCTGACCGATATGCCCCAGTACTGCAGGCCACCGTCCGCGTCGGCGCCGGCGAGCACGCGCCCATTCGGCGCGAACGCCAGGGCGCGAATCGCGGCCCGGGTGGGCAGTGCATCCTGGTGGCGCTTGCCCGACTCGACCTCCCAAAGGATGACGCTAGACTCGCGACCCGCCGAAGCGAGCAGATGCCCGTCTGGCGAAAACGCCAGCGCGCTCACCGCCTCAATGTGNNGTGGTGCTCCAAAGCTCCACCGCGCCCGTATCGAGCGCCACGGCGAGCAGTGACCCCGCCTTGGCGAACGCCAATGCCCCCGGGTTGCCCGGCAGCGCCAGCGTGTACGCGACCGTCGCCTCCGGATTGAATGCCACCACTGACGGAGCCGCGTGCGCCGCCTCGCGCTTACGTGTGAACACTGGTCTTGGCGGCGGGAGTTCCGGACGATGGCGCATTCCGAGTATGTCTTCGTTGATATAGCGACGGATCTCCGCGCTCTTCTCGATCGCGACTGTCTTGTACTCGTCGATCAGGTTGAGCAATTCGGTGTCCGTGAGCCGGCCGGTATCCATCAGGATCTTGGGTATTACCACTGCGGCCGTGGTGATCAACACCGCGGTTGCCACCAGCCACTCGAAGGTGCTGCGCGACCTGCGCCGCCGGCGCCTTTCCTCTGGCGCGCCAGCCACGCCGATGAATCCCGGTCCTTTTCCAAATGGCACAAAAGTCCGGGTGTCCTCGTCCTTCAGTCCCTTTCCCATGAGGCCGTTTTGAAAAACACGCGCACTGGACGGTCGCAACCCGGCATCGAGTTGCAGCGCCGCATCGACGCATTCACGAATGTGTTTCGAATACTGCGGGCGCTCGAGCGCGGTGGCCGCCACCATCGGATCGTGCTTGACCTTGGCCACACCGATCATGCGCTCCATCGCATCCGTCGGCTCTTTACCGGTGATGCAGCGATAGATGGCCGCTCCGACGCCGTAAACGTCGGTCCACGGACCGCGCTCCCCGTGCCCCGGATACTGCTCAGGCGCTGCGTAACCTCGCGACAGCGCCACCTTCTGCGCACTGTCACCGCCGCGCACCTGGCGCGCCGAACCGAAGTCGATCAACATTGGTTGGCCGTCGCGACGCAAATAGATGTTGTCGGGTTTGATATCAAGGTGCAGGAGACCTGCATCGTGCACGGCCTGCAATCCGGTCAGGATCGGCAGGAACACGCCGAGCAGCGTCGATTCGTCTAGAAAGCCCGAGTGCTTGCGCAGATACGTGAGCAGGCTCTCGCCCTCCTCATACTCCATGACGAGGTAGGCGGTGCCGTTGGCCTCAAGAAAACGCAGCACCCGCACGATGTGGGTATGCTTGAACCTGGCGAGCGCCTGCGCTTCAGTCAGGAACGCCTCCAGGCCCCAGCGATAGTTCTCGGCGTCGTTTGGCGTGCGCGTAAAGGGATGGATGCTCTGCTCGGCGGCGTCGCGGCCGGCGTAGGCCTGCGGGAAGTACTCCTTGATTGCCACGCGTGCGCCGAGGCGCACGTCGCGCGCAACGTAGGTGATGCCAAAACCGCCATGGCCGAGCACGCCCTCAAACTCGTACTCACCCAGCCGGTAACCGACCGGCAAGGCATTCGAGTTTGTCTGGCCCGGTGGTGAGGGCTGGGTTGGCAAGGGACTCCCGTCGATAAATTGGGGGACACGCGACGTCCAGGCGTTGCGTGCGCCAGTCGAATCACTTATGTATTGGTTAATTGTAGATAGCAGCCGACCGATCCGCCGGCAACCGCCGCCCCATCATATGGCGGGCCAACATGGACAAATTGCTGAACAGACATGGGCCGTAACCGCCTTCCTGCGCCCCCCAGCTCGCGCTACATCACCCCGGAGGGCCGGGAGCGCCTGCGCGCCGAGCTCGATCAGTTGTGGCGAGTGGAGCGCCCGCGCGTCACCCAGGCGGTCTCAGAAGCCGCAGCAATGGGCGATCGCTCCGAGAATGCCGAGTACATCTACGGAAAGAAGCGCTTGCGTGAAATCGACCGGCGGGTGCGCTACCTGCAAAAGCGACTCGGCGATCTGACGGTGGTGGATCGACCGCCGGATGATCCGAGCCGGATNNCGGACGAGTTCGACAGTGCGGCGGAATACATCAGCATCGACGCACCACTCGCCCGCGCACTGCTCAAGCACGCCGCCGGGGACGAGGTGACAGTCGATCTGCCGAAGGGCCAAACCACCTTCTACATCCTCGCGGTGCAGTACCGCCCGTTTCTACCCGAGCGGCCCTAATGCTCGGGCGTCTCTGCCTTGGCCCGAGCGGCCGCAGCACCAGCGCTGTCACCGGCACGTGCCCGTGCTTCGGCGATGAGTCGCCAGTTGGCCTGTTGCAGGCGACGCTGATCGCGCGCGTAACCATTGCTGCGCGCGGCAAACCCCTCGGTCTGGACATAGTCACCTTGGCGAAACCGGACCTGCGCCAGCTCGTGCCACAACCACGGGTTGCGCGGTTCAATGCGCAATGCCCTCTCGAGCTGCGCCGAGGCCGAAGGGTAACGCGCCGCGTCGAAATCGACCCGCGCTTGCGCGACCAGGGTCGTTACTGCTGGATTCTCCGATACCGCTACAGGCAGCGGCTCATCTGTGCCGGGCTGCGGCTTCGCGCAGGCGGCCAGCCACAGAAAGACCAATACCCCTACCCAACGCAGCAACCGACCCGAGGCATTTCGCATCGCGGCAAGAGTGACGGTCGTCATGGCCGCAGCTTAACCCGAGCACAATTCTCTGACATCTCGAGAACCGACGCGCTGTAGCATGGGGCCGACAGGAGACCCCTGCATTTGTTGAATACGGCCGGACGATCAACCATGCTTGGCAGCGGACCCCTACCGAAAGGAGATCAGGATGAGTTGGGTGTCTGTTGCCGTTGTTGGTGTCAGCTGGATGCTGGCGGGCTTTGTGGCAGCCATGTTGTTTGGAAAATTAATAAGGAAGGGAAACCCTGACCAGTGCGACGGAGCAGGTGAAGATTACTCACCGACCGTCACGATTGTGCACCCCCACGATCGCACTGCGTAGCGCAGCACCCGCCATATGGCGGGCAGCGCTTCGGTTCAAACCGTAAGCCGCTGCGCGGCGGCGTATCGCAAGCCACAAGCAATACGCCGTGTCTCACACCCTCGCCGCCACTCGCGGCGGCGAGGGTTCTTCTCCCCACTACTCGAACAATCNNCCAGCGACGGAAAGCGTGTCCGGGAGATAGCGTCGCAACCCTTGCGCAGTCCCCTCGCGCACCACGTCCTGCATGGCGGCAGTGAGGAGATACACCGGCTCGGGTTCGAACGCCTTTTCCACCCGTAGGCCATAGCGCTGCAATGGCTTGCCGTCCGCAGTCAGCACCTCGCGCACCGCGCGCGGTGGCGTGCGGAAGCCACCGCTCGCGATGGTCTGGTACATCTCCGTCACCTCCAGCGGCGAGAGTTCCACCGCGCCGAGCAGGCTGGACGCGTACGGCGAGAGTTCGCGCGCTATACCGAGTGCGTGCACGGTGCGGTGCACCTCTGGCACACCAAGCGTGATACCGAGGCGCGCCGTTGCCTGATTGTAGGATTGCGCCAAAGCGGTGCGTAGTGGCACTTCGCCGTGACTCGTTTTGTCGTAGTTCTGTGGCTCCCAGTCCGGCGCGCCTCGACTCTTCCATACCAGCGGACTGTCATCGAGCCGGGTGGCGAGTGTATAGACGTCTGGGCGTGCGAGCGCGGTGAGGAAGATCGCCGGCTTCAGCAGCGAACCAACCGGGCGTTCGGCATCGAGTGCGCGGTTGAAACCCTCGTAGAGCGGGTCGCGTCCGCCGACCAGCGCCATGACCTCGCCGCTCTGGGTACTGGTAACCACGACCGCGCCCTCGAGCGTCCGCTCGCGAGAGCGAGATCGATCGAGCGCGGCCAGGCGTCCGCTGAGCGCCGCTTCCGCGGCACGCTGGATGAGAGGATCAAGCGTGGTGAACACCAACAGACCCTCGGAGCGCAGATCCTCCTCGTGGTAATCGCGCTTCAGATGCCGGCGCACCAGATCCAGAAATGCCGGATGAGGAGAAGTGCCGAGCGAGGGCTTGGCAACCACCCCCAGCGGCGTGGCGCGCGCTGCCTGGAAGCGGGCATCATCAATTACCTTCTGCCTGTGCATCTCGGCCAGCACCAGATCGCGCCGTTCGAGCGCCCTGTCTGGGTGGCGGTGCGGATTGTAAAGACCCGGCCCCTTGACCATGCCCACGAGCAAGGCGGACTCGGGGAGCGTCAGCTCCTTGATCGGCTTATTGAAATAGAAGTGCGCCGCGAGTCCCACGCCGTGGATGGCGCGGTTGCGATCCTGTCCGAGATAGATCTCGTTCAGGTATGTCTCGAGAATCTCGTTCTTGTCGTAGTGCAACTCGAGCAACACCGCCATGATGATTTCGGTGAATTTGCGCCGCAGCGTGCG
>DKBM01000064.1:0-67722 GCA_002451215.1 Proteobacteria bacterium UBA6900
CCATCGGTCTCGCTGCAGATTCAGGCGCTGGAGCGCGAGTTCGGCACCACACTCTTCGAGCGGCGCGGCCCGCAAATTCGCCTCACACCTGAGGGAGAGTTGCTCTACCAGCTTGCCCATCCACTGGTTGACGGGATGGACCGGCTGCATGAAACCTTTCACGCCCAGCAGGGGCGCATCGAAGGTGGCGAGCTCAACATCGCTGCTGGCGAATCAACCATCCTGTATGTCCTGCCGGGCCCGATGAAGCAATTCGTCGAGAGCTATCCGGGCGTGCGCCTCAAGATGCACAACGTGACGGGACGCGACGGCATGGCGATGCTGCGTGCTGACACGGCTGACTTTGCTGTTGGTTCCCTGCTCGAAGTGCCGGACGACGTGGTGTACAAGCCCGTGGTGAGCTACGACCCGATGCTGATCACGCCGCTCGATCATCCGTTGGCGGCAAGGGAATCCGTGACGCTGGAAGACATCAGCCCCTATGGGCTGATCCTGCCACCGCGCCACCTCAGCACCTGGGCGATCGTCGATTTCACATTCCGACAGCACAACGTCCCGTACCAGGTCGCGCTCGAGGCCGGCGGCTGGGAGGTGATCAAGAAGTACGTAGAGCTGGGGCTCGGAATTTCTATCGTCACAGACGTCTGTCTGGGGCGAGAGGAGCGGCTTGCCCGGATGCCGCTCAGTCAGTACTTCCCGCGCCGCAGCTACGGCATCGTCTATCGTAAGGGAAAATTCCTGTCCCCGCAGGCCAAGCGCTTCATTGAGATAATGGAGTCAAAGTTTGCGTCGCAAGCAGCCGAGGCCGAGAGCAATGCCACCGCCGTGCGCCAACGCGTGCGCCGCGTGCACAGGGACCGTTAGCTAACGACCAGACCTTCGTCGAAGTGCCAGTGGCCGCACCGATCAGGTGCGCCAAGGGCGATGGCCAGACGGTGAAGGAAATCGGCGCGCGGAATCTCTTCAGCGCCAAGACTCGCGAGATGTGCCGTCGTGACCTGGCAATCGATGAGCGTAAAGTTCCACGCCTGCAGTTGGCGCACCAGGTGCACGAACGCGACCTTGGATGCGTCTGTCGCGCGGGCGAACATCGACTCGCCAAAGAACATTGATCCCAGCGCGACTCCGTAGAGCCCGCCGACCAGATCCGAGTCGATCCATGTCTCCACCGAATGGGCGTAGCCCGCTTCATGCAGTTGGGCGTATGCGGCAATCATTTCGGAGGTAATCCACGTCCCGTTCTGATCGGGCCGGGGTGCTGCGCACGCTTGCATCACATTTCGGAATTGCCTGTCGAGCGTGACGCGAATCCGCTCGCTACGAAGCGTCTTGCGCAGGCTACGGGAAAGCTTCAGCTTTTCGGGAACGAGTACCATCCGTGGGTCAGGAGACCACCACAGGATCGGCTGGCCGGCGCTGTACCACGGGAAGATACCGTGGCGGTAGGCCTCAAGCAGCCGCTCGACGCGCAGATCGCCGCCGATGGCAAGCAATCCCTCCGGGCTGGCGAGCCTTGGGGGCGGAAAGCGCAGGTCGGCGTTGTTTGGGTCGAGCAGATACATGGAATAAAGTAAGGAGCGATCTTGTCTCTCTATGAATACCAGTCTGGGATGTGCGGCAGCACATTGACCCATAGCGCGCCAATTCGAATTCGGGCAGGGTTGCTGGCCCGCGACCTAGGGAGGAGTGTACATGGCACTTGCGGCACGCCGCAGCCCGGCGCTTACCCTCCTGGCTTTCGTTGGTTTCCTTCTTGTCGTTGGCGCCGCGCGGGCAGATCTCGCGACGCTCGATCAGCCCGGTGACACCGTCGCGCTTCGCAACGAAGTCGAAATGCTTGCGGATGCGCTACGACGCGAGCCAGGTCAGGCGAACTTGCATCTGCTGCGTGGGTTTGCGTATTTCAAGTTACGCGAGCTCGATGCGGCGATTGCCGATTTTGACCGTGCATTGTCGCTCGACCCCAGTCTCGATGACGCCTACTTTGGGCGCGGCATGGCACACGGTCGTGCGGGAGATCTCGATGCGGCAGTGTCAGATCTCGGCCAATATATCGCGCGCAACCCGAAAAGCACTCTGGGCTATACCAAGCGCGGGATTCGCAATCTGTGGAAGGGCGACGCGGAGGCGGCGGAACGTGACTTCCTGCGGGCGCTCGAGCTCGATCCAGCCAACGCCGAGGCGCACGATGATCTCGGTGTGATTTATGCGCAACGCGGCGAATACACGAAGGCCACGGAGCATTTCAGGGCGTGCATCAAGAGCGACCCAAGCTACCAGAAGGCTTATCACAACTTCGCGCTGGTCTGTTACCTCGTCGGGCACAACGATCAGGGACTCAGCCTTGTCGATCACTCCTTGCGATTGCGGCCCGATGCGCGGGACTCGATGCTGCTGAAGGCGGAGTTTCTCGACCGGCTCGGGCGGGCGGGCGAGGCGCGTGCAATTCGTGAGGAGGCGGAGTTTGTGCCGGAAGGCAACTGGTCGGAGCGCGCGACATTACAATAGCGGGTTGAAGGAGACTCAATGCGTATGACGTCGGGATTGCTGGCAGCAGGTATGCTCGCGCTGGCAGCGAATGGGATGGCGCGTGATGAAGTGCGCGCGGCTGGCGTGGACACCGACCAGGTGACGGTCTGGAACCGCTTCGCCGATCGGCTCGTGACCTTGCACGAAAAGCAGATTCAGGGGCGCAAGATTCGAGAAACCGATGAGTTTGGCGGTTACGCACGCATGCCTCGCTTCTATCGTGAAGTGAGCTATTACGATGTCGATTCGGGCCGGCTCATGAGCCGCATCCAGTGGGAAACAGAGCATCCCGATCGTGTGCATAGCATCGAGGTGTACGTCTACGATTCGAGCGGACGTCTTCTTCGTGACTATATGGCCTGGTACCTGCCCAACTATCGAAATGCGCCGCGCGCCACGACTATCAATCTCTATCATTACGGGCACGGAGTCCGCGGCTGGCGCCAGTTCGACGCGAGCGGCAATTGGCTTTACGAACGCTGTAATGCATGGGAGGGCGACCAGGCCGGGGAAATACTTGTGGAACTCGATGAGGACGAGCTTGCCGAAGCACTCTCGGAAAAGAACAGCATCATGACAGGCGAATTGTATTTGCGCTGCTTTGGAGATATTCGCGCCTCCGCGGGTCCTTACCTCAATCCGCACTGACCCGGCCTATAAGACGGCCTTCTTGAACGGCGTACGCTCATTTAGTTCATCGAGGTAGATCTCGACACCATTGCGCTCGCGCGCCAGGAAGTCGGCGACCGCGCGGGCGAACTGCGGGTGCTTGAGCCAGTGCGCAGAGTAGGTAGTGACCGGCACGAAACCGCGCGCCAGCTTGTGCTCTCCGCCGGCCCCACCTTCGAAGCGCTTCAGCCCACGCGCGATGCAAAATTCAATCGCGCTGTAGTAGCAAACCTCAAAGTGCAGGCTGTGGATGTCCTGCCGTCCGCCCCAGTATCGGCCGTAAAGGGCATCCTGCCCGAGGAAGTTGAAGGCGCCGCCAACGTAGTCCCTCCCGTGGCGGGCGAAAACCATCACCACGTTTTCGGGCATGCGTTCCGCAAGCCGGTGAAAGAAGGCGCGCGTCAGAAAAGGTGGGGCCCCGTAGTTCCGAATGGTTGCCTGATGAAAATCGTGCATTCGGTCCCAATGCGCACTCGAAATCTCGTGTCCTTGGAGAATTTCGATTTCGACTCCAGCCTCGTGCACGTGGCGGCGCTCGCGGCGGATCTGCTTGCGCTTCTTGGCGTTCAGCGTGGACAAAAAATCCTCGAAGTCGCGATAGCCGGGATTGAGCCAGTGATACTGAAAGCCGTCGCGGCGCATCAGGCCGTGGCGCTCGAGTTGCGCCATGTCTGTCGCATGCGGGAACAGCCAGTGCATGGAAGAGGCCCCCAGCTTGCGCGCGAGCTCGGTGGCGCCCTCAGCCAGCGTGCGCTGGATCTCATCGCGGTCAGGGCGATCTGCGACAAGCAGTCGGGGGCCCGTGATCGGAGTGAACGGAATGGCACTGATTAACTTGGGGAAGTAACGCAGGCCGGCACGGTGGTATGCCTCGGCCCAGGCGAAATCAAACACGAATTCGCCGTAAGTATGACTCTTGGCGTAGATCGGCGCCGCGCCGACGATCTCTCCGTGATTCGTCACGAGGAGGTAGTGCGGTACCCAGCCGGCTTGCGGCACAGCGCAGCCAGTTTCTTCGAACGCGGCAAACAGCTCGTGGCGCACGAGTGGGTGGTGGTCGCCCGCGAGTGAATTCCATTGCGCGGACGGTATCTCCGCAATTCGCTCGACGACCTTGATTTCCATTGGGCAATTCTAGCGTCGGTGTCTAACCGCTTGGCACGACATTTCGCGTGTTGTTTGGGCGCCCACCTAAAATGGCCGGAAGCAGTGCAGAACTGACGAGTCGCGCGAAAACGCGCGTCAGGGAGCAGCGGCCGCGTAGCCCAACAGTCGATTGACCTGCTCGAGGTCTTCCTCGGCAAGCGCGCCGACGGCGGCCTTGAGCCGAAGCCGGGCCTGAAGGTAAAGGTAGCGCTGTTCGGCAAGATCGCGGCGGGTGCGGAACAGGACGCGCTGCGAGATGAGCACGTCGGAGGCATTACGCACGCCGCGCTCGTAGCCGAGTACCACGGACTCAAGCGCCCGGCGATTCGAAGCGAGCGCGCGTTCCAGGGCTTCCACCCGTGCCAGCCCGTTGCGCACCGCCGCGTAGGCATCGCGTGCACTGAAAGCGCTTTCGCGCCGCAACTGCTCGAGACGCTGGCCGGCTTCATCGCGACGGGCGGCCGCCTCGCGCACACGCGACTGCGTGTCGCCACCTTCGTAGAGCGGCAGATTGAATGCGAGTCCGATCTGGTTGGTGCGTGTTTCCAGCGGGAAACCAAATACCGAACCTTGGGCGTCGTTGTGGGCATGCGAGGCATTGAGGTCGAGCGTCGGGTAGTGGCCGCCGCGCTGCTTCTCGAGTTCCTGCGCGGCGGACTCCACCGCCTGTTGCTGTGCCAGGACGAGGGGATTGTCGATGCGCGCAGCGTCTTCCCACTTTTCCACCTGCGCGGGTTGCGGCGGCTCAAGTGGCAGCGGTCGGGTGAGGCGCGCCAGCGTGCCGGGGCGCAGGCCAGTCAGCACGCGCAGCGCCTCGCGTTTCACCTCGAGTGTATTGGCTGCCTCAATCTCCTGGGCCACAGTCAGGTCATAGTTAGACTGTGCATCGTCTACGTCGATTATGGTGCCGATGCCGACCGAAGCATTGCGTCGTGTCAGGTCAAGGAGCCTGGCCACGGCTTCTTTTTCCGACACTGCGAAATCGTGGATGTCTTGCGCCGCTAGCGCGGTCAGGTAGGTTTGCGACACACGCAAAATCAGATCCTGCCGCGCGGTGGCGAGCTCGTAGTCCGCGCGCGCGGCGTCCGCCTTGCCCTGTTCGTAAGCCGCAAAATTCTTCTTGCGATAGATGGGTTGAGACAGCGTAAGGCTGTAACTGTTAGTGGGATAGCGATAGCTCGAGTCGACACCGGGCGACGTCACGTCCTGATCGGTTTCCGTGCGGCCTGCGGACAGATTGACGCCCGGTAAAAGTTGCGCGAGACCCTGCGGCGCACGCTCCACTGCGGCGTTCCGCGCCGACCGTGCCGCGGCAAACTGCGCATCGTTCTGTTGGGCCGCCCGGAAGATCTCCATGAGATCTTCCGCCCGCGCTGGCGAGCAGAGCATGGCCGCCGCCGCGACGGTGCACAGCGCCATGAAGGTCGAGTTCCTCATGGGCGAGCGTTCCGCGGGCGGCGCAGGCCGCGGGCAACGAAGGGTAGCGCGAACAGGCCCTTGAGCCAGCCTCGACCGCGCGCGCCCTCCACGAGAGAGTAGACCGCCGGTACCACCACCAGCGTGAGCAGGGTGGAGGACACCATGCCGCCCATTACCACCAGCGAAAGTGGCCGGTTCGTTTCGACACCGGGTCCCAGACCGATCGCGGCCGGCAGCATGGCGGCGATGACGGTGAGTGAGGTGATCAGCACGGGCCGCATCCGGTGTGGACAGGCCTCCATCAGTGCATCGTGAATACTCTTCCCGGCAGCACGGTACTGGTTGGTGAGGTCAATCAGCAGGATCGAGTTCTTGGCCACTAGCCCCATCAGCAGGATCATGCCAATCATCGAAAACAGATTCAGCGTGTCACCAAACATCCATAGCGCGCTGACGCCACCGATGATGGCGAGTGGTTGCGCAACCATGACCACTAGCGGTTGGACCAGCGAGTTGAACTGGCTGGCAAGCACCATGTAAATCATGACTAGCGCCAGCGAGAAGGCGAAGATTACGTACTGGCCAGTTTTTGCGAATTCCTCGGCTTGGCCGAGGAAGGCAATGGTATAGCCGGCTGGCAGAATCTCGGTGCCGATCCGCCGGACTGCCGCGGCGGCATCGCCGAGCGGCAGTCCTTCCAGCGCGCCATATACGAAGCTTGCGTACTGGCGGTTGCGCCGCTTGATCTCGGCCGGGCCGAGACCTTCCTGGACGCGCACGAGCGCGTCCAGGCGTATCAACTCGCCGGCGCGATTCTTGACGTAAATCTTCTTCAGTACGTCCTGGTCGACGCGCGCGGATGCCTCGACCTGCAGGCGGATGTCGTAACGTTGGCTGCCCTCGCGAAACTGCGCGATGTCAATGCCGCCAGTGGTGGCGCTCAGTGTCTGGGCGATGTCCGCGGCGGTGAGCCCGACCTGCGCCGCGCGTTCGCGGTCAAGTTCGAGACGCACCTCCGGCAGGTTCAGCTTGAGATCTGTGTCGAGCTTGGCAATGCCTTGCACCTGACCGAGTAGTTCGACCATGCGCGGCGTCAGTTCACCAAGCTTATTGAGATCCGGGCCGACGATGGCGAATTGCAACGGCTCGCCGCGCTGTCCACCAATTGCCGAGATATTGGCCGGAAATGACTGAATACCCGGAATCTGATTGAGTTCGCGCCGCAGCTCAGCCATGACACGGGGCTGCGAAAGCTTACGTTCCTTGCGGTCCTTGAGGCGCACGAAGGTCTGGCCGGTTGTGACCTGGCCAGTCTCGCCGATGCCCACCGCCGAGAAGTAGCTGTAAATCTCCGGCCGCTTGGCCACGATCGCCTCGACCTCGGCGATCTTGTGGTCCATATATTCCAGATTAGAGCCGAGCGGAGCCTGCGTCATGATCATGAAGCGTGACTCGTCTTCCTCGGGTACGAAAGTCTTGCCGACGTAAGCAAACGGGAAGTAGCTCGAGGCGACGATAACCGTCGCAATCAATACAACTTTCCAGCGATGGGCCAGCGCGTAGGCAAGCATTCGCCGGTAGCCGCTCTCGAGCGCCAAGAAGGCGCGCTCCAGCACGCGGTACACCCGGCCATGGGTCTTGGGCATGGTGAGGTAACGTGCCGACAGCATTGGCGTGAGGGTGAGCGATACAAACAGCGAGGCCAGTACGCCGATCACCACCACGAGCGCAAACGACGACATGAACCGACCGACGATGCCGGTAATGAATGCCACCGGCAAGAAGATCGATACGAGCGTGAGCGTTGAGGCGAGCACCGCAAAGATTACCTGGTTGGAACCGGCGATCGCAGCCTTCTCCCTTTCCTCGTGCTGCTCCTCACGATGCCGAAAGATGTTCTCCAGCACTACGATCGCGTCGTCGACCACCACGCCGATAAGCAGCAGCAGCCCGAGCAGGGTGATCTTGTTCAGTGTGTAGCCCACGAAGTACATCACCGCGAAGGTCGCAAACAGTGACACCGGGATGGCCGTCGCAATAATCAGTGTGGAGCGTCCGCTCTTGAGGAACAGGAACACCATGAGCGCCGCGAACAGCGTGCCCAACAGGAGATGCTCCTTAAGCGCGTCGATTGACTGGCGGATCGAGATGGAGTCGTCAGACGAATAGCGCAGCTCGAGCCCCGGCGGCAGGTTGGGCTTAAGTTCCTTCTCGACCCGTGCCTTGATGCGGTCCACCACCGCCACGGTATTGGCATCGCTTGCCTTGACGATGCCGAGGCCCACGGCTGGAACGCCCATGTAGCGCGCCAGCTTGCGGGCGTCTTCCAGCCCGTCCTCCACGCGCGCCACGTTGCGCAGGTAGATCGGCGTGCCCTGACGGTAGGCAACGATCAGCTCATTCATGTCAGGGATGCGGCTGTACTCGGCATCGAACTTGATCAGCCATTCACGTCGCGGACTATCGATAAATCCGGCCGGTTGGGTGATGTGCTCACGCTTGAAGGCAGTCTCAACATCAAGCGGCGAAAGTTCGTAGGCACGCAATCGCTCCGGCTGAAGCCAGATGCGAATGGTGCGCTTGATCTGGCCGCCAATCAGGACTTCGCCAACGCCGTTAACCGATTCGAGACGCGGTTTGAGCACCTCGTCAGCATAAGTGTTCAGTTCCTGAATGGTGCGATCGCCGGTAAGGGCGACCCACAGCACCGGGGTGGCACCGACCTCCACCTTGCGCACCGTGGGAGGGTCGGCGTCAATCGGCAGCAGTTTCAGGATGCTGTCGACCTTGGCCTTGACCTCCTGATAGGCGACGTCAACGTTCTTCTCAAGCTCGAATTCGACCGCCACCACTGAGACGCCAAGCTGGGAGCTTGAGGTTATCGACTTCACGCCGGGCACCTGATTGACCACTTCTTCGACGCGGTCGGTAATATTGCGATCGATGACTTCCGGGTCAGCGCCCTGCATTGTCGTGACGACGCTCACCACCGGAAATTCGATACGTGGAAACTTGTCGATCCCGAGGCGATTGAGCGCGATCACACCGAACAGGATGAGCACCAGGCTCATCATGAGTGTCAGCACATATCGACGGATGGAGAATTCGGGCAATGTCACGCGACTAGGGCTCCCGCACCTTGATCTTGGCGCCGTCTGAGAGCAGCGCCGCGCCGTCCACAACAATAGCCTCGTCTGCCTGAAGACCCTTCTTCACTTCGATCATGCCATCACGCACGATACCGGTGTCGACGGGTCGTTCCTTGGCCAGTTCCCCGTTGATTGCGTAGACCACGGATCCCTTTGCGCGAAGCACGACGGCGGTTTCGGGAACCACGAGCGCACCGTGCTTGACGCCGACCGTCACTTCGCCGCGGATACTTCCTGTTGGCCGCCAGTTGTCGTTGGCAACCGCTACGATCACGTCGCGCGACAAGGTGGTCGCGCTGAGTGCCGGGCGGATTTCGCGAATTTCGCCGCGCACCGTCTGTCCCGGTTGCGCAAAGTCGGACAAGGTCACGGCCTGCCCAGACCGCAAACGCTGGGCGACATGATCCGGAAAGGGGAGGCGAACATAGAATGTCCCGCGGCGCGTGCGTGTCGGGTCGTAGTCGAGTGCCATGCCCAGCGCAGTCTCCATACCGACTGCGGACTCGGTAACGACGAGGTCTTTCTTCTCCACCTTGGCGGTCGTCACGCTGACAACACGCTCGGGCGGCTTGGCCTGCTTGTCCGGGCCACAGGCTGCGATCGCGAGGACCACCAGCGCCATGGCGACAAGCCTCGGGGTGCGGCGTGCAAAGGCGGACATGGGTCAGTTCCCCGCGGTTGGCGCAGCGGGTGACCCGGGAGTACGGGCAATACCGTGCATCAGAATGTCAACCAGCATGGTGCTGTAACGGGCCGGGTCGTTCGCAAAGTTGACGTCGCGAAAGTGTTTCAGCACGTCGCGAGCTTCAAAGAAGAACACGTTGGCACCGATCAGTACCGTCGCGATCATGGCCGGATCGAGATCGGCGCGCAGGTGTCCCTTGAGTTGCCCCTGGCGAAGGATTGCGACGAACCGTGCGAAGTTCTCGCCAAACACTTTTTCCGCGAACTCCTGGCCGCGGCGCTCGCCATCGACGAGCAGCTCGCGCAGGATGAGTCGCTGTATCTGGTCATGCTCAAGCATGTCATTCAGCATGCTTGCAGCATAAGAGGAGAAGCGTTGGGCAAACGGACCGTGCTCGGTGCCAAGTTCGCCCAGACGCTCCCCGACGTCATGGCAGGCAGCGCGGACGACGGCGAGATAGAGCGATTCCTTGCTGCTGAAGTGATGGAAGATATTTGCCTTCGATACGCCGGCGCGCTCGGCAATAGCGTTCATCGAAACGGCGTCGTAGCTGCTTTCTGCGAACAGGCCTGCCGCTGCATCCAGGATGCGCGCCACGGCATCGGTCCGGCTCGCTACGTTGGCGGGAAGTGCGCTCATCGGATCCCCCGTAAGACTTTGAGTTGCACCGGGTATATACTGACTGACCGGTCGGTCGGCAAATCCTAGTTTAGAACTTGGTTGTTTTCAACGGGTCGTATTGTGGGTGTAGCGTTGGTCTCAGCGGCGTTGCCGGCGATGGATAATATGTGTCGTATTGGCGTCTCGAGCGCATTGGATCGACGCAGGACCTGAAGAAAACATCTGAACTGCCATTCATCTCCTCTTTCCACGTCTCCCATGTCGATTCGTCTGGCTGTCTTCCTCCCTGCGTCATCGTCGCGCCTCGTGACAGCGCTCGTGGCCGTTGCCCTGGTTGCCATGGCGCCCCCAGCGTGGGCAATCAATTGGCGGGAAAGCGTTGCCGAGGCGAGCACCAGCAACCCGGAGCTGGCGAGCGCCCGCTCCAATTTGCAGGCAGCGGAATCCCGAATTCAGGCGGCACGCAGCGGCTACTATCCGCAAGTCTCGGCAAGCGTCGGCTATCAGGACAACTCCGGCCTGGCAGTGATCCCGGGCCGCGTTCATGGCGCCGACGCAACCGCCACGCAGAATCTCTTCGCCGGATTCCAGGATGTTGCCAAGGTCGAACAGGCGAGCGCCAATGCACAAGTTGCGCGATCCGACCTGGTTGCAGTTCGGGCGCGGATTTCCTACGCGCTGAAGCTTGCTTATGCCACTCTGCGCTACGTGCAGGAAGCCGTGACGCTCACGGAGGCGATTATGCGCCGGACCGAGGAGAACCTGCGGCTCGTGCAATTGCGCTTCGAGGGGGGGCGCGAAAACAAGGGATCGCTGCTGCTCACGCGGGCGACGCTCAAGCAAGCACAGCTCGACAATCTTCAGTCGCGCCAGGCCATACCTTCGGCGCAGGCGCAGTTGGCACGCGCACTTGGCCGAGCCGACCCGAGCGGGTTGCGCGCGATTGACGATGTGCCCGTTTCGGAACCGCCGAAAGACCCTGATTTTCCGTCGCTGGCTGCGGCTGTTCCCGAGTTTCGCCGTACGCAGGCGCAGGAGTCTGCGGCGCGGGCGGACGTGCGACTCAATCGGTCAGGGTTCTATCCTACGCTCGATCTGTTCGGTACTTACGGGCGGGAGGGTAGCGATTGGCTGCTTGAGGATACCCGCCGAACAGTGGGCGTGAGGCTCGCGATACCAATTTTTGACGGTGGCCGCGATTATTATGGGGTGGACGCGGCATCAGCTGCACTGGCAGCGGCCTCATTTGCGCGCGGCGATA
Organism: Proteobacteria bacterium UBA6900; assembly: GCA_002451215.1. GTDB lineage: Bacteria > Pseudomonadota > Gammaproteobacteria > Acidiferrobacterales > Sulfurifustaceae > SM1-46. Next base: position 11,480 of record DKBM01000064.1, read on the forward strand.
CGGAACGGCTCTCGCTGGAGCGTCTTAGAAAGGCGTACGCCGCGTATGTCGAAGCCATTGAGCGCGTGCGGGTCGACGAGGCGTTTCTCGAAGCCGCGGTTACGCGTGCCGATATCGCGCGCAGCAAGTACGACAACGGGCTCATGTCGTTCGAGGACTGGGATCGCATNNCGTGGCCCGATCGAGGTCACAATCGTTGCCACCGGCGTGGTGCAGCCGCGCAACCGTCTGGAGATCAAACCGCCGATTCCCGGTCGGATCGAGTCGGTGCTGGTGGTAGAAGGCCAGGACGTTGTCCAGGGACAGGTACTTGCCTGGACGAGCTCGACAGAGCGCGCCGCGCTCATCGACGCCGCCCGCGCCCGCGGACCCGAGGAGGTGAAGCGCTGGGAAGAGATGTATCGCGCCACGCCGATCCTGGCTCCGATCCGTGGCACCGTGATTGCGCGCAACCGTGAACCGGGCCAGACGTTCACCAGCGCGGATCCGGTATTTGTCATGTCCGATCGATTGACGGTCAAGGCACAGGTCGACGAAACCGATATTGCCAAGGTGAAGTTGCGTCAGCGGGCGCGCATTACGCTCGACGCCTACCCGGATACGGGATTCGACGGTGTCGTGGAGCAGATTGCCTACGACGCCAAAACCGTCAGCAACGTCACCACCTATGAAGTCGACGTGCTGCCGGTAAAGTCTCCGGCTTTCATGCGCAGCGGGATGACGGCGAATGTGAGTTTCCAGCTCGAATCGCGTCAGGATGCCCTGTTGGTGCCGACCGGAGCGGTCAAGGTGCGCGACGGAAAGACCTTTGCGTTGGTGCCAGCGGCCGATGGCTCGCAGACCGAGCGCGAGATCCGCTTGGGTGTGAGCGACGGGCGTAACAGCGAGATCGTCGACGGGCTTGCCGAAGGCGACAAGGTGCTGATCACGCAGCTCCGTAAGAAAAGCAAGAGCAACGGATCGGGTGGCACCAATCCACTCTCGCCGATGAGGCGCAAGCGTAACTGAGCAGGCGTGATCGAACTCAAGGACGTTCACAAGACCTACGCCCTGGGCGGCACCGAGGTGCGCGCCCTGCGCGGCGTTACGCTCACCATCGAAGCGGGCGAATACGTCGCCATCATGGGCCCTTCGGGTTCCGGCAAATCCACGCTCATGAACATGCTCGGGCTACTGGATGTGCCGGATCGGGGTTCCTACCGGCTGTTCGGGCGCGAAGTTTCGAAGCTCGGCGAGGATGAGCTGGCGGTGCTGCGGCGCGAGGCGATTGGTTTCGTCTTCCAACAGTTCCATCTGTTGCCGCGGCTGTCGGCGGCCGAGAACGCGGCTTTGCCTCTGCTCTACTCGCAACACCGGCTCGATGCAGCGCGTGGGGCAGAGTTGCTTGGCGATGTGGGCCTTGGCGAGCGTGCCGGGCATCGACCCAACGAACTTTCCGGAGGCCAGCAGCAGCGTGTAGCGATTGCGCGCGCCCTGGTTAACCGGCCGCGGATCATCCTGGCCGATGAGCCGACCGGAAATCTGGACAGCGCAAGCCAGAAGGAGATCCTCGCGATTCTGCGCAGGCTGAACGAAGCGGGAATCACTGTCATTATCGTTACCCACGAGGAGGATGTGAGCCGAGAAGCGCGCCGCCAGATTCGCATGCGCGACGGAAAGATCGTGTCGGATGAGCGCATGAGTAGCGGCCGACAAGCTACCACCGGGCGCGCGACGTCACTGGAGACCGTCGTGCCGCGGGGGTTCGGGCTTCGCGAGGTCGCCGAGCATTTCCACCAGGGCGTCAGGGTGTTGACGACCAACAAGGTGCGAACCGCGCTGTCGGCGCTCGGCATCCTCATTGGTGTAGCAGCGGTGGTGTCCATGCTGGCAATCGGCGAGGGCGCCAAGCGCGACATCGAGACGCGCCTCGCCTCGCTCGGCTCCAACCTCCTCGTGCTGCGCAAGGGGCCGGCGCGAGTGGGCGGGGTCACCATGGAGACCGGCGCCGCACGTATCACAGTCGATGATGCCGAGGCGCTCCAGGAGCGCATCCCGGCGATCAAGGAGGTGGCACCCAACGTCAGCAGTCGCGTGCAGGTGAGCTACGGCAGCCGCAACTGGAATACCTCGGTGGTCGGCGCGGTGCCGCCCTATGCGCGTATGCGCGCAGCCGAGCCCGACGTCGGCCGGTTTCTGACTTATGACGAGAACCGCAGGCGCGCGCGCGTGGTGCTGCTCGGGCGCACGGTGGTGCGCGAGCTTTTCCAGGGGGAGGATCCGATCGGCGCGACCGTCAAGATCAACCGCCAGAGTTTTCAGGTGATCGGTATTCTGCCGGAAAAGGGTGCAACGGCGTGGCGCGACCAGGACGACTTGATCGTCATGCCGCTGTCCACCGCCATGTATCGAGTGTTGGGCAAGGACTACGTGGACTACGTCGACATCGAGGTGCGATCGGCGGCGGAAATCGAGCCCACGCAGCGGGCCGTGCAGGACCTGATGGTCTCGCGTCACCGTATCCCCTCGTCCGAGCAGCGCGATGCCTTTCAGATCCGCAACATGGCGGAGATTCAAGCCACCCTGACCGAGACCAGCCGGACCATGTCGATGTTGCTGGCGGTGATTGCCGCCATCTCGTTGCTGGTGGGCGGCATCGGCATCATGAACATCATGCTNNATCACTGTCGTATTGACCACCTTCGCCGGTTGGACGGCGTCAATATCGGTAAGCGCTGCGTTGCTCGCGTTCACCTTCTCTGTTGGTATCGGCGTGATGTTTGGCATCTACCCGGCGCGCAAGGCGGCCGGCCTGAATCCGATCGAGGCGCTTCGTTTCGAATAGACAGTTCCCGATTGGCGGGGGCCGTGCTTTTGAAGGAAAATGGCCGCTCGCGACAACAATAACCACTTCTCATGAATCTCCACGAGTACCAAGCCAAGGCGCTGTTTCGGGAGTACGGGATTCCGGTGCCAGCGGGTCAGGCCGCGGCGAGCGTGCCCGAGGCTGCGCAAGCGGCGCGCGCACTCGGCGGAGACAGCTGGATCGTCAAGGCGCAAGTTCATGCCGGCGGGCGCGGCAAGGCGGGCGGTGTGAAGAAGGTGACCGGTGTGGCGGAGGTGGAGACCGCCGCCAAGGCGCTGCTCGGAACGCGCCTCGTGACGCACCAGACCACTAGCCAGGGGCAGCCGATCAACCAGATATTGGTTGAATCCCCGAGCGGAATTGCCCGTGAGCTGTATCTGGCCTGTCTCATCGATCGCGCGCTCGAGAGGGTGGTATTCATCGGCTCGAGCGCCGGTGGCATGGATATCGAGGAGATCGCGGCAAAGTCCCCGGAGAAGATTCTGAAAGCGGTGTGCGACCCGATTGCCGGATTGCAGGCCTACCAGTGCCGCGAGCTCGGTTTCGCGCTTGGGCTTGTTGACAAGCAGATCGCCGCGCTCACGCGCATCATGCTGTCGCTCTTTCACATGTTCAACGCGCGCGACCTGTCGCTGGTCGAAATCAATCCACTGGTGGTGACGGGAGCGGGTGAGTTGGTAGCGCTAGACGCCAAGGTGCAAGTCGATGACAGCGCACTCTATCGCCAACCCGCGCTCGCCGATCTTCGCGACGACACGCAGGACGATCCCAAGGAACGCGCCGCGCGCGAGCACGATCTCAACTACGTCGCGCTCGATGGCACCATCGGTTGCATGGTCAACGGCGCGGGCCTTGCCATGGCGACCATGGATCTCATCAAGCTGCAGGGCGGACAACCAGCCAACTTCCTCGATGTCGGCGGCGGCGCCACCGCGGAACGTGTGGCGGAGGCCTTCAAGATCATCCTCGCCGATCCAAAGGTCAAGGCGATTCTGGTCAACATTTTCGGCGGCATCGTGCGTTGCGATCTCATCGCCGATGGCATCATCAAGGCCATCCAGGAGGTACACGTCGCCGTGCCGGTGGTGGTGCGGCTGGAAGGCACCAACGTTGAGCAGGGCCGCGAGCGCCTGAAGGCGAGCGGCTTGAAGATCACTTCGGCAATGAGTCTCACTGAGGGCGCCAAGCAGGTTGTGGTCGCCGCCAGCGGGAAGGTGGCATGAGCGTTCTCGTCAACAAGCGGACCAAGGTAATTTGCCAGGGGTTCACAGGCAAGCAGGGGACCTTTCACTCCGAGCAAGCGATCGCCTACGGTACACAGATGGTTGGCGGCGTAACGCCTGGAAAGGGCGGTCAGACGCATCTCGGGCTGCCAGTGTTTAACACGGTGCGCGACGCGGTTGCCGCCACTGGCGCGGACGCGTCCATGATCTACGTGCCGGCCGCGTTCGCGGCTGATTCCATCATGGAAGCCGCGGCGGCAGGAATCCGGGTAATCGCCTGCATCACCGAAGGCATTCCCGTACGTGATATGCGTCGTGTGAAGAACGCGTTGCGACAGTATTACCCCCAAGTATCGCTTATCGGACCCAACTGTCCCGGGATCATCACGCCCGGCGAGTGCAAGATCGGCATCATGCCGGGTTTCATTCACCAGCCAGGCAAGATCGGGATCGTGTCGCGTTCTGGCACGCTCACGTATGAGGCGGTCTACCAGACCACCCACGAAGGGCTGGGTCAAAGTACCTGCATCGGTATCGGGGGCGATCCCATCCAGGGACTCAACTTTGTCGACTGCTTGACGCTCTTTCAATCGGACCCCCAGACCGAAGGCATCGTCTTGGTTGGCGAAATCGGTGGGCAGGCGGAGGAGGATGCCGCCGCGTACATCCAGTCGCACGTGAGCAAACCGGTGGTGGCCTACATTGCCGGGGTGACTGCCCCCAAAGGAAAGCGCATGGGTCACGCCGGCGCGGTCATCGCCGGCGGCAAGGGCACGGCGGAAGAAAAGTACCAGGCGCTCGAGGTGGCGGGTGTGCACACGGTGCGCTCGCCCGCCGAGATCGGGCGACGAATGCGCGAGGTGCTCGGAACCTAGATGGCGGAACGCCTTCGGCTCGCGCTCGCGCAACTTAACCTGTTGGTCGGGGACGTCGCCGGCAATGTAGGGAAAATGATCGCCGCTGCGCAGCGTGCCCGTGACGAGTTGCAGGCGCATGCCGTGGTGTTTCCGGAGCTCGCCCTCACGGGCTATCCGCCCGAGGATCTCTTGTTGCGACCCGACCTCACTGCGCGTGTCGAGACCGGACTCGGCGAGCTGATGGCCGCGACCCGCGGGATCGATCTGATCACCGGATATCCGCGCCGCCAGTACGGCAATCTTTATAACGCTGCCGTGCTGTTGCGCGATGGCCAATTTCAGTCCGTGTACTACAAGCACTGCCTGCCAAATTACTCGGTGTTTGACGAGAAGCGCTATTTCGCCGAAGGCGCGGGCGCCTGTGTCGCGACAATCCGTGGTGTCCCGGTGGGGCTAACGGTGTGTGAGGACGTTTGGGAGGGCAGCCCCGTCGATGAGGCTGTAGGCGCAGGTGCGCAACTCATCGTCAATCTCAACGCGTCGCCCTATCATCGCAACAAACATCTTGAGCGCTACAACGTGGTGGGCGGCGCGGCACGACGCAACCGCGTGCCAGTGGTATACGTCAATCTCGTCGGGGGTCAGGACGAACTGGTGTTCGACGGCGAGTCGTTCGTCGTCGATGCAGCCGGGCGAATCGTATGGCGTGCGCCATCGTTCGCCGAGGGATTGTACGCAGTGGACTTCGAGTGTGCACCGGACCCGGTGCCGGTCCGTGGCGAAATCGTGCCGGAACGAAGCGAGGAGGACTCGGTATATGAGGCGCTGGTGCTTGGGGTACGCGACTATGTCGAGAAGAACGGATTCAACGGCGTCGTGATCGGGCTGTCGGGCGGCATCGATTCGGCGCTGACGCTCTGCGTCGCCGTGGACGCGCTGGGCCCCGAACGCGTGCAGGCGGTGATGATGCCGTCGCGCTTCACCGCCTCGATCAGCCTCGAAGATGCCAAGGCGCAGGCTGCGGCGCTGGGGGTCAATTACAGTGTCATCCCGATTGAGCCGATGTTCGAGGCATTCCTTGCCGCGCTGGCCGGAGAGTTCAAGGGCATGGCGCGCGATACCACCGAGGAGAACATCCAGGCGCGTGTGCGCGGCGTACTGCTCATGGCTATCTCGAACAAGACTGGTCGCATGGTCCTCACCACCGGCAACAAGAGCGAGATGGCCGTTGGCTATGCCACCCTCTACGGTGACATGGCCGGGGGTTTCGCGGCGATCAAGGATGTGCCAAAGACGCTCGTCTATCGCCTCGCGGCCTATCGAAATGCCAGGGGCGCAGTCATTCCGCATCGGGTCATGGAGCGGCCACCATCGGCCGAGCTCGCGCCGGACCAAAAGGATACCGACAGCCTGCCACCCTACGCGGTGCTCGATCCCATCCTCGAGCGCTACGTCGAGCAGGATCAGTCGGCGGCAGAAATTGTCGCGGCTGGTTTCGACGAGACAACGGTACGGCGCGTGCTGCGCATGGTGGATCGCAATGAGTACAAGCGCCGACAGGCGCCCCCCGGTGTGCGAATTACGCCGCGCGGTTTCGGCCGCGACCGGCGTTACCCCATCACTTCCGGGTACGGTCGCGGGTAAGATGGCGGGCAGCCGTTGCCGGAGGTGGACTCCAGGTTTACAGTTGTCGTGTCAGTCACATCGCAAAACGTGAAAGGGCAGCCATGAAGAAGATTGAAGCCATTATCAAACCGTTCAAGCTTGACGATGTGCGCGAGGCGCTGCATGAGGCAGGCGTGAGTGGTCTGACCGTGACGGAGGTCAAGGGCTTCGGCCGGCAAAAGGGTCATACCGAGCTCTATCGCGGTGCGGAGTACGTGGTCGACTTTCTACCGAAGACCAAGATTGAGCTGGTGGTGGCGGACAACCTGGTGGACCGGTGCATCGAGGCCATCCAGAAGGCGGCGCGCACCGGCAAGATCGGCGACGGCAAAATCTTCGTGACGACCGTCGAGCAGGTAGTGCGTATCCGCACCGGGGAAACCGGCGAGGCGGCGATCTAGCGGCTAGCTGGTCCGGTGGCGAGTTTGGCGATTTCGCCTATGTACGGGCTCTTCGGAAAGTTGTTCTTCAGTATTCGCACGGAGTCATCTTTGAGGTGGATCAACCCCATCTGGTGGTAGGCGAGGGCCTGGACGCCAAGCGCGTCCTCGACCGACGGGGCACGCGGAAAGTTCTCCAAGGTGTACTTGCAGCGATTGACCGCAGCGACGTACGCGCCGCGTTCGTAGTAGAAGCGCGCCACACGCACCTCGTATTTCGCGAGGTGATCGAACAGAAAGGCCATGCGTGCGGCGGCGTCCGGCGCATAGCGACTTTTCGGATAGCGTTCGATCAGGTCGCGGAAGGTGTTATAGGCATCGCGCGCCCCTTTCGGGTCGCGGTCTGAAAGATCATCGCCGCCGCCTATCGCCCAGTCTATCCACGAGCGTTCCAGCCGGAACTGCACCAGGCCCTTGAGGTAGTACGCATAGTCGACGTTTGGATGGGTAGGGTGCAGCCGTATAAACCGGTCGGCTGCGGCAATGGCGAGCGCCGGTTCGTTGTTCTTGTTATACGCGTACGCGATCTCGATTTGTGCCTGCTCGGCGTATTTTCCGTACGGGTAGCGGGCTTCCAGGCTCTCAAAGTACTTGATCGCCGTGGCGTAGTCGCCGTTTGCGACCTTGTCTTTGGCCTCCCGGTATAGCTGGTCCGGCCCCCAATTCTTGGTAATGTCGTCAAAGTTCGCGCAGCCACCGGCAAACCAGATGGCAGCGAGGAGGACGGCAGTAATAAGGGAACGAGACATGGGTTGGGCCTGAACTGCGCGCAAGCTTATACGGGAATCGCCGGGTCGTGAAGCCCGCCTCAATCAGCGATAATGACCGGTGATGAAAGCGGAAGTTCTCTCGGCGCGAATTCCGGCGGCACAGGCCGGGCAGCGTCTCGATCTCGCCCTCGCCAGCCTGTTCCCGGATTTTACCCGCTCGCAACTCCAGCAGTGGATCGAGCAGGGCCGGGTGCGTGTCGACACAAGAGTTCCGGTGAAACGCGATCGCGTGCGCGGCGGCGAGGCGGTAACCCTCGAGGTCCCGCCACCAGCGCCGTCCTTGCACGCGCCCGAGCGCATCCCGCTCGCGATCGTTCACGAAGACCGCGATATTCTGGTGATCAACAAACCGGCCGGTCTGGTGGTACATCCCGGTGCCGGCAATCCTGCCGGCACGCTCCTGAATGCGCTACTGCATCATGCTCCGGCCTTGGGGAACCTGCCACGTGCCGGCATCGTGCATCGGCTCGACAAGGACACCTCCGGTCTGATGGTGGTCGCCAAGACCGAGCGCGCACGCCAAAGCCTCATCGAGCAGCTCGCCGAGCGCAGCGTTTCGCGCGAATACGTCGCGGTGGTGAACGGCGTGATGATCGCGGGTGCCACGGTCGATGCGCCGATTGGCCGGCATCGGCATGACCGTACCCGCATGGCCGTCACCCACACCGGGCGCGAGGCCGTGAGCCACGTGAGGGTGCTGAAGAAATATCGTGCCCATACGCTTGTGCAAGTGAATCTCGAATCCGGTCGTACCCATCAAATCCGGGTGCACCTTGCGCATTTGCGCTACCCCGTTGTGGGCGATCCGGTGTATGGCGGACGCCCGAAGCTGCCGAAGGGCGCGAATCCGACTGTTATCCAGGCGCTCCGTGACTTCCGGCGCCAGGCGCTGCATGCGGTGAAGCTCAAGCTGGTACATCCTGAAAAGGATGTAGAGAAGCAGTGGGCAGCGTCGGTCCCAAGGGATATGCACGAGCTCATGGAAGTACTCGCGGCGGATATGATCGAGAATCGCTCGTAGTGCCGGTTTACGCTCGTTGAATGCGGTACGCTGGTCGTGAACTGAGCCCAATGCCATAAGCTGATACGATCGCTTTGGTGGCAGATATCCAATACATCACTCCGGATTGGCCGGCGCCCGCGCGCGTCCGGGCGCTGACCACAACGCGTGCGGGTGGCGCCAGCGTTGGGCCGTATGCCTCGCTCAACCTTGGCGATCATGTCGGGGACGATCCGGGCAGAGTTCGCCGGAACCGGGCGTCGTTGCGCGAGGCGTGTGGATTGCCGGCCGAGCCGCTGTGGCTACGACAGGTGCACGGCACCGCGGTAGTGGATGCAATCAAGGTAGTGCCCGGCGTCGAGGCCGATGGCGCCTATACCGACACAGCGGGAGTGGTGCTGGCAGTATTGACGGCTGATTGCCTACCGGTATTTTTGTGTGATCGGCGGGGCGCCAAGGTCGCAATGCTACATGCAGGTTGGCGCGGATTGTCGGCCGGGGTAATAGAAAACGGAGTGCGGGCCTTCGATGTGCCGGGAAACGGCTTGGTGGCATGGCTTGGTCCGGCCATCGGGTCGGACTCGTATGAGNNTCCATGGGGGCGGATTCTGCACGTACCGTGATTCGGCCAGATTCTACTCATTTCGCCGCGAGCATCAGACCGGGCGGATGGCGTCGCTCATCTGGATTGACAAAGGATAGCGGCGATATGGTGCACGTTTGAACGCCCGAAGGATGCCGGTATGATGCGCAGCCTCCCGCCCTAAAACATCGCGATCGCCATGTTGCTTCTCTGGATTGTGACATTCTCGCTGCTGGGCGGGGTGCTGAGCGTGCTGGCTGCGTCCGTTCTGCTGCTGGTGCCGGAGGGGATGCGAACCCGCATCCTCGCGCCGCTTGTCAGTTTCGCCATCGGGGCACTGCTTGGTGCGGCACTGCTCGCCATTTTGCCGCACGCCCTGGCGGACCGATCCCTGGCGGGGACCCACTCCATCACGCTCACCGTACTCTTGGGGTTGCTCGGGTTCTTTCTTCTCGAGAAGACCGTCATCTGGCGTCACTGCCATGCCGATGAGTGCGAGGCGCATGGTGTTGACGTCGAGCATGCGCAAACGCGCGCGGCCGGGAATCTCATCCTGATTGGCGACGGGATTCACAATCTCGTTGATGGCGTTCTGATCGCGGGCGCCTTCCTGACCGATGTCCATGTTGGTGTTGTTACTGCCATGGCGGTGATTGCGCACGAGATTCCGCAGGAGCTCGGCGATTTCGCCATCCTGCTGCACAGCGGATTCAGCCGAGGGCGGGCGCTCTTTTACAATGTATTAAGCAGCCTGACTACGGTCGTCGGGGGAGTGGTCGCGTACTTCTTCTTGTCGGACGCGATGGCCGCCGTTCCTTACGTGCTCGCCGTTGCCGCGTCGAGTTTCATTTACATTGCGGTTGCCGACCTTATTCCGGGATTGCACAAGCGTCCGGAGCCGGCGGCCACAATTCAGCAAATCGCGCTGATCGTGCTTGGCGTGGCCGTGATCTTCTTCGCCCACTCCACGCTCCACTAGCGCGCGGTCGGAGGAAGTATGAAGCGATGGTACATGTTGACAGTGGTCGGTCGGGACCAGCCCGGGATTGTTGCCGCACTGGCGGATGCGCTATTCCGAGCAGGGGTCAACCTCGGCGAGGCATCGATGGTGCGTTTGGGTGGGAGCTTCACCATTATGCTGATGGTCGAGACCGAGCGAGACGCGAGCGCGATTCGTGCGATTCTTGATCCCGCAGGGCGCTCCTTGGAGCTCAACATGCATGTGGACCTGATCGACGCGCAGCTGCATAGCCACGTCGAGCCAAACGTGCGCGTCACCGTATATGGTGCGGATCGTCCCGGCATCGTGGCACAGGTCACGGCTGCGTTGGCATCGCGCGGTTTCAATATTCTCGATTTGGAATCTGACGTGGCGGGCACCCGGGAGCAGCCAATCTATGTCATGACCATCGACGGGCACTGCGCGGAGAGCGCGACAGCCATCGAGAAGCTGTTGTTGCCGTTACGCGAGAAGGGCGTCGAGGTTGGTGCGGAACCGCTCGAGACGCTCGTGGGCTAGCTGCCGTGGCGGTGCGCGAGGTGCTGCACTACCCGGACATCCGCCTGAAACAGGTGTCCGTGCCGGTCAGCAGCTTCGATCAGGCATTGCGGGAATTCTTGTGCGATCTGGAAGATACGATGCGAGCCAGTCCCGGCTGCGTGGGGCTGGCGGCACCACAGGTCAATTACTTCCAACGCATTGTCATTGTAGATGTCTCAGGCAAACCAGGCATCGCCCATAACGGCCGTATGCTGCTGGTGAATCCTGAGATGGTGTCCCGGGAAGGCGAGGCCGTTGGGCGCGAGGGGTGTCTGTCGGTTCCGGACTACACGGGCAATGTGGCGCGCGCCGAGCGGATTTGCGTGCGCGCCCAAGACGGAAACGGTGAGTGGCGCGAGTACCCCTGTGAAGGTTACGAAGCGCGCGCAGTGTTGCACGAGATCGATCACCTGGACGGTCTGCTTTTCCTCGACCGGCTGGTGAGCAAGCGCGAGCTATTCCGGCGCAAGGCGTACAGGACGTAGCGGCGACCCGCGGCGCCAGCCGCTCAGCGTGTCGACGGGGTGTCGAGGTGAACCTCGCTCGGGCGGACCAGCACGCCGCCACGCCCGGTGAGGTAGCTCCTCAGCTTGGCGCCGAAAAAGCCGAGCGCGAAACGCAGCAGCCGATACAGGTGGTTTGGGTACTGGAGCGTGAGCTTCAGGTAATACGCGCCCATCTGCGGACGCTTGTAGAAAGCGACCAGAATGTTCTGGTACTCGCGGTCGAGCTCCTCGACCGTGATCCCCTCCGGTGCCCAGACGAAGTTCATGCCATTCATCTTTTCCCAGTGATCTTCCCGGATATTGGTGCCGTAGAGGTCGCGATAGATTGGCGAGCCGGGGTAGGGCGTGAACTTTGTGAGGTTCATGATCGTCATCGGGATCCGGCGCACAAAGTCCTTCGTGGCGCTGATGGTTTCCGCGGTCTCGCCCGGATAGCCGAGCATGAAGAGACCTTTGGTGCGGATTCCGGCTTCAGCGGTCCAGCCGACCGCCTGCTCGGACTTTTCGACGCGCGCTGCCTTGTCCATCTTCTGCAGCAGGTCGTCGGAGCCGGTCTCGAGACCGAAGCTGATCTCCCAACAACCGGCTTGCTTCATCAGCTTCAGGACATCGGGCTTGACCGTATCGACGCGCGCAGTGCAGGTCCAGGTCATGCGCAAGCCGCTGTCGAGTAGCAGGTTGCAAAGCTCGGTTACGCGCTGGCGGCTGGCGAGAAACAGATCGTCGACGAACATAATGTGTCGCACGCCATAGGTATGGTGCAGGTGGCGCATCATTTCGAACACCTTCTGCGGCGAATAGTGACGCACGCGGGCACCAAAGGTGGAGGTGTCGCAAAACTTGCAGTGGAACGGACAACCGCGCGAGGCCGCAATGGTTGCCACTGGTCCGCGCGGGAAATCGTAGATAGCGGGCGGGTAGGCGCGCGGAAAATCCGGTAACAAGTCCCAGGCCGGCATGGGGAGGTCGTCGAGCAGACGGTTGACCGGATTGCCGGAGGTAACCTGGACGAAAGGTCCGCGGCGGAAAATGATGCCCGGCACGGCCCGGAGGTCGGCCTCGGTTTCCAGCGCGCTGAGCAGGTCCATCAGGACCTTCTCGCCTTCCCCAACTACCGCGTAGTCAAACTCGCGAAAGCGCTCCATGGTCTCGGGCCCCATGGACGAGATATGGGGACCGCCGACAATGACGAGCGTGTCGGGCAGCGCCGCCTTGATCCCGCGGGCGATTGCCGCTGCGCCCCAGACCCCAACCGTAAACAGGGTAATGCCGACGTATTGTGGCCGTTCCTGTGCGACACGTGCGACGACATCGTCGACACTGAGTTCAAAGATATCGCTCTCAATGATGGAAGGCTCATAGCCGTGCAGACGCACCTCGGCGGCAAGATGCAGGAGTCCGAGAGACGGCGACTTGTTGGTGATGTGGCGGACGAAATCGTAGCCCGGCGCGATGCGCTCGTACGGCGGATTGATGAAGACAATCTTGCGCTTCAGCATAGAGCAGCGGGGATCAGGGCAGTGGGCAAGAGTGAAGACGGTATCACAGAGGCGTCAAGCATGGTCGCGGGCCCGGGACCCACAACCGCGTGTATTTCGAGGGTCAGCTTAGCCAGCCTGGCGGCCCGGCGCCACCCCGATTTTTATGATAGATTATTGATCAATATAACCAGTTCCTTTTTCGGCAAATCCCCCCACATCCCGTGTCGGCTTCGTTCTGCAAGCGCCCGGACTCCGATACTGCCGCTGGGGTCGTGAGGCCAGAAGGCTCCCATGCCGTGACCCGTTCCCCCTCAACCGAAGCGTCTCCCGTTGGCGTCGAGTATCTGGATGCGGAAGCGCTCCGCACGCGGCGCCGGGACGCGGGCGACCGCATCCTCGGCGAGGTGCATTTCTCCCGGCCGCCCGGGACAGTTGCAGATCCCGGCTACCCCGTGACGTACGTCGACATGCCGCAGCTTAACGAGGTGCCCCTGGTTGAGGTGTGGACCAGCGACCGCGTGGTTCAGTGCGGGACGTTTGGCGACGTACGCTACGCGCACAATGGCGACGCGCTGTTTGCTGCCATCTCGGATCCGGTACCGGTTGATCATGCCTCGTTCGAGCAGCGCACGGCCGAGGGCTACGAGACGCTATTTTCCGTTATCGAGGAGCAAGGTTATCCGCATCTATTACGGGTGTGGAATTATTTTCCGCAAATAAATGACGAATCCCTTGGGCTCGAGAATTATCGGCGCTTCTGTCGCGGACGCGGTATTGCCTTCCAGCAGCACTTCGGCGACGCGGCCCAGCGCTTCCCGTCCGCGAGTGCGTTGGGTACCCGCAGCGGCCAGTTGCACATTTACGCGCTGGCCTCGCGTCAACCCGGGGAGTTTCGGGAAAACCCCCGTCAGATAAGTGCCTATCTCTACCCGCCCGAGTACGGGCCACGAAGCCCGACGTTTGCGCGCGCCACGCTCAAGCGCTGGGACGGTATGGAGAACCTCTACATCTCCGGTACCGCGAGCATTGTGGGCCACGAGTCGCGCCATCCGGGCGACTGTGTTGCGCAACTGGATGAAACCTTACGCAATATCGTGGCGCTGCTGACCGGGACGGCACGCGACGAGGCATGCAGTTTCCGCGGCCTGGAAGACCTGGTGTGCCTCAAGGTTTATCTGCGTGAGGCGGAATTTCTGCCGGACGTGCGCGCGCGCTTGCAAGAAGTGCTGTCACCCCATGCCCAGACGATCTATCTTCAGGCCGATGTCTGCCGCAGCGATCTCTTGGTTGAGATTGAAGCGGTTGCCTGCGCCCGTACGGGTTCCCGCTAGCGGCGAAAGGTTGCTCCGGCACGGGGATTCCGGGGTGATTCGAGCTGTGGCAGAATAGCGCCCGCCGTGGATCGGCGAGATCCCCCAATCTGATTTATAAAGACTGGCAGTATTATTGGATTATCTAGAATTGGTTGTTAACGGATCGGGACAGGCGTCAGTCTTGCTTTTCCCCGGTTCTGCCACTACGCGCTACCCACTGAGATGTCCACCCAGAGCCTGCTTGAGTCTGAAGTCGCCCAACTGATCGTCGAGTCGCTGAACCTCGAGGAGGTGGAGGCGGCGGGTATTGATCCGGAGGCGCCGCTGTTTCGTGAGGGCCTTGGGCTCGATTCGATCGATGCGCTCGAGCTCGCGCTGGCGATTTCCAACAAGTACGGATTCAAGCTGCGTTCCGACGACGAAAACAACAAGGCCGTGTTTGCCAGTCTGCGCGCGCTGGCGCGCCACGTCGAACAGCACCGGCAGAACTGAGCGCTCATGCGGCGCCTGCGCCAGCTCCTGTCCGCCGGCAGTCTGGTCCTTTATCCGATTCTCGTGCATACCTTCATCGTGAAGGATGCGCCGGTGGCCGCGCTCGGTACGCTTCTTGCCGTCGCGCTCGTTATGGTGCTGCTGCACCTCTGGCTCGGCGACCAGTCGCGGCGCTGGATTTGGACCGGGCTCTATGCGTTGCTGGCGAGTGCCGCGGTCGCGAATATCTTTCTCGGTGGGCACATTGCGCTGTTCCTTCCGCCCCTGGTGTTCAACTCGGCGCTGGCCATCGCGTTCGCCGGTACCTTGCGCGCCGGCGCCGTGCCGCTCGTCGAGCCTTTCATGCGAAAGTATCGTGGGGCCTCGGTCGGTCCTGCGCACGTGCGGTTTGCGAGAGCACTGACCTGGGCATGGACGGTGTTCTTTGTGGCCATGGCCGTCTGCGCGGGTGTTCTCGCGGCATTCGCCTCGCTCGAGGCCTGGTCGCTGTTTGCGAACTTCCTGAACTACCTATTCGTCGGTCTGATGTTCGTCGGTCAGTTCGCGTACGCATGGTTCCGTTTCGGTCCACCGCCAGGCCACAATCGATTCGCGACGATTTTTCGCATCGCCGGTGACACACTGGCCGAGGCACGCGCTCGAGGCGGCGCGAAGAAATGAATCTGCCGCTGCTCGGGAAATTTTCGCTTGATCGCGTTCTGGCTTTCGACCGTGTGCGATCGACTACGGCGGCGCAGTTTCTTGCCGATGTCGCGGCGCTGGCGGCTCAGTTGCCGGCCCGGGCACATGTACTGAATGACTGTGCCGATCGCTACCATTTCATGGTTGGATTCGCCGCGGCGATGAAGCGCAATCAGGTGAGCTTGTTGCCCAGCAGTCGTGTGGAGCACGTATGGCGACAGCTCGTTCAGGATTATCCTGACAGCTACGTGCTCACGGACCAGCGTGACGTGCCGGCGGTGGCGGAGGTCATGTTCTTTCCGCCACTCGAGGCAGGCGAGTCTGTGGGTCTGGCGACCCCCGGGTTTCCCGAAGCGCAGCTGGCGGCGGTCGCGTTCACGTCCGGAAGTACCGGCCGGCCCAAGCCCGTCCTCAAGTACTGGGGCAGCGTGGCGCGTGAGGCACAGGCCGCCGGCTTGCGCCTCACGCTCGACCCGGGACGCGCCGGCGCCATCGTTGCCACTGTTCCGCCCCAGCACATGTACGGTTTCCTCGCTTCTGTTCTGCTGCCGCTCCAGTTTGGCCACGCGGTCACGCGCGAGCGTCCCTTTTATCCGGAGGACGTCCGGATCATCGCCGAGTCGAGTCCTGTGAAGCCGGCGCTCGTGATCACACCGGTGCAGCTGCGTGCATGCGTCCTCGAGCGCACGCGCCTGCCACCGCTGTCATTCGTTCTGTCGTCGGCCGCACCGCTGCCATCCGCGGTGGCGCGGGAGGCAGAGACATTGTTCGAGGCGCCCGTGCTCGAGTTCTACGGCAGCACTGAAACCGGAGCGATCGCCTCGCGCCGTCACCGGGACACGGATAGCTGGCGCACGTTTGATGGCGTGCGCGTTCGATCGCATATGCAGGGGTTCCTGGTCGAAGCAGACTACTTCCGCGAACCGGTGGTGCTGAGCGATGTAGTGGAAATTCTCAACGCGCGAGAGTTTCGGCTCGTGGGTCGCGACAGCGATCTCGTCAAGATCGGTGGCAAGCGCACCTCACTGCTGTACCTGAATCAGCAGCTGCAGGAACTTCCAGGGGTGGTGGACGGCGCGTTCCTGGTGGAGGAGGCGAAAGATGACCGGGAGCCACGTCTCACGGCATTCGTTGTGGCGCCAGGACAGTCGCGTGATGTCATGTTGGCCGCGCTGCGCACACGTATCGACGAGGTGTTCGTACCGCGCCGCTTGTGGCTCGTTGCGTCGCTGCCGCGCAATGCCGCGGGCAAGCTGCCGCGTGAGCAGATGTTGAAGCTGCTGGAAACCGAATTGGCGCGTGAGGCGGCGTCAGGCAACACCTGACGCCGCGAACCCAAACGCGCCTACATCTCCCCGAGGCGCGCGTCCATTGTCGGATTCTCGAGCCAAACGGTAATGTCCTTGGCGAGGGCCTTGGCGCAGCGACCAATGATCGAGCAGGTGCCCTTATAAGCACCAAAAAAGCCGCCGCCCGAGGTGCGCCGGCCGTTGAAGCTTCCGACGACCTTGCCGTCCTGATAAAGCTTGCCGGATACGGTCATCGATTTCGGACCAGACCAGGCGCCGCCGCCGACACCGGTCACATTCAGGATGGTGAGCTGCAGCGATTTGCCGCCGCCTGCTTGTTTGGCGACCGTCACGTCGTAACCAGCCGCCTTGAGCTGCTCCTTGAGAAGTTCGGTGACGCGCGCGTCCGGCACGCATTCATCGCGCACCTTGGCGTTCACACCGGCGTTGGGATCGATGGTTGCCGTGGGTGGAATCGTAATCTTGCCGGCCGCAGCGGCAGGAAGCGCGGTGACTGTCGTGAGGATTGCAGCTGCAATGACGGCCAGTATGCTGGCGGAAGGACGGTTCATCTGTGGATTTCCTCCGTTTTGGTGTTGTATTAACGCACCCGGCGTTGCCGGGTGAGCCTGGGCAGTTTAGCCGGGAGCGGCAGCGTGGGAAATCCCATCATTTTTTGGCGGCGCCCGCGACTACCGTTGCCGGGAATGCGACACGTTCGAAGTAGTAGCCCAGATAGCGCACCCGTTCCCGTCCGGCGTGTTCCTCCACGAGCGTCACATCGCCCACATTGCGCCCGACGCCGAAGGTGTAGCTGGTCCGGTCATCAATCGGCATGATGACAACCTTGATGTCGCGGTCTTCTAGCCCTGCAATGCGCAACTCCATGAGCAGCTTGCCATCCTCGTAAATCAACTGCGCGTGCTCCAGGTCAACGAGATAATCCTTGTCGGGGTTTAGCAGCCGGTAGTTTCCGGTGCGTCGTTGCCACGCAGCGGACACATTGAATTGTGGGACGCGCTCGGCGGTGACGGCGACGCCACGGTCACGCCAGAGCATGAACGTGCGTCCTTCACGCTCGACGAACTCGATGGGTGGGAACCGGATTGGGAACGATATCAGGCCTAGCAAGCTCCATTCGGCACGAAAGTCGATGCCGCCCGTGGGAACCAGATCGAGCTGGTGTCCCAGTACCTTGAGCTTCAGACGCGAGCCGTTCTTCTCGATGTGCGCAAGCGCCCCCATCAGGCTGTAGTCACCGGCGTAACGATCAAGTTGTTGGTCCGGCAGAACCACTGCCGGCAATCGTCGCGAGGGCGCGGGCGGCAAAATACCGTCGCGAGTCTGCAGCGCACGCCGCAGGATTTCCTCCGCCGCTTCATAGACGAGCGTCGCGGCGCGATCCGAGTTGGCCAATACCACCACGCCAAGATTTCGCTCGGGCAACAGGATCATCTGACCGACAAACGTCTTGGTGCCGCCATTGTGCCAGGCGATCTTGCCCGCGCCCGGCAGGTTGATGCCGCTCAACATCCAGCCCAACCCAAAATGCTGCCCAAAATCGAGCGGCAGGCCAGAAAACTGCGGAGACAGCATGGCGTCGACTGATTGCGGACGCAGCAAGCGTTCTCCATCAACTTCGCCCTTGCGCAGGAACAGCCGCATGAAACGGGCAAGGTCCTCGACGCTGCTGTATAAGCCCCCCGCCGGGACATCGCGAATGGTGACAGGCGCAGTGGGTCGGCGCTTGACGTGACCGACGGCAAGGCGGTCGGCAACGCGCTCGTCGCGCACGTAGGACGAGTGCTGCATGCCAAGAGGATCGAGCAGCACGTTCCGCAGTTGCAACGCAAACCGGCGGCCGGCGACGCGCTCGAGCGCCGCGCCGGCGATATCGATGCCTACGTTGGAGTAGTTGAAAATAGTTCTGGGTCGGTAGGCGAGATGCTCGTCCGCCAGGGCATCGATGAGCGCCGGAAGCGGCTCATCCGAGAAGAAACCCTTGAGGTAAAAGGTTGGCATTCCCGCATGGTGTGAGAGCAGCTCGCGCAGTGTGGGGCGCACCGGTTCTTGCCAGCGCGAGCGCATGCGAAACTGCGGCAGGTAGGTCTGGATTGGCACATCCAGTGCGAGCTGGGCGTGCTCTACCGCGCGCATGACGGCGGTGGCGGTAACAAGTTTGCTGATCGATCCGACTTGATAGATGGTTGCAGGCGTGGCACGCACGCCGCGCGATGGATCTGCGAGGCCAAATCCGCGCGCCCATATCACGCCATTGGCGTCGACCAACGCGGCACTGACGCCCAGCGCGCCATGGCGATACAGCTCGCGGGTAAGGTAGCTGTCGAGGTAGCGCGCGAGCGCGGCCGTATCTCCACGCGCCAGGTTGGCCGGATCAGGAGGAGGGCTGCTCGCGCCGAGCAGCGCGAAAATCGGAAACGGAAGAAAGAGTCGAAGCGC
Organism: Proteobacteria bacterium UBA6900; assembly: GCA_002451215.1. Lineage (GTDB taxonomy): Bacteria > Pseudomonadota > Gammaproteobacteria > Acidiferrobacterales > Sulfurifustaceae > SM1-46. The sequence goes on from DKBM01000064.1 coordinate 30,625, forward strand.
GCGCGCGACTTGCCTCAGGCGCACGGCTGTACCCCGATGCGCAAGACCTGGTGACCGAGGAACGGCATGACGACCGTCGTTGCCTGGTTGCGGGCAATCGCGCAAATCAGTGCCAGGCTACGGGCAGCCGGATTGTCGCGTCGCAAGGTCTCAAGCCCCGGGTCGGTCAGTGTCGATTCCGACTCGCCGGATGGCGCCAGTTCGAGGGCAAGTGCGCAGATGCTCTCGGCCGAGCGCGCTCGGGAAAGCAGCATTCCCGCGCCGAAAGCCGCATGGACGGGCCGAGCGCTGTTCAGGGGCTCGGGCATCGGAAGGTCGTGGATCACGAGCAGCACACGCGTATGTTCCAGCAACACCTGCGCCACGGCCTCGAGCAAACCGGCCGCCGCGACATCGTCCCAGGCAGCGACGCTCGTCGATGGCTGCTGCGAGCCTACTGCCATGCACCAGTATCCGGCCGCCGCGTTGTTGACCGAATTGTGAAAGCGGGTCGGCGAGACCTGCGGCGTGTCCTTGGCGACTTCGGTGAGAATGTCGTGCGTGATCTGCCCGTCGGCATCACAAGACGCAAACACGGTGGCAAGCCGGCGCGTCACGTCACCGAGCCCGCGTGAAGTGTCGGTAGCCACCTCAACAGCGAAGCGAATATGGTCGCTGGTGCGCCGGCGTACATCGGGGGCAAGGGCTGCCGGCTTGAGCGGGGGCAGTGGGGCCGACTGATAGGTGCGATGACCGGCCAGCGTCGCGCGCGCCTGCTCCCATCCCGTGAGGCCCGGTGCCAGGATGCCAATCTTGTCGACATAGACGGGATTCATGTCGCTGCACCGAGAACGAGGCTCGCGTTGCTGCCGCCAAACCCGAAGGAATTGCTGAGCACGCGCTGAACCCGCCGCTCGCGGTTCGCCAGCAACAGGTTTCCGGTGAGACCCGGATCGAGTGTCCGCGTGTTGAGATTGCCCGGCATAAAACCATGTTGAATGCAGAGTGCCGAGATTACCGCCTCGGTAATGCCCGCGGCACCGAGGGTGTGCCCGGTCCAGCCTTTGGTGGAGCTGGCCGGTGTGTCCGTGCCGAAAACACGTGTGATGGCGCGGTCCTCCATCGCATCGTTCACCAGACTCGCTGTGCCATGCATGTTGATGTAGTCGATGGCGTCTGGCGCCAGACCGGCACTGGCGAGTGCGCGTTGCATCGCCAATACCGCACCGTCACCTTGCGGGTGCGGCGAGGACATATGGTAGGCGTCCGAACTCTCACCGAAACCGAGCAACGCGACGCCGCTGTGCGCATCAGCCTGTGCCGGGCGCTCCAGCAGCGCGAATCCGGCTGCCTCACCGATCGAAATGCCATTGCGGTCGGCGGCGCAAGGTCGGCACGGTTCCGGCGCGACAAGCTCAAGCGAGGCAAAGCCGTAAAGGGTGTTGCGGCACAGGCTGTCGACGCCGCCGACAACCGCGGCATCGCAGAGCCCGAGCTCGATCATGCGCCAGGCGGAGGCAAACACTTTGGCCGAGGACGAACAGGCCGTCGATACGGTAGCCGCGGGCCCCGCCAACCCGAGCGAGCGGCGCACGAAGTCGGTGGTCGCAAACAGGTTGTGGGTCTCGCGCAGATGAAAACCGGTTGGAAGTCGGCCGGTCACGGGGTCGCGCGCCTGGTAGGCATGCTCGGTTTCAAGAATGCCGGAGGTGCTGGTACCGATGAATACTCCGATGCGCGCCGCGCCATAGCGGGACCGGGCGCGTGCCACTTGCTCGTCGAATCCGTCCGTTGTCAGCGCCTGCGCCGCGAGGCGGTTGTTGCGGCCGTCATAATCGGCGAGCGAACCACCGATCGGGTGGCTATCGGCCTCGCGCACAGTACCGCACCAGGTCTTGAGCGCGACATTCTCGAACGTGCATGGCGTTAGGCCCGAACGCCCGTCGCGCAGCGCATCGAGAATTGCTGCCACACCGATGCCAAGGGCGTTAACTGAGGTGAAGTGCGTGAGAATCAGAGGCGACACGGAGCGAAGGAAGTCCTGGACAGCTAAAAGTGTTCGGCTGAGGTCCGAGCGAGACTGTTATACCAGAGTCGGAGCGGCCCGCCAGCCTATCGTTCCGCCCGTCAACTAGCCGGGGGGTTTCGGTTCGCCCGGGCTGGCGGACGGTTCCGGCGCCTGTTGCGGCTGATCGAGCGGTGTCAGGATCGTTTTTACGGTATCACCGCCTGCCTCATCAACCTCGATACGCCGGATGGATACAGCCTCTCCATTCAGACGAATCTGTTTAACCCCGCTCGTCCCGGCATCGGCGCGAGGTTTGAGGGTCATGTTCCAGGCTGTGAAATCGCCAGTGAGCGCGATCGAGAACAAATCCTCCAAGGCACGCCGGTTGCCACCGAGCGTGGCGCGTAGCGCGGTGAAGAAGGTGTTGAGTGTGGGGAGCTGGTCGAGTGGCAGGGAGCGGCGCACGGGTTTCCCATCAACGGTGCGTTCCAGGGTGAGCCAATTGCCGTTCACGATGGAGCGCTCGCGGTGGGGGTACTCCGTTTCGCGTTCGAGCCGGTCTGGCGCGGTATAGCGAAGTATCCCGCGACTCTGGGTTGCGGTCTGTGTGCCGGCAAGCCGGCGTGTCTCGTCGAACCTGGCGGTGGCAGTCGGGATCCTGGCGAATTCAGCCAGCAGGGTGTCGGGCTCGAGGTGCGCCGCTTCCTCGGCATGGAGCGGCGTACAAACTAGGAACGCAAGCAGGCAAGTGGCAGAAAATCCCTGCTTCATGCGGCGTCGCGGGTCGCGGGTGTCGCGTGCGTCTCGATTTCGGCGGGCTCGGCCCAGTAGTCGTAGAAGTTGAACCAGTTGTACGGCGCGAGACGGCAGTAGTGTTCCAGCCGCTCGGTGTAACGGCGCGCCCAGTTCTCGATCTCCTCGGGATGGCGACGGTTTATCCGAATGTGGTCCGCAAGTGTTTCCAGATAGAGGTCGTAGCGATTGCCGCCCTGATAGAGGCATACAAACATAACGACGGGCACACCAAGCACTGAGGCGGCGAGGAACGGTCCGGCTGGAAGCACCGCCGGCGCGCCGAGGAACGGCACGTGTACGGTCCGCTCGGTACCGACGACACGGTCTGCCAGGATGCCCACCACTTCGCCGGCGTCGAGTCGCTCCTTGGCGATGATGAGGGTGTCGACGCGACCGATCGGGATGATGCGCCGCGGCGCGGCCGCGGCGTGGAAGGTGTTGATGAACGTAGCGAGCTTGCGCGCATTCTCTTCGTACATGAGCATATTGACCACCAGCTCGTGTCGCATGCCGGTGGCGCGCACCAGCTCGGAGCTGCCGAGGTGTGCCGAAAGCATCAGGCAGCCGCGGCCGCGTTCCATGACTTCCACGAACTGCTCGCTACCGTGCAGGCGCAAGTCGAAGTGCTGGAGCTGGCCGGCATAGAAATAAGCCCGATCGAGGAGCACAGCGGCAAAGGTGAGGTGGTGCCGGAACACTTCGGTGAAGCGCGGCCGGCGCCCGAGGATGCGGCGCAGGTACTCGCGCGAGGCGTGCACCGTTGCCCGGTTGAATGCCATGTAGTAAAGACAGATCGGGTAAAGGAGCAGCCGCGTGAGCGGGCGCCCGAGCAGCAGCGCGATGCGCGAGATCAGCCAGTAGGCAAACACGCTGCCACGCTCGCCGTAGCGAAGCCAGCCGCTTGCCGGTTTGGGGGCAGATGGGTCAGCCATGTTCACAGCGTAGCGCACCGGTTGCGACTCGACGCGCGTCGACTGCAACTTCGAAGCCAACGACGTCGGTGCCCCTGTCGATGAAGGCGATTCGTGCGGTTTCTTCCGGTAACAGAGGGCTCAGAAACTTGACGTTTGCAAAACCGAGCACCTGTCGGGTGCTTCCGGCATAGGCGCGCCACGCCGCGACGACCTCCGAGAGGGTGATCGCCCCCGGTACCACTGGGCGGCCGGGAAAGTGCCCCGGCAGAGCCGGGTGGGTGACGGGGATGCGAAACGTGCTGGTATGAGGCGTCATTCAGTGCGGCTGCTGAGGCGCAATTGTGTGCCGGCGGGGGCCGATTATTCGCGATGCAAGCCGAGCCGACAAGGGCCGCGTTCCGGCCACTGGAGAGCAAACCTGCTATCATCGGCGACGCCACCCGCTGCACTTTCATCGCTTCGTGCACCCCCCACTGATCGTCGAAATCGAAGGCCTTTGCAAGACCTATCCGGGCGCCGAACGGCGCGCGGTCGATGAGGTCGATCTGCGCATCGCGCGCGGGCGAATTTTTGGACTGCTTGGCCCGAANNATGCGCCGGCGCATCGGCCTGGTGCCGCAGGATCTGGCGCTGCACCCGAGTCTCACCGCCCGCGAGAATCTTGAGTACTTTGGTGGAGTGCAGGGGCTGGGCGGTGGAGCGCTTGCAAAGCGCGTCGCCGAGTGTCTCGCGATTGCCGGACTTGAGGGTCTCGCCAACCGACGGGTGGAGACCTACTCGGGCGGCCTCAAGCGCCGGCTGAATCTGGTGATCGCGCTGATTCACGAGCCCGACCTGCTGGTGCTGGATGAACCGACCGTCGGCATCGACCCGCAGTCGCGCCGTTTCATTCACGAGCAGTTGCGGCGCCTGAACGCCGCTGGCATGACCATCATCTACACCAGCCACTACATGGAAGAGGTTGAACACCTTTGTGATGAGCTTGCGATCATCGATCATGGCCGCATCATCGCGCAAGGCACAGTGACCGAGGTTCTCAACCGTCTGGCAAGCAGCCTGATCCAGCTGCGGCTTGCTGGCGGCCTGTCGGCGGCGCTAGAGAGTGAATTGCGGGCGCTGCCAGGTGTCACGGACNNGAGCAGGTCTACATCGCGCTGACCGGTGCCACGCTGAGGGATGGAAGCTGAGATGCGTCCGGCACTGATAGCGCTGGTCACTTCGGTCCGCAAGGAGACGCGAATCATCCTGCGGGACCGTGAGGCGTTTCTGTTGTTGTTCCTCATGCCGTTTGTGTTTGTGCTGGTCATGTCGCTCGCCTTGCAGGGGTCGTTTCGCGAACACTCTTATGGCGCGCGGGCGAAGTTGTTGGTGATCAATCACGATGATGGTGCCATCGGAGAGAAGCTGGCCGAGCAGTTTCGCAGTGCCCGGCATTTCACCACGGAGGTTCGAACCGAGCAGGTAGCACGAGAGGAGCTTGAAGCCGAGGTCCGTTTGGGCCATTACAAGTTCGCGATCATCATTCCGCCCAAGACAACGGAACAAGCGGTAAAGCGCGTCGCTCAGCAGCTGGACGCCACCGTCGCCCAGGTAACACAACAGCCGATTGCAATTGACCTGCTAGCCGACCCGGCTGTGCAGGCAGATCAGCGAGCGCTCATGATGACGACCCTCAATCGCGCATTGCAGGAGGTCGAAACCGGCATCCTGCTTAAGCAGGTGGGCGAGGCAGGCAAGCGTCTGGTGCGCGCCCGTCAGCTCTTCCCGGAGATTCCGGCGGTACGGGCGCCGGACGCGTTGCATACCTTTGCCGAAGTGAAGGATCCGCCACACGATGCGACGACGGGATTGCGGCCGCCCACGTCCGTGCAGCAGGGTGCGCCATCATGGATTGTGCTTGGAATGTTCCTGCTCGTGATCCCACTGTCTGTGACGTTCATTCGCGAGCGTCAGCTTGGTACGCTGCAGCGACTGCATTCCCTCGGCGTATCGCCTTGGGTTGTCATGGTCGGAAAGATCATTCCCTATCTGGTGGTTAACCAGATTCAATTCGGCCTCATCCTGCTGGAGGGCATGTACGTCCTGCCGTGGCTCGGCGGTGATGCGCTGACGCTCGGGCACACCCCCGGAGCGCTGATCGTCGTATCGCTCGCGACCAGCGCCACGGCGATCGGCTTCGCGTTCCTGATTGCGGTGATGGCCCGCACCACGGAGCAGGCGCACGTGTTTGCCCCGGCCTCGATCCTGATTCTCGCTGCCATCGGAGGTGTGATGGTGCCGAAATTCGTGATGCCGGTGATCATGCAGCAGATCGCGGCGGTCTCGCCTCTGTCGTGGGCGCTCGAGGCGTTGCTCGACGTTCTGGTACGTGCGGGAGGGCTGCGTGAGGCGGCGCCGGAGATCGGCGGGCTCTTGCTATTTGCCGGTTGCTGTTTCGCGGTTGTCATTGTGCGGTTTCGTCGCTATTTTCGCGCCTGAGCCCGTTGGAGCGAGTCATGCCTGGTTCCCAGAACGACGCACTCAAGCTTGAACTCAAGCGTCTGATCGTCAGCACCTGCAACAAGGACATCAATCCGGAATTCATCGCCGATGAGGCCCCGCTCATCGGAATCCATTCCGTGCTGGGACTCGACTCGCTCGACGTGTTGCAGGTGAATACCGCGCTGCTTCAGCGATTCGGTGTTCGCATCGAGGATGGCAAGCACGCGCGGCGCGTAATGAAGTCGGTCAATACGCTCGCCGATTTTGTTGAGCCCTGAGCGTCGGCCGCCAATGGCCAGCGTCGCGATTCGCGGTTACGGGATCGTCTCTGCGTACGGGGAAGGGGTTGCTGCGTTGCGTGCAGGGCTCGCGGCCGGCGCCCCGGCCCTCGCGCCGTTGCCGGCGCTGGCGCCGCCGTCCGATCGGCAAGCCCTGGTCAGCGCGGTGGATCACGCGCGTTTTCCGCTGCACCCAGACGGAACCGGCGCGATGGCACGGCTCGCCATTGAAGAAGCGCTCGCCATGGCGGGTATCGGCGCCGAAGAACTGCGCGACTGTGCGCTGGTGGTGGGCGGTTCGGCGATGCTCGCGCATGCCGAGCAGGCGTCGCGGAAGCTGTACCGCACCGAGCCGGGTCGGCGCCCGCGGTTGGAGCAGCCTGGGACGCTGACGCACGAGCTGGCAAAGCAGTTCGATTTGCGTGGTCCAACACTAACGCTGTCGACCGCATGCGCATCGAGCGCCAACGCGATTCTGGTGGCGCGCGATCTTGTCGCGCGTAGGCGCGCAGCGCGGGCGCTGGTGGTCGGAATCGAGCGCCTGTGCGCGACCACCCTGAGCGGATTCTCGTCGCTCATGCTGCTAGACCCGAATGGTTGCCGTCCATTTGATGTCAATCGGCGCGGACTGCACTTTGGTGAGGGCGTGGGTGCGCTGTTGCTCGAAAGGGACCATGCTGGTGAACCGCGCTTGGCGCGTCTGGCGGGCGGGGCGAGTCTCTGCGACGTGCACCATCCCACGCGCGCGGATCCCGACGGCAGCGGGATGGCCCGCTGCATGCGTCAGGCGTTACATGATGCGGTCGTTCCGGCCGAAGCGATCCTTGCTGTTAAGGCGCACGGAACGGGCAGCAGCGACAGCGATGCGGCGGAGGCGGCAGCAATGCGCGGTGTGTTTGCGACCATGCCGCCGTTTACCGCACTTAAGGGCTACTTCGGACACACGCTGGCCGCTTGCGGCGCGACAGAGACGATTGCATTCCTTGCTTCGCTCAAGGAGGGATCCATCCCGCCGACCGCCGGTTTTGAGACGGTCGATCCGGAGATTGGTCTTTCGCCCCTCCGACAGCCGCTGCTGGTGCAGGCCGGCAACTATCTGCTCAATTACTTCGGTTTCGGTGGCAACTGCGCGTCATTGGTGATTGCGCATGGCTGAAGCACCAATCTACATTCACGCCGCGGTGGCGCTCGGACCCGGCGCTGTGCCCGCAGGGGCGCAGCGCCCGGTGCTGGTCCATGACCTAGAAACTGACTTGCGACCACTTGTGCGGCAGGTCCTTGGCCAGGCGTTGCGGCAAGGATCGCACTTTGTTGAGCTGGCAGCGGTCGGTGCAAAGTTGTGCCTCGGACAGGTTGCCAAGCCAGCGCCCGCTGACACGGCGTTGTACTTTGGCACCGGCCTGGGCCAGGTCCGCAAGACGGAGAGCCTGCTTGATCAGGTACTCCCTCCCGGAAGTGGCTTCGCGGCACCGTTTGATTTCATCAATGCATCGCCCAACATGGCCGCCTTCCACGCCGCTGCCGCGGTTGGCCTGAGCGCGCGCAATCTCACGGTGGCGCAGGATGAGCTTTCCTTTGAGCGCGCGCTCGATCTGGCGATCTCGGACCTGCGTCGCGGCGTGACGCCAGCGGCACTGGTTGGCGGCGCCGATGAGAATTTCTTCCCGCGTGCCGATTACCTCCGCCGGCTGGCGTTGCACGACGACGAAATCATGGGGGAGGGCAGTGGCTGGCTCTTCCTTGACCGCGACGCCAACCGCGCGCGCGGCGAGTTGTTATGTGTCGAGCGATACGGTGCTGGAGAGAATTGGCTCGACGCGGTGGGACGCCGCATTGCGGCATGGGGTGAAGCGGCGATTCGACTGGTGCCGGGTTTTCGGCTGAGTGTTGCCGAAATCGCCGCATTGCGCGAGGTCCTGCCTGAACTTCTCGTTGTACCCTATCTGCCTTACTGCGGGGTGTATCCGACGGCGGCAGCCTTCGGTATTGCCATGTGCCTGGAATCAGCAAGCGTGCAGTCCGGACTCTACGTGCATCTCAATCGCAACGCCCAGGACGAGGCGATGCTGGTGGCGCTGCGGGTGCTGAAGGCCTAGACCATCGAGCGTAGCGCTGTGAAGAGGTGTTGCTCGCGTGCCGCGCAGTCGTTCATGATTTCGGCGAGTTTGCCGTATGCCGTCTCGATATTCTCTCTCCCCCTGCAAACCTGTGCGCCCAGAACCGCGAACTCGCGCCAACGATCTCCGATGGCGGTGAGTTGTCCGGACAGGTCCTGAAGTGAATCCTTGCCGAGGATGCCGGCGGCTTCCTGCAGGAACGCCGCGTACAGGAAGCGAAAACCCGCACCGCCCGTGCCAATCTCTTCCTGCATGCGGATGATGTTGGCGAGGTTGGCGCGCGCGTGTTTCTCGCCGATGCGCGAGGGCCACTTGGCCATACGCCGGGCAAGGTAGCGGATGCCGCGCACTCCGAGCAGCGGAATCGGCACATCGAGCATGCGCCGACAGGTATCGCGCACCGCCATGCGCACCGGTTGTTCCAGATCTGGCAGGCGCGGCAGCGCGTCGGGATAGTAGATGAGCCCTTTGGGCGGAAAGGGGCCACCACGGGCGAAGCGCGCCCGCGCAAGATCGTCGGCCGAGCAAGTGACGACCGTCTCGAATACCGGATCGCTCAGCAGGTAGTGATCGTCGCGCCGGCCGTAGCAGACGAAATTGTGACCGTTGTATTGAAAGCGCATGTCGGCCGGGAAATACGACAGCCAGTAGATGTTTCCCTGAAGTCCGACCGGAATGCCGGCATCGAGCAGCTCGTCGAGCCGTCGCACTCCGTCAGCAGTTTTGCGAAAGCGCTCATAGCGCATCGGCACGCCGAGTCGCTTGGCGAGATTCTTCAGAATAATGCGTGGCGCGTCGCGGTAGGCAGTGAGCGGCAGGCCGCCGACCTTAAGGAACGGAATGTGAATGAAGAACAGGCCGCCGCCAATGCCAAAGACCATCGGCTCGCTGAGATCCCAGCCGCGCGTGCGCAGCAGCGTGGCCATCGTGCCGCTTTCACAGTGGGCGGCATGACGATGCGGGAAATCCTCGATCACAGGGCTGTACCGGGAACCTGCTTCAGTTCCTCGGGAGTCATGCGCAGGGCGTCGGCGTAGCGCGCCAGTATGGCGGCACGCAGACCGGCGAAGACGTCAGGTCGCAGATGCCGGCGCACCCGCCACTTCCAGATGCCGGCGTTGGCCGCAAGCATCGCCGGCGTCATGTGGCAGCGCAGCATGTGAAATTCGAGTGCGCTCGCCTCGCCGCGCAGCACGCGCTGGCGCGCGGACTCGATGGTCGCGCGAATCTCGTCCACCGCGACTGCATTGACTATCTTCTCGACCTCCCAGCCAGTGCTTGGTACTACGGTGTAGCGACCATCCTCCCCGAGCGCGTAGCAGGCGCGCTGATGGCCGTCGAGCATCGAGATTTCCTGGGGGACTTCCTTGGCCTTCATTTGATCGACAGCCTACACGACGGTGAGATGCATGTAGTACACCGTAAAGCGCGCGCTCTCGGGGATCAGGCACAGCAACCGATCTCCGCGTTTCAGCCGCTCCGAATAGAACAGCTCCTCAAGCATGAGGTAAATGGCTGCCGAGCCAACATTGCCACGACTCGGAAGATTGCTGAACCAGCGATCGACCGGGATATCGAAGCCATGCGCCTGCATGGCCTCATGGAGGCGCGGACGGAAGTACTCTGAAGAATAGTGCGGCACGAACCAGCTGACGTCCTCGGGGCGGAGTTGGTGCCGCGCGGCGATCGGGAGCAACGCATCGCGCACCGCCACCGGCAGAATGTGTTCGTTCAGAAGACGCACGTCCTGCTTGACCGCGAAGTAGCCCTCGCGCATGGCGTCTTCCAGGCTGTCGAGCTCGCGCCAGCCCTGCAGGCTGCCATCGGCGCGTTTCTCGGCGCCGCTGTACATGCAAGCCGGCATGGTGCCAGCAAAGGACAATCCGTCGATCCAGTCGATGCGAAGTGACGGCTGGTCCGGGTTGGGGGTCGTACGGAGAAGCGCGGCGCCAGCGCCGTCGGACAGCATCCAGCGCAGGAAATCTTTCTCAAATGCCAGTTCCGGATGCGACTCGAGCTCGGCGATCCGTGCATCGGTCTCGGGCTCAAAATGCGTCGCGCGCATGAACGTCGAGGCAATCTCGGAACCGGTGGCAACCGCCATGCGTGTCAGACCGGTTGCGACGTTCAGCCACGAGTACTTGAGCGCAGCCGTGCCCGAGGCACATACCCCGGCGAAGGAGACGGCTTCGCAGGGCGGGGAATGCAGCTCGCCGTGCACCATGTTGGCATGCGCCGGTTTGAACTGATCCGGACTCGAGGTACCGCAGCACAGCAGATCGATGTCGGCCGGCGACATTCCGGCGCGCGCCATGAGCGCGCGGATGGCCTCAGCAGTGAGCTGCGCATTGTTGTGAGTGAGTCGTCCAGTCGCCGGATCAATCGCGTAGTAGCGGGTGTGGATGCCGTTGTTGCGCAGTGTGATGCGCAGCGCGCGGGAGGGCCTGCCGTTGACCATGCCGAGCACACGCTCGACATCGGCATTGCCGACCGGCGCGTTGGGCAGAAAACCGGCGAGATCGGTGATGTAGACTTGTGTCGTCATTGGGGAGACTACGGCCGCCTCATCGGGCGATGGGAGGCTCTGTTAATGGTTGAGTCTGGGTATCAGCCCTGCATGTACTTCGCAATGCGCTCGATGCCCGAGCCGGAAGGTGCTTCGAGCCGCGTCACCTCACGTTTAATGCGCGTGCGCATCAGCGGTCGCAGCATTTTACGCGCCAGCACGCCCAGCGGGACTATGGTGAGAATCAGCGTCACGAGAAACAGAATATAGACGATCAGTACTGCCCGTCGCGCGGCGTTGCCCGGCTGCCCCAGTCCTCGCAGCAACCGCCCCCATATCAGGAAACTGCGCTTTCCCAGTCGCTCGCTGGCGATATAGGCGGGATTGACCTGCACCGCCGCGAGTCCGGAGAGAAGCGGCTCCGTGGCGCCGGATTCTATCAGATCGCGCGCGTCACGCAGCGCTCGGCCAAAGCGTGCACTGGCAGCAATCGCCTGCTCGCTCACACCAGCCGGCGGAAACACACGCCAAAAACCTTGCTTTCTTCCCGTCAACAGCCAGCGCGGCGTCGTGACGAAGGTGGCCCAGGTGGGTCCCTGGTCGATGAGCACCACGTTGTCGATCAGTCGCGCGCCACGCGCCACGAGCAATTCTTTTACCGTCTCTTGCGCAGACAGCCACATGTTGCGGCAGGCAATGAGTGTAATCACGGGTTTACCGGCGAGCACGCGCGCGGCGGGTGACTTCAGGAAGGCAGTGACCGGCAACGCCGGCGACAGAAACCAGACCGTGTAGGCCAGAATCACCAGGTCATAGCGCGCATCCGGATCGAACGTCGTCGGGCGCAGCGCCGGTGCGTCGAGATGCACGGTTTCGGGGAAAGTGTCGAAGAAATCGAGGAAGCGCCACGGGAAGCGGTATGGCGTCTGCGGCGCGAGTCTTTCCCAGATAATCTCAAAACCCGGGTCGTCGGCAATAGGGGAAAGCATGGCGCGCGCCGCGCGGTCCAGCTGGCCCGTCTGCGAGTACGAGATAACTAGAATACGAGCCATGTTCCTCGTGACGTGCGCCCAAGTGCGCGCTCATGCGAGCGTGCATCATTCTGCCACATGCGCGTCCGCAGTGATTTCGAAATTCCCTGCATCCCGGTCGGGTACTTCAGCGGCTATGCGGGGTTTACGCGGGCTATGCTCCTTCACGATAATCCGTTCCCCGCCACCCTGCAGGCAAGTTGTTGGCTTACTGCCGTTCCGTCATGTCGTTATCGCTTAGTAAGGTTGAGCTCTGCCAGTTGTTGCCGCACACAGGGGCAATGTGCCTGCTTGATGAAGTAGCAGAGTTCAGTGATCGAGAGATCCGCTGCCGGAGTCGCACGCATCAAGACCTCGCCAACCCGTTGCGCCGAAATGGCCAGCTACCTGCCATCTGTGGCATCGAGTACGTTGCGCAGGCGATGGGAATTCATGGACGGCTTGCCACCGGGAATCAGCAGAAGCCTGCAGCCGGATTTCTTGCCAGCTTGCGCGACGTGAAGTGCACGGTCGAGCGTCTGGACGACATCGATGTGCCGCTCGATATCTTGGCCAGACGAGTCGCGGATTCCGCGGATAGTGTGATGTGCGAGTTCGAGTTACGAGCTGGCGAGCGCACCTTGCTGACCGGGCGCGCAACGTTGCTGCTCCAGGTTCGCTGATGGCACGCGCTCAGGGCAGCTTCCCCGCCGGCACCGTCCGCGCGCTCGTGACTGGCGGCAGTGGTGGCATTGGCGCGGCAATCTGCCGGCGTCTGGCCCACAGTGGAATGCACGTCGTCGTGCACGCCAATCGCCGGCCTGAGGAGGCGCGAGAACTGGTCAAGGAGCTTGGCGCAGCTGGTGACAGCGCCGAGTTCGTGCAATTCGATGTGACCGATAGTACGGCGGCGTCCGTGGCGCTGGAGCGGTTGCTCGCGGCGGGACCAATCCAGGTACTGATAAACAATGCCGGTGTTCACGATGACGCGCCGCTTGCTGGCATGCGCCCGGAGCAGTGGCGGCGCGTCATCGATGTATCGCTGAACGGCTTCTACAACGTCACCCAGCCGCTGCTGCTGCCGATGATACGTACCCGCTGGGGACGTATCGTGAGCGTGTCGTCGATTGCCGGCATCATGGGTAATCGCGGTCAGGCCAACTACGCCGCAGCCAAGGCCGGTTTGCATGGCGCGTCCAAATCCCTGGCAATCGAGGTTGCTTCGCGCGGAATCACGGTCAATGTGGTGGCCCCAGGGATCATCGAGACACCGATGAGTGCGCACAGCTTCCCGCCCGAAGAGATAAATCGCATCGTGCCCACGCAGCGTGCCGGCACGCCGGACGAAGTGGCGGCGTTGACCGCGTTTCTCGCATCGAACGAAGCCGCCTACATCACGGGTCAAGTGATTTCGGTCAACGGTGGCATGGCGTGAACGCGATCGTCGTCATTCCCGCTTACAACGAAGGCGCCACCATCCGGGAGGTGGCCGCGCGTGCGCTGTTGCACTGCCCGCGCGTGATCGTGGTGGATGATGGGTCGACGGACAACACGGCGGCCGCGCTTGTTGGACTTCCGGTGGTCTTGCTGCGAAATCCGCGCAACGAAGGAAAGGCGGCGGCACTTTGGCGGGGTATCCAGCATGCGCTGGAGAGCGGCGCTGAAGCCGTCATTACGCTTGATGGTGACGGGCAACACCGTCCCGAAGACATTCCGCGCTTGCTGGACGCGGCATTGCACTGGCCGAACACAATCATCATCGGCTCGCGAATGGCCAATGCTGCTGCGTTCCCGCCCAAGCGCTTGTTTGCCAACCGCGCCGCGAATTTCTGGATCTCCTGGGCGTCTGGCTATGCCATCGAGGACAGCCAGTCTGGATTTCGGCTGTATCCGGTGGCGCTGCTGCGTAGCATCGAGCCCGCACACGACCATGCCCACGGCTTTGTTTTCGAGAGCGAGATTCTTATCGAGGCGTCGCGTCGTGGCGTGCAGAGTGTGCCGGTGACCATCGAGGCTATCTATACGCCTGCCGCCCGCCCGAGCCATTTCCGCTCGGTGGTGGACGTGGTGCGCATCACGCGCATGGTGGCGTGGAAGCTGCTCTCGCGCGGACTTTATCTGCAGGGCTTTGTGCGTGCCTTTGTATGGCCACGCGCGCGAAACTTGCCAGTCGGGGGCGGACGCGCGCCGTAGCGGGCTCGCTCTTGGCAGACCGATCGGGACGCCAGTATCATTGTGGGAAAGAACCGGATGACGATTCCAGGTTGTTTCACGACAATGCCCCGTATCAAGGAGGAAGCCCCCATGCGTTCGATGAAGACGATTCTTGCCGCAGGTTCCGCCGCCCTTGTCTTTGGGCTCGCCGTTTCTGCCACCAGTTGGGCGGCGAGGACCGAGACCATGTACAACCCGGATCCGATCGCGGTTCCGTGCAACAACCTGTCAAATGACAAGATCCGGGCTGCGGTGCGGGAATCTTTTCTCGGGCGTGGCTGGATCCCGACCGACAAGGGCGCGAATGCGCTCGAGGCCAAGCTTCAAAAGAAATATGAAGCAGTGGTGACCGCGAGCTGGACCACCAAGGCAGTGATCGTGAAGTACAAAAGCAGCGAGGGGCTCAGTGCCGAGGGTGACCAGATCCACCGCAACTACAACAAGTGGATCCGTAACATTGAGCGCGACATCGCTCTGAAGCTCAGCCGGGCCTGCGGCTGATCGGACAAACATTCTGACGAAGTTGTTACCAGCGCCCCGGCTCTTACGGGGCGTTGGTGTTTTGTGGCCCGTAAGAGCGGTCTGTTGCCGACGACGAATGGATCCGCCGCGTCGAATGATCGACGCCGCGAATGTTCCACTTCACTATTCAACCCGTCAATGCGTTGCAGCAGTACAGTGGCTGGATTGTTGGTGCGGCGCTGCCTGTGGATACGCTCACATGGGCAATGTTCTACTTTGTTGTTTTGTCACGCCGGCTGCGCAGCTCGGAGCAGCGGCTGCGGGATCTGACGCGGCGGCTTGAACAGTCGAACCGGAACCTGCAGCACTTCTCGGCGGCCGATGGCCTGACCGGCGTAGCCAACCGACGTGCGTTTGACGAAACGCTCGTCCACGAGTGGGCACGCTCCGGGCGCACCGGACAGTCGCTTGCCCTGGTGTTGGTTGATTTCGATCTGTTCAGGAAGCACAACGATAGCTATGGGCACCTCGCAGGCGACGAATGCCTGAAGCGCGTAGTCGATACAATCAGGCAGTGCGCCCGACGACCGGTGGATCTCGCCGCCCGCTACGGCGGCGAGGAGTTTGTCGCGTTGCTACCCGGTGTCGATCTTAACGGCGCGGCGTTGGTCGCCGAACGTATGCGTGCCGGTGTCGCCGCCACCAAGTTGCCGCACGTGAATAATCTGGTTGGACTCCGCATCACTATTAGTGCGGGTGTCGCGGCCATGGTTCCGACCCCCCGCGTTATCGGCGCACACCCTGGTGAGTGCCGCTGATGAGTTGCTTTACCGCGCCAAGGCAGTGGGTCGCAATCAGGTAGTGCTCGCGACCGACTGAAACAGCGCATCGATTTCTAGACAAATCGCAGCGATAAGTCGACCGCGCGCACATGCTTTGTCAGCCCGCCGATCGAGATGTAGTGGACTCCTGTGGCAGCGATGTCCCGCACCGACTCGAGTGAAATATTGCCAGAAGCTTCCAGCGTGGCGCGCTTCGCAGCGCGCCGCACGGCCTCACGCAATTGATCGAGCGGGAAATTATCGAGCAGGATCCGGGTGGCGCCCGCCGCGAGCGCTTCATCGAGTTGCGGAAGGTCTTCCACCTCGATTTCCACCATGATGCCAGGCGGCGCGAGCGCCAGGGCGGCCTGCATGGCGGCGGTGACGGATCCGGCGGCGGCGATGTGGTTTTCCTTAATCAGGATGCCGTCGAAGAGACCCATGCGGTGGTTTTGTCCGCCGCCGCAGGCGACGGCGTACTTCTGCGCACGCCGCAATCCGGGTACCGTCTTGCGGGTGTCGAGGATCACGGCGCGCGTGCCGACGATGGCATCGACGAAGCGACGCGTCGCGGTCGCCGTACTGGACAACAACTGTAGAAAATTGAGCGCGGTCCGCTCGCCCGTGAGAAGTGAACGCACAGGGCCACCAAGTGTGCAAAGAATCCTGCCGGCTTGCACGCGCTCGGCATCGTGCGCCTTCCAGTCGATGACCACCTTGGAGTCGAGTTGACGAAAAGTCTCCTCGAACCACGCGCTGCCGGAGAGCACGGCGTCCTCGCGCGTGATCACCTGAGCCTGCGCCAATGCGCCTACCGGCAGCAAAGCCGCGGTCAGATCGCCCGCGCCGACGTCCTCGGCGAGGGCTTGGCGCACCGAGGCGGCGATGTCGTCGCGTGGCGGTATCGGAATGCGTTGGGTCGACATGCGCGTGGCGCGTGTCAAAACAAAAGATAGAGAACCAGGTAGGACAGCAGCACGAGCGTCGTGAGCAACACGAAGTTGCCAATCGTGGCGCGCGCGCTGAAGGGGCTGGTGAGCATAGCGTGGAGCTGCCGGCGCAGCAGCGATTCCTGCCACCACGGCTGGATACGCGTGCCGCGGATGCGCCGCAGTGCCAGCCACAAGCGCTCAAGCTGGTGCCAAGCAGCCGGCGCCAGGCTCCGATACAGCCAATCGGTATCGAGGGTAATGGTGTTGGTGCGGCGCATCAGCGGCAGCAGCGCGAAAAACGCCAGACCAGCAAATAGCAGCAACTGCAGCTGCGTGATGACATGTGCGGCCGTATAGGGAACGTAGTCCACCGGAAACGGCAGAATGGCGTAAAGCGGCGCTGGATAGACACCAAGCGCGATGCAAAGAACTGCAAATAACACCATCGCCACCCGCATATTGCGCGGCGGGTCGGGTGGGCGCAGGCCGGAGTCTTTTTGAAAGAATACGAACCAGGGAAACTTGATGCCGGCGTGCAAGAACACCCCGGCAGAGGCTGCGGCGAGCAGGAGCCAGACCCACAGCAGGGTTTCATCGGCCGCCGCCTGAGAGATCATGGATTTCGAGACGAAACCCGAGGTGAGCGGGAAGGCGGAGATCGCGAGCGCACCGACAATGCCACAGACCGTAGTGAGTGGCATGCTCTGGAACAGCCCGCCGAGATCGGTGCACTTGCGCTTTCCAGTCATGTACAAGACCGCGCCGGCTGACATGAGCAGTAGCGCCTTATAGATGATATGTGCGAAGGCATGGGCAGCGGCGCCGTTCAGCGCCATCTCGGTGCCAATTCCGATGCCGGCTACCATGAAACCCACCTGGTTGACGATACTGTAGGCAAGTATGCGCCGCATGTCGTTTTCCAGGAGCGCATAAATGATGCCGTAAAAGATCATGTATAAACCAACCCACACCAGAATCGGCGCGCCGGCAAAGGCGACCCACAAGACAAACACCGCGGTCTTGGTCGTGAACGCCGAAAGGAATACCGAGCCGCTTGGGCTGGCCTCAGGGTAGGCATCCGGAATCCAGGCCGACAGCGGCGGCGCGCCGGCGTTGAGCAGAACGCCGGCCAGGATCAGCCAATGCGCGGCACGATCGAGCGCGAGCGGCCCGAAAGCGACCGAGCCGGTACTCGTGACGTGACCGGCGATACCGGCCATGAGCAACACGCCACCGAACAAGTGCATTACGACGTAACGCAGACTCGCGCGGTATGCCCGCTCGCTGCCGTTCGACCAGATTACGACCGTCGAGGCGAGAGCCATGATCTCCCAGTAGGCGAAGAGGGTGATGAGATCGCCGCTGAAGCACACGCCGATGGCGCTACCGGCGTAGATCTGCGCCGCGACAAGCTCGATCGGCCGGGCCTGATGAAGACCGTAAAGTGTGCCAGCGGCGGCCATGATCGCGAACACCGTGGCAAAAAGACGTCCGATGGAATTCACCTGCCACGGCGTGAGGGTGTAGTCGAGAAACTCAATCGACGACACAGCGCCTAGCGGTACCGCCCAGATGACAGCAAGCGCCACGAGTGGCAACGCGATCAACCACGGTCCGCGCGCGCGACCGGGTAGCAAGGGCGCCAGCAAGGCCCCGGCGATCATGATGACTGCCGGTGGCAGCAAAGGTGTCGAATCAAGGATCACGGTTGTCGTAGTAGCCGTCGGGGCGCTTGAGGATCAGGCCGAGCAACTTGGCGAGCAGAATCATTGCGACGCAGGCGCCAAACCCAAACCACGCGCTGAAGCCGGGCGAGGCGTCGACTCCGAAGTGACCATGCAGGTCGCTGATGGTTTCAGCCGCGACGGTAGCGGCGAGCACCGTCGCGAATGCAATCCACAGCAACCTGATCGTGGAACGACGTACCAGCCAATGCGGCGTACGTTTCATCGTGCCCCCCCAACGATATCCCAGCTGAGCGCGAGCGGTAGACCGGGCAGCCAGAATAGCAACACAGCGCCGGCGGCGCAGGCGACGGTGGCCGCTACGATCGGCAGCGGTGCTTCGCCGTGGCGATCCGTGCGGGGTGCCGAATGGAAGAACGCGCCATAGACTATCGGCAAATAGTAGGCGGCATTTAACAAGGTGCTCACAATCAGCACGATAACGACGAAGCTGTGGGCACTGTCCATGGCGGCAAGCAGGATATACCACTTACTAAGGAAGCCGACTGTCGGCGGGACGCCGATCATGGTGAGCGCGCCAATGGCAAACGCCCCCATGGTCCAGGGCATGCGCCGCCCGATGCCGGCGAGCTGGGACACATTGGTCTTGCGGCTGGCGGTATAGATCGAACCGGCCGCGAAGAACAAGGTGATCTTGCCGAAGGCGTGCGCGGCGATGTGCAACGCGGCCCCGACGACCGACCACGGCACGAGCAGCAAGGATGCCATGATCACGTAAGAGAGTTGTGCCACGGTCGAGTATGCCAGGCGCCGCTTGAGGTTATCCTGGCGCAGGGCAATGACCGAGGCAATGACGATTGTCGCACCAGCCACGTACACCATCACGTCGGCTGCACCATTACCCTGAAGGAACTCGAGGCCGAAAATGTAGACGACAACCTTAAGCACCGTGAACACGCCGGCCTTGACCACCGCCACGGCGTGAAGCAGCGCGCTCACTGGTGTCGGCGCGACCATTGCAGCGGGTAACCAGCGATGCAAGGGCATCAGCGCAGCCTTGCCGATACCAAAGCAGAACAGGACCAGCAATATCCCGGCGACGAAGGGGCTCGCGTGCCCGCTCAGTATGCCGCCGGTCGTGAAGTTGAGCGTGCCGGTTAGCTGCCAGGTCCAGACGATGGCAACAAAGAACAATCCCACTGATGTCGACAGTAGCAAGCCAAGATACACGCGCCCGCCGCGTATCGCCTCGGGCGTACCTTTGTGTGTCACCAATGGATAGGTCGAAAGCGTGAGTACCTCGTAGGACAGGAACAACGTCAACAGGTCGCCGGCGAATGCGACACCGATGGTGGCGGCGAGTGCGATGGAAAAATACGCGTAGAAGCGCGTTTGCTTAGATTCGCGATTGCCGCGCATGTAGCCAATCGAGTACACGGAGTTGACGATCCACAGAAACGAGGCCACCAGTGCGAACAACATACCGAGCGGCTCGATGGCAAGGGCAACCGACATGCCCGGGAGAATGTGTGCTAGGGCGACGCGCGGTCGCGCTCCGGCCAGCACGTCGGGTGTCAGTGAAACCACGCAGAGAAACAGTGTTGTGGCGGTGATCAGCGTGACGGCGTCGCGCAGGTTCGGCTTCCGCCCAGCGAGCACGATTAGAAGTGCACCCACGAGCGGCACGGCGAGCGCCGCAATCATCAAGGTCTCCGCCGTCACGGCGTACCACCCGCCGTCCCAAGCAGGGCACGTGCCGCAGCGGTGGCTGTGCCCACGCTAAGCTGCGTGTCGATTCCAAAATACACATTGGCGAGTACCAGCGCCCAAGTTGGTAAGAGCAGCCCGGCAGGTGCTTCATGTATCGCTTTTGCAGATTCGGCGGGTGGGTGAAAATACGCCGCCTCCACGACGCGCCACACATAGACGACAGCGAGCAGCGAGCCGACGACGATGATGATGGCTAATGGCCACCACCCTCGTTCGATCGTCGCTTGCAGAAGGTACCACTTGCTGATGAAGCCGGTGGTGAGCGGGACGCCGATCAGGCTAAGACTGCCGGCAGTGAAGGCCGCGAACGTCCAGGGCATGCGCCGCGCAAGGCCATGCAGATCGCGAATATTGGTAGAGTTAATACGATACGCGACGCAGCCGAGCGCGAGAAATAGAGCCGCCTTCATGAGGGCGTGATTAAAGAGGTGCAGAATGCCGGCGCTCAAGCCGGTGACGGATACGAGCGCGATGCCGAGCGCGATGTAGCCAATCTGCGCGATACTGGAGTAGGCGAGCATGCGCTTGACGTCGTCTTGGCGAATCGCGGCCAGCGACCCAACGATCACGGCGACAGACGCGGCCAGCAGGATCACCACGTCAGCGCGCAGCGTGGCGAAGCTCAGCTCCAGGCCGAAGATCGTGAACAAGAAGCGCAACAGAATATAGGCACCGACCTTGGTCGCAGTTGCCGCCAGGAGCGCGGTGACCGCCGACGGCGCGTACGTATAAGCATTGGGTAACCACGCGTGCAGCGGAAACAGTGCGAGCTTCAGGCTCGCGCCCACGATGATGAAGGCGAATGCCGAGCGCACCGTGCGGTTGTGGCTCATTTCCCCGAGGCGCACGGCCAAGTCCGCCATGTTGAGCGTGCCGGTCGCGAGATAGAGATAGCCGATGCCGATCAAGAGAAACGTCGCGCCGATCGTCCCCAGCACGAGGTAGTTGAAGCTAGCACGCAGCGCCTGCGGCTGGCGTCCGAGCGCGACTAGGATGTAGGTGCTGATCGAGGAAATCTCGAGCAGCACGTACAGGTTGAAGGCGTCGCCAGTGATGGTGATGCCGAGCAGGCCGGTGATGCACATCAGGTAGGCGCTGTAGAAGAAGCGCACGCGTTCGGGCGCAATCTCCTTGGCAACACTGAGGCGCGCGTACAGGGTGACGACGGCGCTGATCGCGGCGACGATCAACAGCACCAGGGCATTGAGGTGATCGACGCGATACTCGATGCCGATCGGTGGTACCCAGCCGCCCAGCGCATAGCTCACGGTTCCGTGAGCGAGCACACGCGTGAGCAGCAAGGCGCTCAACGCGAGTACCGTGGAGCAGACCACGGTCGCGAGCCACCATGGACCTTCACCGCGACCGAGCAGGGGCGCGATGACGGCGCCGAGCAGCGGAATGACGACGATCAGGGCCGGCAAGTTGTCGCCGATCATTCGTGCTTCTTTGCGGGCGACCCGTCGATGAGGTTGGACTCGATGCTGCCGTGGGAGCGATGAATGGCGACGACCAGTGCCAGCGCCACTGCCATGGTACTCACGGAGACAACGATGGCAGTGAGGATCAACACGTGCGGTAACGGGTTTGAATAGCGAACCGCATGCCCCCATACGATCGGCGCGGTACCGTCATCGACCATGCCGATCGAGATGTAGAACAAGAACGCCGCGGTCTGAAACAGACCGAGCCCGATGACTTTTTTCACCAGGTTCGGTTTGGCGATGACGGCATAGAAACCGATCATCATCAGCACCACGTAGATCCAGTAGTTGTAGTGACCGATCCAGTCCATGGCGTCAGCGCCGTACCGCGCGCGCGAGCTCGTTGAAGAGCGTGATCATAACGGCGCTCACCGTAATGCCGACGCCAATTTCGACCAGGATGATGCCAAGAGTCTGACCGGCGGGTGGATCGGCCGGATTGAGCATGTCGTAGTCGAGGTAAGCGCCGCCCAGCAACACTGTTGCCATGCCCACGCCGCCGTAGATCAGCACGCCAACGCTGTTGAGTGTATCCGACAGGCGTGTCGGAAAGGCGCGCTTGCCGGCGTCGGTGCCGTGCACCAATGCATACAGAATGTAACCGGCAGCGAGAATCACACCACCCTGAAAGCCTCCACCCGGCCCAAGCTCGCCGTGCATGATGACGTAGACGCCGAACAAGAAAATGAACGGCACCAGCAACTGCACCATGACACGGATCAATACCTGCTCGTTCATCGACGTCGCTCCCGGCGTCGCGCCCGTGCACCCCGCAACAACAGAATCAAACCCAGCCCCGCCGTGTAGATCACGGCGGTTTCAAATAGTGTGTCGTAGCCGCGGTAGCTGGCGAGGACGGCGGTGACAAAGTTGGGCACGCGTGTCTCTTCCATGGCGTGCGCAATATAGTGCGGTGCCACATGCTGATGTGGCGGCGCCTGCGGATCGCCAAATCGCGGCATATCGAGTGTGCCGTAAATCAACACTGCGCCGGTAATGACCACCGCGGCCGCCGACGGCCAATGAATCAGGGGCGCCGGCGCTTCGCGCCGCCCGATGAACACCAGGGTCGCGATCAGCAGCACCGTGCTGATACCGCCACCGACGGCCGCCTCGGTGAACGCGACGTCGACCGCTTGCAGGGACACCCACACCAAGGCCATGAGCAAGCTGTAGATCGCCAGCAACAAGGTTGCCGCGAGCAGGCTGCGCACCGTCACTGCGCCGATCGCGGTGATGACCAGCAACAACAGCAAGAACACGTCAATCAGAAGTGTCGTCATGTCTTCGACTTGCGGGCGCGCCATGGTTTGAGGCCGCTCAAATGTGCCGTCTTGGCAACAGCGTGGGTCGCGGTTGGCGTGGTCGCGAGCAGAAATACGATGATCAGGAACAGTTTGGCGGTCACCAAGGTCAGACCGGATTGCACCATCAGAGCCGAGAGAATCAAGGCTTGCGCGAGTGAATCGACCTTGCCCGCCGCATGCAGGCGCGTGTAAAAGTCCGGCATGCGCAAGATTCCGACGCCGCCGGTGACGGCGAAGAAGCACCCGCTGGTCAGAAGTACTGCGCTGATCAAATCAGAGACGTTCATGCGCTAGTCCAGGTGCCGGTACTCGACGAATTTCAGCACGGCGAGCGTGGCGATGAAGTTGATCAACGCGTAGAGCAGCGCAATGTCCAGGAAATCCGGTCGTCCAGCCATGAAACCGAGCAAGGCGACAAAGACCACGGTCTTGGTGCCGATGGCATTGACCGCGAGAATGCGATCGAACGCCGTCGGCCCGAGAAGCGCGCGCATCAGGAATAGCAGGATCGCGATCAACACTACCGCGCCAGCAGCCGTAAACATCATGGGGCACGCTCCAACGCCTTGACACGAAGCTGCATCTCGCCATCGAGCAACTCGCGCGCACCGTCCTCTGTAAGGGCATGCACCAGCAACGAGCGCTTTGCGACGGACACCGTGACGGTTCCCGGGGTGAGCGTGATGGAGTTAGCATAGGTAGTAGTGCCGACGTCGGTCCTGGTTCTGAGGGGTACCGTGAGCAGACGCGGCGCGATCGGCAAGCGTGGGTGCCATACCCGGTATGCGACGTCGAGATTCGCAACCAAGATCTTGTAGAGCAACCAGGGCCAGTAGCGCAGGAGCGTGGCGGCGGCACGAAATGGCATGGGTGCAAGTCCGGCCATACCGGCGCGCACGGCGAACCACGTGATGAGGACGCAGGCCACAACGCCGCTGCCAAGATGCAGCCATGTCATCTGCCCGGACAGAAATACCCACGTTACGAGCAAAACGACGAATAGCGACGCAAAGTGCATGGCGGCTTGGCTGGCAATGGCCGATCGGAATGTTGGTTATTCCGCGAGGCGCCTTCCGATGGATCCGGGATGGGCGCCGATCGCCAGTTGATTCTAACCCCTTCCGAGCGTCCGGCGTACAGCACGCACCGTCGGAATGCATCTAATTAAGTGTCACCGTGCCGGTGTGCGGAATTATGGAAATGGGCGGGCATTCCCCCCCGCCCGGTTGACTTGCGGGGGGGTCGCGATATTCTGCCGCGGCCATGTTGGCCACTCATTTTCGGGTTGAGCGCCACGGATTTTGCGATGGCTGACACGTTGGCCCTTCCGCGCGCGTCGCGCCGCGAGATTTTTGCCTGGGCGATGTACGACTTCGCCAATTCGGGCTACACCACGGTTGTGCTCACGGCAATCTTCAACGCCTACTTCGTTTCGGTGGTAGCGGGCGATGGCGTCGATCACGCCGGCCGCGCGACATTGCTCTGGACAGTGGCGACCAGTATCACCAACCTTCTTGTACTTCTTTCCGCGCCGATAATCGGCGCCATCGCTGATCATGGCGCCCACAAGAAGCGCTTTCTGTTCATCACCACGACCGGATGCGTGCTGTTCACGGCGATGCTCGCGCTGGTCGGGCGCGGTGACGTCTGGCTGGGCATGGGGCTGCTTGTTCTCTCGGCGTTTATGTTCCATTCGAGCGAGGACCTGATCGCGGGGTTTCTGCCCGAGATCGCGGCGCCCGAGGACATGGGGCGTGTGTCTGGCTATGGTTGGTCGCTTGGGTATCTCGGTGGTCTGCTGGTTCTTGGGCTATGCCTCCTTTACGTGCAGTATGCGCAGGCACATGGGGAAGCGGTGACAGACTACATACCGGTAACCATGCTGATCACCGCGGGCGCGTTCGCGCTTGCTGCGGCGCCCACCTTTCTCTGGTTGCGCGAGCGCGCCGTCCCGCAAGCCATGCCGCATGGTCAGAGCTACCTCACGGTCGGATTTGCGCGCGTGCGCGATACGCTGACACATGTCCGGCGATATCGCGACCTGTTTCGCTTTCTCATTACACTCGCCGTCTACTACTGCGGCATCTACACGGTGGTGGTGCTCGCCGCCGTCTATGCCCAGCAGGTCATGGGATTCGGTACGCAGGAGACCATCATGATGATTCTGGTGGTCAACATTACCGCTGCCGTAGGTGCGTTCGGTTTCGGGCTGGTTCAGGATCGCCTCGGCTCCGTGCCGACACTCGCGTTTACGCTGGCTATCTGGGTCGCCGCACTCGTGCTCGCCTACTTCATCGAGACGCGCACCGGCTTCTGGGTTGTCGCGAACCTGGTCGGCGTCGCGTTGGGCTCGAGCCAGTCGGCGGGGCGGGCATTGGTCGGGCTGTTCTCTCCACCTGGGCGCGCGGCGGAGTTTTTTGGGTTGTGGGGATTCGCGGGCAAGTTGGCATCGATCATCGGTCCGCTGGTGTATGGTGCGATAACCTTCATCACCGTCGGCAACCAGAGGCTCGCGCTGATCTCGACAACGGTATTTTTTATCCTGGGCCTACTCCTGCTGTTCACCGTGAACGAGAAACGCGGTCGTGCCGCAGCGCTCGGTGGTGGAGGATGATGGTTGCCGGTCGGGCTGCTGCAAGGCTTGAAATGACAGGCCAGCCCCCCACTTAGAGGACAAGACCGACGTTTCCTAGGGGTAATCCGCATGCGGATGGATAAGCTTACGACCAAGTTCCAGCAGGCACTCGCCGAGGCGCAGAGTCTTGCCTTGGGCCGCGACCACCAGTTCATCGAGCCATCACACCTCATGACGGCGCTGCTCGACCAGGAGGGTGGCACGACCCGTCACCTCCTCACCAAGAGCGACATCAACGTCAATGCGCTGCGCGCGCGTCTTGGCCAGGCACTCGAGCGCCTGGCCAGCGTCGAGGGCGCGGGCGGTGAGGTCCATGTTTCCAACGATCTCGCCAAACTGCTCAATCTCACCGACAAATATGCGCAGAAGCGCGGCGACCAATACATCTCTTCGGAGCTCTTTGTGCTGGCCGCGCTCGATGATCAAGGTGAACTCGGTCGCCTCCTGCGCGAGGCGGGTGTCTCCAAGAGCGGAATCGAGAAGGCCATCGAGGCAGTACGGGGCGGGCAGAAGGTCCAGGATGCCTCGGCCGAGGACACCCGCCAGGCGCTGGAGAAATACACCATCGACCTGACCGAACGCGCCGAGCAGGGAAAACTCGACCCGGTGATCGGCCGCGACGAGGAGATCCGACGCGTGGTGCAGATTCTGCAGCGGCGCACCAAGAACAACCCCGTGCTNNCCAAGTACCGCGGCGAATTCGAAGAGCGGCTGAAGGCGGTGCTGAACGATCTCGCCAAGCAGCAGGGCAACGTCATCCTCTTTATCGATGAGCTGCACACCATGGTCGGCGCGGGCAAGGCTGAGGGCGCGATGGATGCCGGCAACATGCTTAAGCCCGCGCTGGCGCGCGGCGAGCTGCACTGCGTCGGCGCCACCACGCTCGATGAGTATCGCAAGTACGTCGAAAAGGATGCCGCGCTCGAGCGCCGNNTTCCAGAAGGTGCTGGTGGATGAGCCGAGCGTCGAGGACACCATTGCGATACTGCGTGGTCTGAAGGAAAAGTACGAGGTTCACCACGGGGTAGACATCTCCGATCCGGCGATCGTATCGGCCGCGACCCTCTCGCATCGCTACATCACCGACCGCCAGCTGCCTGACAAGGCGATCGATTTGATCGACGAAGCGGCCTCGCGCATCCGTATGGAGATCGACTCCAAGCCCGAGAGCATGGACAAGCTCGATCGCAAGCTGATCCAGTTAAAGATAGAGCGCGAGGCGCTGAAGAAGGAATCGGACGAGGCCTCGAGGCAGCGGTTGGCCACACTCGAGGGCGAAATCGCCAAGTTGCAGAAAGAGTACTCGGACCTGGAGGAAGTGTGGAAGGCCGAGAAGGCGGCGGTGCAGGGCGCCCAGCACATCAAGGAGGAGCTCGACCGCGTGCGCATCGAAATGGAAACCGCGCGGCGCGCGGGAGATCTGGCGCGCATGTCGGAGTTGCAGTATGGGCGCATTCCGGAACTCGAAAAGGGTCTCGCGGCCGCGCAAGCCGCAGAAGGGCAGCAGCCCAAGCTGCTTCGCAACGCGGTTACCGAGAACGAGATCGCCGAGGTGGTGTCGCGCTGGACCGGCATTCCGGTTGCCAAGATGATGGAAGGCGAACGCGAGAAATTGTTGCGCATGGAGTCCGAGCTACAGCGGCGCGTCGTGGGTCAGGGTGAGGCTATCAAGGCCGTATCCGATGCCATTCGTCGTTCTCGCGCCGGGCTATCCGATCCGCGCCGTCCCTACGGTTCGTTCCTGTTTCTTGGTCCCACCGGTGTTGGCAAGACGGAGCTCACCAGAGCGCTTGCGGCGTTCCTGTTTGACACGGAGGAGGCCATGGTCCGCATCGACATGTCCGAGTACATGGAGAAGCATTCCGTTGCGCGCCTCATCGGCGCGCCACCCGGTTATGTGGGCTACGAAGAGGGTGGCCAGCTCACCGAACGGGTTCGGCGCAAACCCTACTCCGTGATCCTGTTCGACGAGGTCGAAAAGGCGCACCCGGATACGTTCAATGTGTTGCTTCAGGTGCTGGACGATGGTCGTCTCACGGACGGTCAGGGACGCACGGTGGATTTCCGCAACACCGTCATCGTGATGACCTCGAATCTTGGGTCGACCCTGATTCAGGAGCTGGCCGGAGAAGAGAACTACGACAGGATGAAGCAAGCTGTGATGAGCGTTGTCCAGGGCCACTTTCGCCCGGAGTTCATCAACCGCCTTGACGACATCGTGGTCTTTCATCCGCTTGGACGCGAGGAGCTGCATCGCATCGCGGAGATCCAGGTGGGCTATCTGCGCGAGCGGCTGCGGGCGCGCGACATGGACCTTGAGTTCACGGAAAAGGCGCTTGATCGCCTTGCAGCCGAAGGTTTTGACCCGGTTTACGGTGCCCGGCCGCTGAAGCGCGCCATCCAGTCCAGCGTCGAGAATCCCCTCGCCCAGGAGATCCTGGCTGGCAAGTTCGGGCCAAAGGATATGGTCGTAGTGGACGCGGCACCCGATGGCCTTACTTTTCGGAAGCGCGCCCGGCAGGGTCAACAGCAAGTGGCCTGATTTGGTCCCCGGGGCTCGGTGCGGCGAGGAGTAGTCGGTGAGGGCTCCGCAAGCGAACTTTTTGCCGTTTTGGCGATCTTTGGGTCAGGTATGATGCGTTTTTTCTCGCGGGAGGGGTGGATGTCATTCGATCGTCGTTCGTTCCGGTTCGGAATCGTGGCCGGCGCATTTCTTGTTATTGGCGTGGTAGCGGGCATCGTCTTCAGCTCGCGTATGGATTGGGTTGCGCCCGCACAGAGCGAGCAAGCGGTCGCCCAACCGCTGCCGGCCGGATCGGCCCCACCGAGCTTTGTGCCGGTGGTCAAGGCTGCGATGCCCGCGGTGGTGAATATCTCCACGAGCCGGACTATCAAGCGTGGCGAGGAAGCGAATCCATTCATGGACGATCCGTTCTTTCGCCATTTTTTCGGCGAGGAGTTCGGTCGGCGTTTCCAGATTCCCAAAGAACGCCGCGAGAATAGCCTTGGATCGGGCGTAATCGTTTCGCCAGACGGTTACATCGTTACCAACAACCATGTGGTTGCCAAGGCCGATGAGATCAAGGTACTGCTGTCAGACAAGCGGGAGTTCACCGGCAAGGTGATCGGCACCGATCCGCGCAGCGATATCGCGGTAATCAAGATCAATGCCAAGAACTTGCCGGTGTTGCCGTGGGCAGACTCCGACAAGCTCGACGTAGGCGAGTACGTGCTGGCCATCGGCAATCCGTTCGGTCTCACCCAGACCGTGACCATGGGCATCGTCAGCGCTACCGGCCGCGCCAACGTCGGTATCGCGGACTACGAGGATTTCATCCAGACCGACGCCGCCATCAATCCCGGAAATTCGGGTGGTGCACTCGTCAATGTGCGCGGTGAGCTGGTCGGCATCAACACCGCGATTTTTTCCCGCAGTGGCGGTTCCATGGGGGTGGGTTTTGCGGTACCGGCCAACATGGCGCGTGGTGTCATGGAAAGCCTCATCAAGAGCGGCAAGGTGGTGCGCGGCTGGTTGGGGGTTTCGATTCAGGAAGTGACACCTGCGCTCGCCAAGCAGTTCGGGCTGACCAATGGCAAAGGCGCGCTGGTGAACAAGGTGGTACCTAATAGCCCAGCGGCTGCCGCGGGCCTGCGGAAGGGTGATGTGATCATGTCCTTCAACGGCAAGGGCGTTGATAGCCCTGGTGTGCTACGCAATACGGTTGCCCAGACAGCGGTGGGCCAGACGGTCAAGGTCGAAGTCATGCGCGATCGCAAGTCCGTGAAGCTGGATGTCAAGATCGCGGAGCAGCCGAAGGATATGGCGAAGGCCGGAGTGGAAGAGGAAGGCGTGCAGGAAGGCGCGGAGGGCAGTGCGTTGGCCGGCATCGAGGTGCGAACACTGACTAGCGACATCGCACGCCAACTGGGTCTGCCCTCTGGCACCGCCGGCGTGCTGGTGAGCGACGTCGTCTCCGGCAGTCTCGCCGAGACAGCCGGTGTCGAGCAGGGTGATGTGATCGTTGAAATCAATCACCAGCCTGTGCGCAACACCAGCGACTACCGGCGCATCAGCACCAAACTTGGCAAAAAGGCCAACGTCCTGTTGCTCATTAACCGGCGCGGCGATCAGCTGTATCTGGCCATCGAACCGCGATAAGGCAGCGCTGCCCGCGACAGGTGGCGCGGGCAGGCGCGTTGGGCGCAGCGCATGCGCCGACTATTGTTGAGACAGGAGGCAATAGGTTTGCGCCTTCCTTTTGCGCCGCTGCCGTTCGCGCTGCTGGTCCTTGGCATCGGGCTGCTTGCGCTGTTCGTCCAGCTCGGGGCATTGCGCATTGCTTTCGATAAGCTCGGCTTGTCGGAACATTCCGCGCTGATGCTGCTCATGCTCGCGCTCGCGGGCAGTCTTATCAACATTCCGTTGTTTACGGTGCGTGCGGAGTCAGCTACGCCGGGTGAGGTGCCATGGATGTTTCGTGGCATTTTGCGACCGCCTCACGGCGCGTTTCACGGTCGCACCCTGATCGCCGTCAACATCGGCGGTTGTGTGGTTCCGGTAGCGTTCTCACTCTACCTGCTCAGTCAACACGCGCTGGGGTTTACCCCGATCGCGCTTGCCACGGCATTTGTCGCCACGGTGGCGCGGCTTCTCAGCCGCCCGATTCCGAGACTTGGTATCGGTATGCCGTTGTTTGTTGCGCCGCTCGCGGCGGCGGTTGTTTCGGTTGCGGTTGATCCGCAGGAGAGCGCGGCACTTGCCTACGTGTCCGGGACGCTTGGCGTGATCATCGGTGCCGATCTGCTACGACTCAACGACATCCGGCGGCTCGGCGCACCATTCGCATCCATTGGCGGTGCCGGAACCTTCGACGGTATTTTTCTGACTGGCGTGGTCGCGGTATTGTTGGCGTAATTGGTTCAGCTTTACGTTACGGAGGAGTCATGAACAGGCCCTGGCGTTGGACAATTCTGTTGGCGGTCGTGACACTCGCGGCCTGCGGCACGGTGCAGGTGGGGCAGGAGTTCAATCTGCGCACTTTTCAGGACCGTGTGGAGCGTGGCGTGACCACGCAGAACCAGGTGCGCGGCTGGCTGGGGGCGCCTGCTGGGATCGGCGTGGATGTCGACGCGAGCGGCGAGCGATACGAGCAGTGGACCTACTACCGTGCCGCGGGAAAGATGTCGGACATGAGCCAGGCCGAGCTCAAGATCCTACAGGTCAAGTTCGACAAGCACGGTATTGTGCGCGCCTACAACTGGTCAAATAGCGACAAGTAGCGCTGTTAGCGTGATGTCCGCAGCAAGCCTGCGCACCAGTGTTCAATGGCCTCGCGCACTTCGCGTGGCCTTTCCGTGAGCGGCCAGTGGTAGGCCGGAATGTCGCCGGTCTCGACATGCGTGAGGCCGGTGATTCGACGGCGCGTTTCAGCCGGATCGGTGAATGTGACTCCCTGTGACAGCAGCACGAGCGTCGGCACCGGGATGTCGCGCAGCGACGGCACTGGCCGCGTCACTTCGATGAATTCCTGCAGGTAGTTGGCAGTTGGAAAGAACCTGAGATCGAGCCACGGGGAGGAATAAAGCTTGATCATCTCCTCTTGCTTGCCGATGTTCAGGAGCCTCGCGCGAGTCTGCTCGTCAAGCACGCGAAGGTCCCGATTGGGAATATGCCGGCGATACAGGCCGAGTACATTAAACAGCCGTACCAATCCAATCAGCAAATAGAGCAGCGGAGTGAAACGGCGAATCCAGAGTGCCGAGCCGCGCAGCGTGCCATGGAATACGGGATCGATGAGTACCATGCCGAGTGTGCGGTCCATGTGGTGCGCTGCAAATTGCACCGCGACTTGCGCGCCGAGACTGTGTCCGACGAATACCGCGCGCTCGCAGCCTTCCTGATCCAGCAGCGCGAGCAGGTCCGCGCACCAGCGCCGCGCGCCAACGGGTGACCGAGTGAACGACTCGCCGTGTCCGCGCAGGTCGGGGCGCAGGATGTCCCAATGTTCTTTCAGGTTTGTATGCTCAAGGAACTCCGACCAGCGCGTGTGATTGCTGGCCATGCCGTGCAGGAGTACCAGCACGCGTCGCTGCGGGTTGTCGCGGGCATGCCAGCGGCGATAGAACATGCTGAGTCCAGCGCCGAGATCGAGGCGGTGGCTGGTCTCCTGCAAGGTATCGTTGACGTTGGTTGTCATGTGGCGTCGCGCTTCCCCGCGAATGTTAGTGGCAATGCGCGGTGGACGCCATGCAGATCGCACTGGCCGCGCGCCGCGGCGATCCGCTAGACTCGCACGCCTGCTATGGCTGCGTTGCCGATTGAGGAAGTCCTGCCCGAACTGCGCGCGCAACTTGCGTCTCGCCGCGCCGTCGTCTTGCAGGCCCCGCCCGGCGCGGGCAAGACCACGATGGTGCCGCTTGCGTTGCTCGATGCGCCGTGGCTCGCCGGCCGCTCGATAGTGATCCTCGAACCGCGCCGCCTCGCGGCGCGCGCCGCGGCAATGCGCATGAGCCAACTTCGTGGTGAGGGGGTCGGCGAAACGGTTGGTTACCGCATCCGCTTCGAGTCGAAGGTTTCGGCGCGCACGCGCATTGAGGTGCTGACCGAGGGAATTCTTACCCGCCGCTTGCAGGGTGATCCGGAGCTGAAGGGGGTTGGTCTTGTAATCTTCGACGAGTTCCACGAGCGCCATTTGCACGCCGATCTCGCGCTTGCGCTTTGCCTTGATTGCCAGCGCGGACTGCGCGAGGACCTCAAGATTCTGGTGATGTCGGCAACGCTCGACGGCGCCGCGATCTCAAGATTGCTCGAGGACGCCCCCATCGTTTCCAGCACCGGGCGCAGCTACCCGGTAGACATCCGCTATCAATCGCGCGACCCGCAGGGTACGCTCCCGCCGATAGTTGCCGAGGCGGTGGTGCGGGCGCTTGGTGAGAGCGACGGGGACGCGCTCGCGTTTCTTCCGGGGGCTTGGGAGATACGACGCACTCAGGAGTTGTTGCAGGAGCGACTCGGTGATGCAGTCGACATCCTGCCGCTTTACGGTGACTTGCCTTGGGAGGCACAGGACCGGGCCATCCGCCCCGGCAGCACTCGGCGCAAGATTGTGCTCGCCACGCCGATTGCCGAAACCAGCCTCACCATCGAGGGCGTGCGAGTCGTGGTGGATGCCGGTTTCGCCCGCGTGCCGCAGTTCGATCCCGGCAGCGGCCTGAGCCGGCTCACGACGGTGCGCGTCTCGCGCGCCTCGGCCGATCAGCGCGCCGGTCGTGCGGGTAGAACGGGGCCTGGCGTGTGTTATCGGCTGTGGGGCGAGTCCACCCAGCGCGGGCTTGTGCCCCAGTCGGCGCCCGAGATCCGCACCGCTGATCTTGCGCCGCTCACGCTCGAGCTGTCGGCTTGGGGCGTTAGCGATGTAAATTCACTCAGCTGGCTCGATCCGCCACCGGCACCGGCACTCGCGCAGGCGCGCAAGCTGCTAACCGAGCTCGACGCCCTTGATGCTGACGGTCGTCTTACCGATGCCGGCCAGGCCATGGTGGCGCTGCCGCTGCACCCAAGACTCGCGCACATGCTGTATTGCGCACGCACGCTCGGCATGGGGGAACTCGCATGCGACGTGGCAGCGCTGCTTTCCGAGCGCGATGTGCTCGCTTCGAACGCCCGGCGCACCGCCGACTTCGGTGCGCGTCTCGATGCGCTGCGGGCCTTTCGCGACCGCGGCAGGGCGGGTGCGCAGGCACTCGGTGCGGACGTGAATGCTTGCCAGCGCGTGAGTCAGGCAGCGGATCAGTATCGCCGATTGTTGAGACTTGCGGCCGATCGACACGACCCGTCAATCGACCGGGTCGGATTGTTGGTGGCCTTCGCTTATCCCGATCGCGTCGCACTGGCACGTGACAAGGCATCCGGTCGCTACCTGCTTGCATCAGGGCGCGGCGCTCGTCTCCGCGAGGACGAGATGCGCCTGCGTGCGCCGTGCATTGTCGCGGCGAGCCTGGACGCACGGGAAGAGGAGGGGCTGATATATCTCGCGGCGCCGCTCGACGAAGCAGACTTGCGAAGGCACTTTGCCGGGCACATCCGGGTTGAGGACCGGGTGCGCTGGGACTCGCCGAAGCAGGTGGTTGTCGCGCAGCGCGAGGAATTATTTGGGGCGCTCATCCTCGAATCGAAGCCATTGCCGAAGGCCGCGCCGGAGCGCGTGCGCGATGCAATGCTCGAGGGTATCCGACGCCTTGGTATCGAGGCATTGCCATGGAGCCCCGAGCTGCGCCAGTGGCAGGCGCGCGTGCTTTGTCTTCGCGAGTGGTGTCCCGAGGAAGGCCTGCCCGATGTTTCAGATGGCGCGTTGCTCGAGTCCCTGGAGCAGTGGCTGGCACCATTTCTGGACGGCATCACGCGACGCGATCATCTGTCGCGCATTGACCTGGGGGCCGCGCTCAATGCGCTGCTTGAATGGAAACAGGCGCGGCGGTTGGACGAAGGCGCCCCTACACATATCGAGGTGCCCAGTGGCTCGCGGCTGCGACTCGAGTACGCGCCCGGACAATCGCCGGTGCTGGCGGTGAAACTGCAGGAGATGTTCGGTAGCGCCGACACGCCACGTGTCGCATGGGGCCGGGTTCCGGTGACGCTGCACCTGCTTTCGCCCGCGCGCCGTCCGATTCAGGTCACGCAGGATCTGCGCGGCTTCTGGGATCGAACTTACTCGGAGGTGAAGAAGGAACTCAAGGGGCGCTACCCCAAGCATCCGTGGCCCGACGATCCATGGAATGCGCCGCCGACGCGCCGGACGCAACGGGCCGGCAAGTAGTCAGCGCCGGCGCAGCTTGAAGGCCGTGATGTCCGGCACAACCGCCTGGCAGGGCAGGGTGGCCGGGTCAGGGTATTCCTCAGTGAGCCGCTCGACCAAGGCATCGATGTCGTCGATTCGCTCCGCGACGGCGGGCGCCTGATCGAGTTGACGACGGAGTCCAAGCAGGCCGCCGTACTGAAGCTTGGTGTAGACGCTTGCGGGCGTGAGGTTGAGGTCGTCGACATGACCCATGGCCGGCAGCGCGGCCGCCTTCAGCTCGTCGAAGAGCTGTCCGCAGCGCTGGTGCGCGGGCTCCGACTGGCAGGCAATATCCGGTCCGCCGCGACGCGTGACTTCAAGCGCGTGGCGGCAACCAAACTGCTTGGTGATGAGCGGCGCGGCGAAGGCGCACTTGAAGTTTTCCATGCGCGTTGCCGGTGTTGCCCGCGACTAGCCTTGCGTGGCGGCCGTATGCAAGCGGCCGGATGCCAGCCGGTTCGGTAGCACCTTGCGCAGCTTGTCACGCAAGCCGCGCAGCAGTGTGTCAGTGGTGGCCCAGTCGATGCAGGCGTCCGTGACCGAGACGCCATACTTGAGTTGCGACAGATCTGCCGGGATCTTCTGATTGCCCCAATTGAGGTGGCTTTCCAGCATCAGCCCAATGATGGACCGGTTGCCCTCGATGATCTGATTGGCGCAGTTCTCAGCCACCAGCGACTGCAGGGCGGGATCCTTGGAGGAATTGCCGTGCGAGCAGTCAATCGTGATGTTGGCTGGCAATCCCTCGGCCGCGAGTTCCTTTTCGCACAGCGCGACCGACACCGAGTCGTAATTTGGCTTGCCGTTTCCGCCGCGCAGTACCACGTGACCGTAGGGATTGCCGCGGGTGCGAAACACTGCGCACTGGCCATCGCGGTTGATGCCGAGGAAATGATGCGGGCGCGCAACGGTATGCAGCGCGTTGATGGCCACGCCAAGGCTGCCATCGGTGCCGTTCTTGAAGCCGACCGGCGTCGACAGGCCGCTTGCCATTTCGCGATGTGTTTGTGATTCAGCGGTGCGCGCGCCGATGGCGGTCCAGGAAATCAGGTCGCCCAGGAACTGCGGAGTAATCGGGTCAAGTGCCTCAGTCGCCGTGGGCAGACCGAGCTCGTTGATTTGCAGCAGCAGCTCGCGCGCCAGGAACAGTCCCTTGTCGATATGGAACGAGTCATCCATGAAAGGATCGTTGATGAGCCCCTTCCAGCCGACTGTGGTGCGCGGCTTCTCGAAGTACACGCGCATGATGAGATACAACGTGTCGCCCACTTCGTCGGCCAGTTGCTTCAGCTTGCCCGCGTACTCGAGCGCGGCCTTGGGGTCATGGATAGAGCAGGGGCCGACGACCACGAACAGCCGATGGTCGTGACGGTCAAGAATGCGGCGCACGGCTTCGCGGCCAGCCAGCACCGTGGCCTGGGCCGTGGGCGTTAGGGGCAGCGCCGTGCGTACCTGCTCCGGTGTGGGCAGCAGGTCGTGCGAGATGACGTTTACGTTATTGACGGAATCGCCGCTCATGAGGGTTCGATTATAAGCGAACTGCCTGTGTGACCGTATCGGTCAGCGGGTCTACTGCAGTTCGCGGGTGGCGTGAAACTCAATGTCCGGCCAGCGTTCCATGACCAGGTTCAGGTTGATCTGTGAGGGGGCCAGGTAGGCGAGGTTGCCGGCGCGGTCGAGTGCCAGGCGTGCGTCGTACTGGCGACGGAAGTCATCGAGCTTCTTGCTATCCCCGGCGCGCACCCAGCGCGCCGTGTTGACGTCGATATTGTCATACGTGCACTCGACGCCGTACTCGTGCTGCAGACGGTAGGCGACCACGTCGAATTGCAGGCTCCCGACCGCCCCGAGAATCAGGTCGTTGCTGATAAGCGGGCGAAATACCTGTGTGGCACCTTCCTCGGAGAGTTGATCGAGCCCCTTCTGCAGGGCCTTCATGCGCATCGGATCGCGCAGCACCACGCGCCGGAACAGCTCCGGGGCGAAGTAGGGGATGCCGGTAAATTTCAGCCCCTCGCCATCGGTAAAGGTATCGCCGATCTGAATGGTTCCATGGTTGTGCAGGCCGATGATGTCACCGGCATAGGCCTCTTCCACCTGCTCGCGTTCGCGCGCCATGAACGTGATTGCATTGTTGATTTGCACATCGCGCGCGATCCGTACGTGCCGCACGCGCATGCCCTTCTGGTAGCGCCCGGATGTGATGCGCAGGAATGCGATGCGGTCGCGGTGGTTCGGGTCCATGTTCGCCTGGATCTTGAAGACGAAGCCGGTGAACCTCGGTTCCGTACTGTGCACAATGCGAGTGGTGGTCTCGCGCGCCGCGGGTGCCGGTGCATGCTCGACGAAACTGTCCAGCAGTTCCTTCACGCCGAAATTGTTGATAGCCGAGCCGAAGAACACCGGCGTCAGCTCGCCGCGCAGGTAGGCTGCCGGCTCGAACTCATGGCTTGCGCCGCGCACGAGTTCCATTGACTCGCGAAGTTCCTGCGCTTGCTCGGCGAGAAGCTCATCGAGCTTCGGATTATCGAGGCCTTGCACCACCTCGCCTTCCTGGATGCGGCCGCCATGCGTGGCACTGAAGAAGTGCACGCGGTCCTGGAGGATGTGATACACACCGCGAAACCGCTTGCCGCTGCCAATCGGCCAGGTCACGGGCGCGCAACGAATCTTCAGGACGCTCTCGATCTCATCCATCAGTTCGACGGGATCGCGACTCTCGCGGTCGAGCTTGTTGATAAAGGTCATGATCGGCGTATCGCGCGTGCGGCATACGTCCATCAGCTTGATGGTGCGCTCCTCGACGCCCTTGGCGCCGTCGACCACCATGAGCGCCGAGTCCACCGCCGTCAGCGTGCGGTAG
>DKBM01000111.1:0-60949 GCA_002451215.1 Proteobacteria bacterium UBA6900
CGTTATACGCACGAAGGATCATGAAAATTACGGTCTGGGCATGGTTTGTAGCTGTGACGCTCATAGGCGCTGGAAGTCCCGCTCAAGCGGGACCCCTGGAGGAGGCATGTAATCTTGCCTACAGGCAACTCAGCGCTGTGCCACATTCAAGCCTTGTCAAATCCATCGACAACTTTACGGACAATGCCCATTCATACGACGGCTGCGTTGTTCGTCTTAAGGGTGATCGGAAAAAAATCAAAGACGCTCAGTATCCGGAACCTCTCTTTTATCCTTCGGAAGGTTCCGTCCTGTATCAGGAGGGGTGGCGTGCCGATGGAGAGGCGGATGGTCCCGATGGCACATCATTCCGGATTTTGAAGCAAAACATATTCTGCAGAGTCGATGGTAGATGGGATGGTGGCGATGACAGCGATCCAAAATATGTCCCCTCAACCCGTTACGAGATCAGTGTGTCGTGCGGTTATCTAAATACTTGAAGGCGTATAACAAGTCGTTCGTTCGGACCGGGTTCGCCGGCCGCACAACTCAGCGTTAGGGCACAGGGAGTAACGACTGATGGCCCAGAATCGCCTCACCTTCAAGAGTGTTCGTATGCGGCCTGTTGCCGTGCCATTGAAGCGCCCGATCGTCTCGAAGGTCGGTTTGTACCACGATTGGCCGCTGATCCTGATCGACCTTTATACCCACGAGGGAATTGTTGGACACAGCTACCTTGAGCCGTATCTCAAGCGCGCAGCGCGTTATATCGTTCCCGCCATTGAGGATCTGGCCGAGTTGGCGAAGGATAAACCACTGGCGCCATTTGATGACTTCCGCCGTGGCATCGGCTCGTTACATCTCGTCGGACGCGAGGGCGTATCGCTCATCGCCATCTCCGGCCTCGACATGGCGGCGTGGGACGCACTCGCGAAGGCCGCGGACATGCCGCTCGCCGTGTACTTGGGCGGTACGGTTGGTCCAGTGCCGGCCTACAACAGCGGTGGCCTGTGGCTCTCTGCGCCGGAAGGGCTGGCGGAGGAAGCCGCGACGCTGGTGGCCGAAGGCGGATTTGGGGCCCTGAAGATCAAGCTCGGCCGTGAACGCCTGGCAGACGACTTGGCTGCCATTGCCGCCGTGCGCGATGCCGTTGGCCCAGAAACAAAATTGATGTGCGACTTCAATCAGGGTCTCTCGCTCGGTGATGCGCTCGCCCGCTGTCACGCCCTAGACGACCAGGGACTTTACTGGTTCGAGGAGCCGATCGCTTACGACAATATTCCGGGTTACGCACAGCTCGCTCGCGAACTCAAGACACCCGTGCAACTGGGAGAGAATTTTTACGGTGCGCGGGCACTGTATCAGGCTGTGCTGGCGGGGGCGGGAGACTTCATGATGCCCGACCTCATGCGCATCGGCGGTGTGAGCGGCTGGTTGCGCGCTGCAGCCATCACGGGCGCTGCGGGCATCCCGATGTCTAGCCATCTGTACCCGGAAATTGCCGCGCACCTGCTGCGCGTCACCGACACAGCCCACTGGCTGGAATGGCAAAACTGGGCCTACCCGGTCCTATCCGAGCCGTTTGAAATGAACAACGGACACCTTATCGTTCCGGACAGACCCGGGCAAGGTATCGAGTGGGATGAA
Organism: Proteobacteria bacterium UBA6900; assembly: GCA_002451215.1. Taxonomy (GTDB): domain Bacteria; phylum Pseudomonadota; class Gammaproteobacteria; order Acidiferrobacterales; family Sulfurifustaceae; genus SM1-46. Next base: position 1,627 of record DKBM01000111.1, read on the forward strand.
AGAGCGGTGGCCAGGTTCGCACAATGAAAGGCGACGTAGAAAAATTGCGCCCTAACCACGGCTTGCAGGACGACGCGCAGCAAGCGGCGCGCGCCTGAGGCCAGATGTTAGGTGCTATATCACTCTTGGACAGCATTAGTTGTAGCGAATTCGGCTAACAAGGCATTCGAGAGGGACGCGCCTACATGCGGCGCGCCCCTCAACTTTACGTTAGGCAACGCCAATACAAGGAGGACCGTGTCCACGCAAACTAGTGTCAATGAAGCAATCCAGACGCACTACACGCGTGCGGATTTGGGAGAGATCATACTGGCCGCGCTGGAGAAAGCGGGCAAGGACGTGAACAGCCTAGTGCCCGAAGACTTGGCGCCCATCGACCAGTTTCATATCCGCGGACGGACGGCGACGCTCGAGCTCGCCCGGGCTGCAGGACTCGATTCGGCAAAGTACGTGCTCGATGTTGGTAGCGGTGTCGGCGGGACCTCGCGTTGTCTTGCGAAGGAATTCGGTTGCCGTGTCACCGGCATCGACCTCACGGACGAATACTGCCGGGCCGCTGCGATGCTCACGGCCAAGACCGGCCTTGCGCACCTCGTCGATTTTCGCCAGGGCGATGCAACCGATCTGCCATTTGACGACCAGACATTCGATGTCGTCTGGACGGAGCACGTCGCAATGAACATCCCTGACAAGACGCGGCTGTACAAAGAGATGCACCGGGTTCTGAAGCCGGGTGGCACGCTTGCTATCTACGACGTACTTGCCGGTCCGACTGGCCCGGTCCTCTTTCCCGTACCGTGGGCGCGCACGCCGGATACCAGCTTCCTCGTGCAGCCTAATGAGCTGCGCAAGCTTCTCGGGGAAGCCGGATTCACGGTTACCGACTGGTCGGACACAACGGAAGCGGCGCGCGCGTGGTTTGTGTCCCTCGCCGAAAAGATCCGAAAAGAAGGGTTCCCACCCCTTGGATTCCACGTACTGTTGGGGGCCGACTTCCAGGCAATGGCACAGAATCAAGGGCGAAATCTTCAAGACGGGCGGATTGTTCTTGGTCAGGTCGTCGCAAGGAAGTAGGCGTTGCCAAACAATGGCGTGCAGCCGACGCCGAACGTTAGAACTCAGGAACCAGCATGTATATTCCAGAGCATTTCAAGGAAACAAGTTCTGAACGTATCTCAGCGCTAATCGAGCGCAATTCCTTTGGAATGCTAGTCACCGCTCCTGATGGAGTGCCTTTCGTTAGTCACTTGCCCTTCATTTTTGATCGCACCGTGGGTTCCAAAGGCATTTTGCTCTGCCACATGGCGCGGGCAAATCCGCAATGGCAGCACTTTTCATCGGGCGGTGAGGTTCTGGCTGTGTTCCAAGGGCCGCATGCCTATGTGTCCCCTTCGTGGTATTCGTCGCCCGGCGTTCCAACATGGAACTACGCGGTGGTTCACCTGCGCGGCAAACCACGCCTCATCAAAAGTGAATCCGAACTTGAATCCCTGGTTGAACGGCTAACCCATGTTTATGAATCCCATATGCCAGGCCCGTGGAAACCTAACTTCGCAGGTGAACGGCGCACAAAACTTCTCAACCTGATTGTGGGCTTTGAAATCGAAGTTACAGCCGTTCAGGCAAAGTTCAAGCTCAGCCAAAACCGCCCGCCGGAAGACCAACAGTACGTGGTTGGGAAACTAAGTCAGTCAAGCAATCAAACGGAAGCCGAAGTGGCAAAACTCATGTCTGAGGTTCTCCATGCAGAGTTCTAACATGGCGTTCGAGAGGCACGCGCCAAAAGCGGCGCGCCTCTCAACTTTACGTTAGGCGCCAGATCACCGAAGGCATTGGCGATGCACCCAAACGCTCGACTGAGAACCACGAAGCGAATCGGCACTGGGCTCTGCTTCGTCATCTTTCCGCTCGTTTTCATTTTTGCGTTCAGCGTTCACCCGAACCTGATGACTCCGCACTTTCTAAGCCCATCCGAGCTCATTGCTAGAGCACATCGCGCAGAGCTGCTTCATTTCGCGCATTTCCTCGTTACCCTTGTCACTGCGCTGCTTGTTGTTGTCGCCTTGCACTTCATGACCCTCCTTGAGCGATTCCATCAGCCATGGTGGGGGTTTGTCGGCGGTACCTTGGCAATTCTCGGATCTCTGGCACTTGCAGCGGATAAGGGTGCCCTATGCCTAACCATGAGCTCTCTCGAAGGCATCAGCGATGCAGAGTTCACGAACATGATGCCTGGCTTGCTGGCAATGTACTCGAAGCAGGGCTGGTTGGTTCTGATCTGGGGCATCTTGTTGCTCCCAATCGGTTTTGGAATTCAAGCCATTGGCCTGCTCAAGAGCGAAGCCCTTCCACGTTGGAAGGGCGTGCTCTTCCTCATTGGTGTACTGTTCATTGGGACCCCTGATGGTGCTGAGGCGGTGAACTTGGTGGCATCGCTTCTTATAGCCATTGCATCTGTTCCTTACGGAATTCAGCTAATCCGAACTCCAAATGCTACCAGCGCAATTGGCGCCTAACCCTTCCATCGAGGGGAAGCGTTCCGGCCTGCGGCCTCCACGCGCCCCGCATGTCAATCGTTAGGCACAGCAAAAGGGCGAGAAGAATGGATAACTCGAAGAACCGGCTGAACCAAGTCTTTTTCTACGGGCTCTACATGGATCCCGAAATTTTGAAAGCCAAGGGCGTAGAACCTCGAAACCCCCGCAAATCAGTTGCGAAGGATTACCGGCTGCGCGTTGGGAAAATGGCTACCTTGCTTAGGGAGGCGAATGCCGAAGCTCACGGTATCGTTTATGAGCTCACTCATGATGAATTGAATACGCTTTATTGGGGTGCGGGCTTGGAGGCGTATGTGGCGGAAGCGCTTGAGGTTGAAACGGAAGGCCGCGAGAAGGTCGTGGTACTTTGTTGCAACCTTCTGGTGCCGCCTACCGAAGATGAATCAAACCCAGAGTATCAGGGCAAGCTTATGCAGTGCATGAAGAAACTTGGAGTGCGTGCGCCAAGTGCCTAACAATGCGTTCAGGCCGTTCGCTACGCTCACTCGGACGCCCAGCACTCCGCGCCGTATTGCGCATGGCTTCGCCATTGTTGCGCAAACGGCGCGCCATGCTGGCCGCCGCTTAACTGGACCTTACGCCGCACAGGTTCCGGTGACCGACAAGAGAACGGATTTCGATGAGACACAGACGCATCATTGTTGATCGCTACGGTGGTCCAGATGTACTGCGGGTTGTAGAAGAAGAGTGCCCGGAACCGAAAGACGGCGAGGTGCGAGTAAGGGTGTTGGCTGCCGGAGTTGGCATGCCCGATATCATGGCGCGCGAAGGTATTCATCCCGAAACACCGCAGGTGCCTTACACACCGGGTTGGGATCTGGTGGGAGTGATAGATCAACTCGGGAATGGCGTCGGTAGCGTTGAACCAGGACAAAGAGTTGTCGCGATGCCGATCCATGGCGCCTATGCCGAATTTGTCTGTCTTCCTGAAATTGAACTTGTGCCACTGCCATCAGACCTGGATCCCGCCGAAGCAGTCAGTATGGTGTTGAACTACATCACGGCGTACCAGATGCTGCATCGTTCTGCTCACGCCAAAGCTGGCCAGCGCGCGTTGATTCACGGTGCATCAGGAGGGGTCGGCACAGCACTCTTGCAGTTGGGACGGCTCGCCGGGCTGGAGATGTACGGAACCTGTTCGTCATCGCAAGGGGCATCGGCCATTTCGGAACTGGGTGCGACGCCGATTGATTACAAGCAGCAGGATGTTATGACGGAAGTTCGCCGTCTCACGAAGGACGGCGTGGACGTTGTCTTTGATCCCATCGGCGGCGCGCATCTCTGGCAATCCCGCCAAGCCCTGCGTCGGGGCGGCAAAGTTGTGGGCTACGGCAGTACGACCACACTACGTAGAGAAGGATTGGATTCAGGCCGCACGGGTCGTCGCAATCGACTGCATGGACTTCCCATTTACGCGCTTTACATCATCGGCGGCTGGCTGCTGCCGGGCCGCAAACGGATCACTCCCTACAGCATCCAGACACTCAAACGGCTACAACCGGGATGGTTTCGCAAGGATTTAACTTCCCTGCTCGATCTGTTGCAACAGCGAAAGGTTAGACCGCTTGTCGCGCAGCGGTTGCCTCTTGCCGAGGCAAGACAGGCACACGAGTTGCTCGCGAAGGGAGGCGTCATAGGTAAGATCGTGCTTGTGTGCAACGAACAATCGGTTGAGTCAGGAGCGGCGTAACAATGGCATGCAGCGGACGGCGCTTTGCGCAGCCGCTGATGCCGAGCTTTAGGCCGAATGACAGCAATGACTATCGCTGAAAAGATTGAGTTGGCGCTGATCCCGGTACTTGGGATCAGTATCTGGCTCATTAGAGCTGAGCTACCGGCAAGCGCTAGCGTTGGGTCGCTCCTTCTTGGGGTATCGGTTCTACTGTTGCTCCAAAGTCTAGGCCGAGATTTGTGGCTTCTCGCAAAACAAATACGCGCGACGTCACCAGGTTCCCGCAGGGAAGCAAGGTGCATGTGCGTTGAGTCCACCATTGGTGCTACGGGCGTGGCCCTTGGGATTATGGTATTGGGTAGTGGAATTGACCGGTCGGTACCCATGGATGGGTGGAGCTGGAGTTTTCTTGCAGCACTGGTAATGGCGATTGGGTTCGCGATCAAGGATTTCGTGTTTGAGTGGAATCCATTCCGAATACGTCGAGACAAAGACCATGTGAATATCGTCTTTACCTGGAGACCGTAACTGTGGTTGGTTTGAAGTCTTTGCACTGGCTCTAATTTGGCCTAAACGAGGCGCTGCAACCGACAACGTGCCGCGATGCGTTCCGCTGTCGGCCCAGTCTTGTCGTTAGGCAAGGAGGTCTCAATGAACTTGTATTTCAGGTTGTTGTTGGCCCTCTTGCGAAGCAAGTTCGCGAGCAAGATCGGTCTGCTTGACGAGAGTCGTATGAAATATCGCGTTTGGCCGCTGGATTGCGATATCAATCTTCATTTGACCAATGCGCGGTATTTTGCATTGTGTGATCTGAGTCGCATTTACTACATGGGTCAGCTCGGAGTCTTGTTTAACCTGATCAAACGAAGATGGTTGCCAGTGGCACAAGCTCAGGAAATAAGTTATTTCAAGCCGATCAATCCTTTTCAGCAGTTTGAGGTCTTAACGCGGTTTACACATTGGGATGACAAGTATTGGTATACGGAACACAGGTTTTTAGCGGCGGATAGGCTTTGCGCCGTGCTACAGGTTCGGGGCGTGTTTGTTCATGGCAGAAAAGTTCTTCCCCTCGGCGATGTGTTGGCGCTGGTCGGCGAGGAGGTAGAGGTCCCTGACAAGCCTGCCATGGTTGAGCACTGGCAAAGACTAATCGAATCCAAAAAAGAGCCGCAGGTGGTTCAGGTCCCCTGAAAAACGAGGGGTAGAAGCATCTTGATCCATTGATCGAAATGTCCGCATGAGTAACGGCTTCTGCAAAAAGGGGTATGACTAACACGCGCGTCGAACGGAGTTGCCGATGACGATTGAAGACAGAACGATGCGTACCTCAAGGATCTTGCCGTTCTCCCCGAGCGAGATCTTTGGTGCCTTCGCGTCGCCAGACCTTCTTGCCAAGTGGTGGGGGCCGGAAGGATTTACCAACACCTTCGAGGTCTTCGAGTTCAGGGTTGGCGGCCAGTGGAAGTTCGTCATGCACGGCCCCGATGGAAAGAACTACCCAAACGAAAGTCTCTTTGCTCAACTTGAACCCGAGCGCAAGGTCGTCATCGAACATGTATGTGCTCCATACTTCACGTTGACTGTTCAGCTTGTTCCGGTGCCCGGTGGTACGAAATTGATTTGGGAGCAAGTCTTCGCCGACGCCAGGACCGCTCAGGCCGTAAAGCAGATCGTCGGCCCGGCCAATGAGCAGAACATCGATCGAATGACTCAGGTGCTCGCGAACGAAAGTTCCGCCTAACCCCTCGCTCAAGCGAGGACGCGCCACGCCGTCACGCGCCGCTTGGCTTGAACGTTAGGCGCCTTACCGTGGACTCGTGATCTCACTGGATAGTGAATGGAAACCTCTGCGTACATCCTTATCGGCTTAGTCGGCCTCATCCTGCTCATTGCTATTACATGGCGCTTTGTGTCCCGCCGCCATTCGCTCCCATGCCCGATGTGGTTGCGCTGGCTGGTTGAATTGGATAATCCCTTCACACGAACAAATCGAGCAGCGGTAATCACCGAGCACTTGGAACTGCAAACGGGCATGACCGTACTCGACGCGGGCTGTGGGCCAGGACGGCTTGCCATCCCGATCGCACGAAGGGTGGGTAAGGAAGGTGAAGTCATTGCAGTAGATATCCAGCCCGGGATGCTCAAACGAGCACAAGAAAAGGCGCGGAAAGCGAACATCACCAATATTCAATTTGTCGAAGCCGGGATAGGTCAAGGCAAGCTAGGACGCAATCGCTTTGATCGGGCCTTATTGGTAACCGTACTGGGCGAAATACCCAATCGGGAAGCTGCACTGAAAGAGATTCACGACGCACTGAAACCCGGGGGAATATTGTCCGTAACTGAAATTATTTTTGACCCGCACTTTCAGAGTCGAAAAACCGTGGCAAAAATCGCCGAATCCGTTGGATTCAAGGAGAACAAGTGTTTTGGAAATCGAATTGCGTTTACCCTTAACCTTGAAAAACCAAACGGCGGGTAACACCACGTTCAATTCGGTCCTTCGGCCGGTTAACGCGAGCCTTGGGCGGCACTACTCATTTCTGACTAGGGACAGGCACAGTGAACAATAGATACACACTCGTTTCAGGCATCATCTTCGGCATCGTGGCAGTTCTCCAAGCGGTTCGGGCTCTTAACCAATGGGCCGTGCAAGTTGGGCCCATTTCAGTACCGGTCTGGTTTTCGTGGGTGGCCGTAGTCGTCGCTGGCGGCTTGTGCGTATGGGCGTTCGCGTCACGTCGCCAGTAGCGTCGGTCATCAAGGCCCGAGCCGCGCGGCATGCTTGACCGCTTAGGCAGCGCGCCGCCTGACTATTTGTTCGAGTCGGTCGTCTCGCTCACTGGGACTGGCCGGCTGCGGCGTCGAGCCCCTCAACTCAGACGTTATGCGCCACAAAGCTAGAGTCAGTGCATGGATCGCGGTGTCCAAAAGGATTGTGACCGAATGCGTTCGAGATCAGACTATGCGAATAAGACTTGGAATGGCTTTCGAGTTTTATTCTGCAGCGCTGGGCGTCGGTGCAGGTCAAGCATTTGTTACTACTCTTCGGCGTGCTCATGGGTAAAACGATCATTCTCGAGTCGACGATCACGTGTCCGTCCTGCGGACACAAGGAAACGGAAAACATGCCCACCGATGCGTGCCAGTATTTCTACGAGTGCAAGGGGTGCGGCGCTCTGCTTAAGCCCAAGCCGGGAGATTGCTGTGTGTACTGCTCGTTTGGCAACGTGCCGTGTCCGCCCATTCAACAAGGGAACACTCATGCTGCCAATCGCAACAGAAGCGCATAACAAGTCGCTGTAGTCAGCGACCTTGACAATGCGCCGCGTTGTCAAGGGTTCGCGGGCCGCGGCCGAGCTCGTTCGTCATGTGGGCTAGTGACCTCGGCAACGTTCGAGAGAAGACAGTAGACCATTGAGAGGAGGACCGACATGGCGGCGATATTATTTGTACGTGTTAAATCCGATCTTGAACCGACAGAGCAGGAGAGGCGGTTACTTGAGCGTCGTCCTCGATTCAAAGAGGTGCCGGGATTGGTACAGAAAATCTACGGACGAGACGAATCGACGGGAGATGTGTGCGGCATATATTTCTTTGAGGACCGGGAAGCGCTCTCTGCTTTTCGGGAAACTGAATTGGCAAGAACGATTCCAACGGCTTACGAGGCAAAAGACATACGACGGGAAGTCTACGAGGTACTATATCCCTTGCATCCTGATCGTGGACCGATCACGGAATAGTCCATTGTTCCAATTAGCGCTACTTAACAAGTCCATCGAGCCGACGCTCTCTTCGCTGCGCTTCGTTCGTGCGGCCGATGGACGGCGTTAAGACACATCTTCCGGAACCCTTATGCAGCACATTCTGGTCTATTCCGATTCGCTGTCGTGGGGCATCATTCCGACAACACGCCAGCGCTTGCCCTTCGACCAACGTTGGCCGGGTGTGATGGAAATCGCTCTCTGTTCCTCCGGCAAGAAGGTCCGCGTCATCGAGGATTGCCTCAACGGTCGCCGCACTGTCTGGGACGATCCATTCAAACCCGGCCGAAATGGCCTTGTCGGTTTGGCGCAGCGAATCGAAATACACTCGCCGCTTGCACTGGTCGTCCTGATGCTCGGCACCAATGACTTTCAATCCATGCACGAGCACAACGCATGGCATTCCTCTCAAGGCATTCTCGTGCTTGTCTCGGCCATCCGTACAGCGCCTATTGAGCCCGGAATGCCGGTGCCCCAAATACTGGTGGTGGCTCCTCCGGCTATCCAAGCGCCCAAAGGGCCGATTGCGCCGAAGTTCGAAGGTGGTGAGAGAAAGTGCCTTGGCTTGGCCGCCGCGTATCGAAACGTCTGCAAAGAAGCCGGTTGCCATTTCTTCGATGCGGGCAGCGTCATTACCTCCAGCAAGGTCGATGGCGTACACCTTGATGCTGAACAGCACCTGGCGCTTGGTAACGAGTTGTCCCGGGTTGTTCAACCTTTGATGGCAGAAGATGTGCTCTAACCTTTCGGTCGACCGGAGCGCCCGAACGATCCGCTTGCAGGCATCCTCCGCGTTGCGCGTTCCGGCGGCCGGTAACCTCAAACGTTGGAGGGCCTCGATGATCTGGGCTGACTCTCTAGGGCAGGTAAGAGCGGCACTCGTTCTTGCCGTTTTGATGCTTTCTCTCAATTCGCCCCTTGCGCGTGGCGGCGACATCGCCACCGCGCAGCCTGGGGTGGCACTGGAGCTGTATTTTGTCGACGCACACAGCCAGGTGGATGAAGACGTCAGCGATCTCGGCCTGATCATTCGGCGCATGGATGCTGCCGGAGTGTATCGGACAGTTCTTGCCGCTCGTTCCGGCCGCAAGCCGGGCGAAGTCGCAGACCTTGCCGCCCAGCATCCGCAGCGAATCGTACCCTCGGTGCGCACCAAGAGCGGCGCATTTGACAAGAATCCGGCCAAATGGCGGAAGTTTATCCAGGCACAGGTTAATAGCGGGCGCTTCCGGGCCATGGCGGAGATGCTGCTGTATCACGCCCGCAAGGGCGATAAGGCCCCAGAGGTTCGGGCCTATCCAGACGATGACCGCGTCACGTTTGCCCTCGCTGCAGCAGCGGAACGCGGCTGGCCGTTTGTCGTGCACATCGAGTTCGCGTCGCTGTCGCCACCGGAACGCGATCGGTTCATGGGCGGTTTTGAGGCATTGCTGAGGGAGCATCCCACGCTTCCATTCCTGCTCAACCACATGGGGCAGTTGCAACCACCGGAGGCAGCCAGACTGATCAAGGCGCATGCGAATTTTCATCTGCTCACTGCACATACGACGTCGGTGATCACGCGCGAGTCGCGTGAACCGTGGACGCGGATGTTCGAGGGTGACCATCTAAGCCCAGCGTGGAAGGAACTCATGCTGGCCCATCCGGACCGGATTGTGTTCGCACTCGACAATGTCTGGTACCAGCACTGGGATGCGTTCTACCTTGAACAGGTCAAGCAGTGGCGCCTGGCGCTGGCGGAGGTGCCACCATCCGTCGCCCATGCCGTCGCACACGGTAATGCCGAGCGCCTATATCGGTTGGACCCGCGCCAATAACGTGCGAAAAGAAATGCGGAGCCAGGGCGTATTTCTTACTCGCATGTTAGAAATATGTCTTCTCTAGCCGTTTTTTTTTGTTGTTCCCTCCGCGCTGTCCACGCCGGCGACCGATTAGCCAACACGTTTGTGCGAGGCACGGGAATCGTACGCACCGCGAGCCTTAAGAGAACATTAAGGACTCCACGTATGCCCAGGACGATGTTTCAAGGCATTTTTCCGAGAAGACGACACTCCGGGATCATCAAAAGATTCTGAACAAGTCGAGAAACAATATTTGTCTATCCAAAACGATTGGGATTTAACAGCAACTTTTGAGACTTCGTCGATGGCATCGGGTGACGAACGCGATGATGACTTTCCAACGAACGCGTGCGAATAATGAGGTAGTTGCCCAAAAGGGTTTTCCCAGGAGCGAAATATGCACGCCGTTGTCGGCACCGTGTTTGTTGTACTGGCGGTACTTGGCTATTCGGTCATGCTGCTTGCCAGCCGCAAACCCAATCCCCCCGCGTGGACCACATATACGGTGACTCACGAATTCGCCGCAATCGGCGTGGTTTCGCTGTTGGGTTTCGGAATCGCGTTCTTGTTCCAGTCGGTCGAGCTTCTCAAACAGCAACCGCCGACGGCGACGCACCTGGTCGTAATCGCGTCGATACTTGTTGTTTTCGCCGTCGCCTGGAAGCGGCTAAGAGTGAGAGCAACACTTGCAGAATACGCAAGGCAAACGGAAAGCGCGATCCAACCTTCGAAGCCGGTTTCGCGACCGGTGCTCGTACCGGACATCGCCGTAACATCGCCAGGATCGGGGACATCTACCCCGGAAAATCCAAGCTCACCGACGCCTCCCCGCACTCCGCGCCTGCGGAAAAAGGCCGCTTAGAGTTCCGACGCGCTTCTTGCGCCGCGACCAGCGTTTGGGGGTGTGCGCACGAGAATGGGTCGCCCATTTGGGCGGCCCTTTTTCGTTTGCAATGGCCAAATTGACCGCATTTCTCCACGTGCCTACGTCGTGACCTCGACAGCAGTTCCACGCGATGGCAAGTCCTGGTCGCCCATCCCGGCTATACACCCCTAGTCGACCTAGCGCTCCGCCAAGCACGGACGCGCATATGCAGCGCGCCGGTTGGTTTTGCGTTAGAACGCACGACGCGGGCCAACATCCGGCCGCCGGCCTTACAATGTATGCTGAATTCGAGCATTAGATGGAGGGGGCGAGCCATGCGCATTGCAGTGATGGGTTCAGGTGGACTGGGCGGCTACTTCGGCGCCCGCCTGTGCAACGGCGGTGCCGATGTGCACTTCATTGCCCGCGGCAGGCATCTCGAGGCCATGCGTAGCCAAGGCCTGCGCATCGAAGGGCCGACAAGCATTCACATCCCCCGCGTCAATGCGACTCACGATCCGGGCGAGGTGGGTGTCGTCGATTTCGTGATGGTGTGCGTCAAGCTGTGGGATACCGAGACGGCGCTGCAACAGATCCGCCCGATGGTCGGCCCTCGCACGACGATAATCTCGTTTCAGAACGGTGTACTGAAAGACCAGTATCTGCGCGCCGCCTATGACGAATCGCAGATCATGGGCGGTGTGGGCTACGTCGCGGCGAGCATCGACAGGCCGGGCGTCATACGCCAGACAGGCCCGATGCAACGGCTGCTGTTCGGCGAGTTCGATGGCTCCCGGTCGCCTCGGGGGCAGGCGCTTCTGGCGGCCTGCCTCGCGGGTGGCATCAACGCAGAACTGTCGGAGAACATCCTGCGCGAGATTTGGCAAAAATATGTCTTCCTGGTGGGCCTGTCGGGGACCACTACGACGATTCGCAAGCCCATCGGTCCAATCCGCGAGAACCCACAGACCCGCGCCTTCTTGCTCGACGTGATGCGGGAGGTGGTTGCAGTCGGGCGCGCGCACGGGGTGGACCTGGCCGAAGACTACGCCGAGGTGCGCCTGCAACTGGCGGACGATGTGGATCCCGACATGACGTCGTCAATGCACCACGATCTGGAGCGAGGCAATCCGCTGGAGGTGCGTTGGCTTTCCGGCGGTGTGGTGGAACTGGGGCAACGCAAAGGCGTGCCGACACCGCTGAACCGCGCTATCGCCGATATACTGGCGCTGCACTCTGCAGGCAAAATAGTCTGAGTGCCCAGAACCCGTTACCCATGCCAGCAATCAGGTAGCGTGCATTCCAAATGAAAGGAAATGAATTGGCGGATTCCTCGCGCACGCGCTACGGAGCGATCGCGCAAACCTTCCACTGGGCGACAGCCTTATTGGTGCTGATCGCGTTCATCTACGGCCCGGGAGGATCGGAAGAACGCGTGTACTCATCTGCCCGCGATTTCGATCGCCAACTCCACGAATCACTTGGATTGTGCGTGTTCGCCCTTGTCGCGTTGCGAGTACTCTGGCAACTCGTCGACAAGCGCCCGACCCCTCCGCCGCTTTCCCGCTGGATACGTGTCGGAGCATCTGGCGTGCAAGGAATGTTGTACCTGCTTCTCTTCGCAGTACCGATTACCGCCATTTCCGGCGCATGGCTCGAAGGACATCCACTGACGCTGCTTTTTGGACTGGAGATTCAACCTCTCGTTGGTGCCTCACACAACGCAGGCAAGACCGTGGCGAGCGTTCACACCTGGCTTGGCGATACGATCTTGTGGGTCGCAGGTTTCCACGCACTCGCCGGTCTGTATCATCACCTGCTCCTCAAGGATGGGGTCCTTGTCTCAATGCTCCCGCGCTGGTTTCCCTTGCAACGGCCACGGGAAGACTGAGGGGTTCGAGCCCCGAGATTCGAGAAGCTGCGCAGCCACCGGGACATTTGCGGTGCGCTGGCAGACACGGACGGCCCCGTATGTGCCCGCACCAGCCGCAAAACGGGCGTGTTTCAGCACCCTGGAGCGCCCCACCGGATCCCCGCTCGCGGCGCGCAGCTGCCCGCACAAATTGACGTGGATCAAATTCCGCCGCGCGTCCGGCGCTAGGATTACCCGTCACCCAAAACAAAGACCGCCCCGCACAGGCGGCCGGAATCTCGACCTCCGGCCTTCCATGCGTATGCACGGTCGGGAGGAGCCGCCGCAATGGCCTACGACGAAGGGGTCGCGCAGCGCGTGCGTGAAGCGCTCGACGAATACCCGAACGTGTCCGAAAAAGGCATGTTCGGCGGGCTGGCTTTCATGCTGAACGGGCACATGTGTATTGGCGTAGTCGGAAATGAGCTGATGGTTCGGGTCGGACCACAGCAGTATGAGGAATGCCTCGAGCTGCCGCATGCGCGGAAAATGGATTTCACCGGCCAACCGCTCACCGGCTTCCTGTTTGTGGACGAGAAAGGTTTCGAGTCCGACAAGGACCTTCTTGCGTGGGTGAAGCGCGCGATCGGGTTTGTCTCGAGCCTGCCGCCCAAACGCTGACGTACTGGACCGCGGGCGCCGCCACACTATCGCCGGATACCGTCCGCGCGGCTCACATGGCGCCCTACATCGCGACCCACCTGCGAGGAAACAGCGATGCTAAGGCACGAACTTCTACCGGAGTACGGCGTGCTGGTCATTGAGCCGGTCGGCCCGCTGCAAACTGCCGATTTCGAGGCGCTGGCAAAGATCGTCGATCCCTACATCGAGCAACACGGCGCGTTAAAAGGATTGATGATTGCAGCACCCAGCTTTCCCGGCTGGGCGAGCTTTGGCGCGCTGCTAAGCCATCTCCGCTTCGTGAAGGATCACCACCGCAAGATCGCGCGCGTGGCGGCGGTCACGGACAGCGGCTTTCTGGCGGTGCTGCCACGCGTGGCCAATCACTTCGTCGATGCCGAAGTGCGGCACTTCGGGGATGGCGACAGAAAGGCGGCGCTCAACTGGCTCGCGAGCGCCTGATCCGCTCAGCCGGCATTCGGCCCCGCAGGGCCGGAGCGGCTAAAACATGAAGCCGAAGTCCACGCGTCCGTTGGTGAAAGACGGGGTTCCGCTGGCGCGATCGAAATCGATCCACAGCTTGCCGACACTCGCGCGCAAAAAGTAACTGCGGGTGATGTCCCAGCGCAGGCCGAGGGCGGCATTATACGAGAACGCCGTGTCGTTATAGGTGGACTGGTAGGGATAGCAGTAGTACGTCCAGGGATCGCAGTAGATACCGGATGGTCCGGACGGAATGTTGCTATCCACCCATGTCCAGCCCAATCCTCCCGCCACGAAGGGCGTCAATGGGCCGGATAGCAAATAATAGGTCAGATTGAACTGCGTGCTGGCGGTGTCCAGCCGGCTGGTATAGCTGCGCGCGGGGGTCGACGCCTTGTAATCGATCGAGGCCCATGAAATATCGGCATGCAGGGCGAGATGCTGATTGAAGTTGTAGCCGAATCCGAAACCGAATCCGGGTTCATTGTCGAGCTCGACCGTGCCGCCGCTATCGAAGCCAACGCTGCGCCCGTCGAGGTAGCGCACCTGAACGGTGGTTTCCCACTTGTTGGCGCGGTTGGCGTAGGACTGTGATAGCTCGGCCGAACCGGCGGCGCTGTACAGCATGCCAGTCAGCCCGAGTAGTGCAGCCAGAAATCCGGACCCGACAATTCTGTTCATGTTGCCATTTCCTTGGCTCTATCTGCGCCTGCCGGATACACCCCGACCAACGTCTGGCCGGGGTGTCCGACAACCAAAGCCGATAACTTCTACTTCTTTTTGGGCTTCGTCACGTTGATCGCCGTGGCCTCAGTGTAGCTGATGGTCACCTGATCACCCTTCTTCACTTCGTTGAAGCGTTTGGCTTCCGGGCCAACGGTAAACGTGCGGGAATTACCCTGCGGACCTTTTAGCTTCACCGTGCGCTTTTTGTAATCAATGGCCTCGACCGTGGCCGTCATGGTTGCGGTCCGCATCATGGTGCCGCCGGGACCCTGGGTTGGCTTGTTCTTCTCAACGTAAGCGGCTTCACCAGCGGCCGGCGCCATCGCACCCTTCGGCGTCACCTCGATGGCGACGGATTCGTAATACTCGAAAGTCACGATGTCACCCTTCTTGACCTCGTTGAAGCGCGTGGCCTCGGGACCGACGACCAGCTCCGTTTCGTTGCCCTTCTCGTCCTTGAGCTTGACGGTGCGAGCCTTGTAGTCGATGGCCATCACCGTCGCCGTGACCTTGTGTGCGGTCGCCGCCATTGCGGCAGGTCTTTCATTCGCTTTGGAAGCGGCCTTCTGCTCGGCCATCGCCGCAGGCAGCAACAGGGCTGCACAGNNCCAGCGAGATAGCAAGTTGCTGTTGCGTGGTGCGGCATAGATTAATGCTTTGCAGTGGGCGTTCCAAGCGTCTCGACGACAACCGGAGCTGGTAGTGCGCCAGAGTGGCAGCGAGGTAGTGTTGTAGTAGTGTTGTACAGCCATACCGCTAGCCAAATACGCCGTGCAGAAACCAGAGCCGGGGGCCGGTGAGTTCCCGATACACCCAGAGCCGTGCTCCACTGGGGCTATGCGCAACGAAGTAGTCGCGGCGCACGTCGCCATCGTCCCACCAGCCGGATTCAATACGTTCCCGATCTGGCGCGAGCGCGAGCGCACCTTCCAGCCACGGCGTGCCGTTACGTTCTTCCAGCGGCAGCGGTGCAGCCAATAACCACAGCGGACGTATGGTAGGCGGAGCGGTGCCCTTCCCCTCGCCCACGGCAACGTAACGCCATGCCCGCTCCGGCCGATGCTCCGCCACCAGCGCCAGCCCGCGCACCGCGTCCTCCCCCAGACGGGCCTTGAGCCGTTCGATCAGCGCTGCGCGTGCTTGCGGATCGGCATGTTTCGGCGCGAAGAAATCACCGGCGCGGCTGGCGAGTGGCACGAGCGCATCGGCACGCAGCGTGATCTCCTCGACCGGCGCGGGCAACTCGACTCGCTCAAGGCGCTCGCGCCACAGCGCAAACAGATGCTCGACATCGCGGCTTGGCGCCACCAGCCCAAGCGTCACTTCGGTCGTGGCGCGCTTTATGTGGTGCAGGATTAGCGTCAACGCCGGGACACCGGCACCACGCGCGAGAAGAAAACCACCCAGCTCCTGCAACAGCCGATGCAATGCGAACAGCAGCCCTTCGGTATTCTCGACTGAACCGGGCAAGGCAAGATTGCCGCGGTAGCGCGCTGGCGCACTGTAATACGGGCGTGGATCGGGCATGCGCCCGAGCGCCTGATCGAATGCCATGACCAGCTCCGCGCCCAGTCGCCGCGCGAATCCCGCGCGCGGCAGACGCAGGCAATCGCCAACCGTACGCACGCCCATGGCGTGCAGGGTATCGCGCTGCTTCTCTGTCAGCCCCATGCAGGCGAGCGGCAGCGCCGCGAGCGCGCCGGACAAGGTTGCCTGATCGGTAATCTCCACCTCGCGCCCGGCGCGCACGAACCAGGTCGCGGCAAGCGGTGTAGGCGCAACGCCCATGATCGCCTCGAAACCGAGCGCGGCAATCTGCGCGCGGACCTGTTCGCGCAACGGTGTAAGGCCGCCAAACAGCGTGAGACTGCCTTCTACCTCGAGCAGCAACATGTGCGGCGAGACAATGCTGACCTGCGAGGTGAACTGTCCAGCCCAGGCAGCGAGACGCTCGAGCATCGCACGCTCGGCAACGGCATCGCGCGGGCGCACGCGCAGATCGGGCGCCAGCGCGTGCGCCGCACCGAGCCCCATGCCGGGCCGCACGCCGAGCGTCTGCGCCGCGCGATTGGCGATCAGGACTTGTTGAACACGCTCGTCAACATAGACGACAAGCGGCTCAGGCGCGGGGTCGGCGCGGACGAAGATTTCGAGCGAAAGTGCGGGGAGATAGAGGGCGAGCCACAACATGATCCACCTCCACCATCACCGGGCCGGTCGGCCAGCCGCCCCGGCGCTTGAGAATATGCACCGCGACACGTGCGCCCTCCAGGCTCGCCGGTTCGAGCTTCAAGCGCAGCGCCGCCGGGGATGCTTCCTCGATACTGCGAATGGAACGAAACAGAATCCCGAGCGATTCACCCGCCTCGGCGGCAAGTTGCAAGCGCCGCAGGGCCTTGGAGTCGGCGTGCGCGAGCCAGGCGAGCACCACGCTCGCCGTCCCGGCACGCAGCGCCTGCTCTACCGCCCACAGCCCTTCCTGCGCGTTGCGCGGATGCACGATGAGCACGCGCGCGAGATTGACACCGGCACGCGCCAGCGCCGGCGCATACGGAACGTGCGGCGGCGCGACGAACACCAGCCAGCGCTCGTCCTCAGTGGCGCGTGCCAGCGCCGGCATGAGCAGGGAAAGCTCGCCGATACCTTCGCGCGGGATCACGATCTCGGTGAGCGCACCGCGCGGCAGCCCCCCGCCCGGCAACAGCGCGTCGAGCCCGGGAAAACCCGAGGGTAGCGCCTGCACAGGGGGAGCGGCATCGCCGCGCCAGATGTCGGCGCGTTGCAGAATATCCGGCAGGTTCATCGTGGCCTGGTGCGGATGACGCCGACGGCGATGCCCTCGATGGCAAGCGGCTCACGGCGCAGATCGACCTCGATCGGCTCGAAGTCGGGATTCTCGGGTAGCAGCCGCACCGTATGGCCGCGGCGTTGGAAACGCTTGACCGTGACGTCGTTGTCGAGGCGTGCGACCACGATCTGGCCGCTAGTCGCCTCGCCCGTGCGATGCACGGCGAGCAGGTCGCCGTTCAGGATGCCGGCATCGCGCATGCTGTGGCCGCGAACGCGCAACAGGTAATCGGCGCCCGGACTGAACAGGCGCGCATCGACCTGGTAGCGTTCTTCGACGTTTTCCTCGGCGAGGATCGGGCTGCCTGCCGCGACCCGCCCGACCACGGGCAAGCCCGGCTCGGCCATATCCGCACCACGTGGGGTCTTCAACACGCGGATGCCGCGCGAGAGGCCCGGAATCATCTCGATCGCGCCCTTGCGCGCCAACGTGCGCAGGTGCTCCTCGGCCGCATTCGGTGAACTGAAGCCAAAGGCCTCGCAGATCTCGGCACGGGTCGGCGGGCGGCCGGCCTCGGCCAAAAACTTGCGGATCAGGGCCAGAATCTCGGCCTGGCGCTTGGTGAGGGGTTCCATGCCGGATACTGTATATCCAGCCAGTATCCAAAGTCCAGCGCCCTTCCCGCCCCCGGCTGAGCCATCCGGCTGACGTCTACGGATTGCTTTGATTTTCAGGCAGGTAGATATTGAACATGCCGGCCGCGGCAGCCACAGCAATTGTGGTGCTGATACGGATCGCCGTCACGCGCATACTTGGCCGGGTAGTGCAGCAGTGGCTCCGGAGCAGGCACCGGGTGGACCTGGCATGATCGCCCGCCCGGTCTACCAGGCCTCTCCATCACCTGAGAACCGAGACATGACCCTGAAGATGTTGCTCGTATTGCTGATGATCGGCGGGATCGCCGGCTGGATCGCAGGACTGCTGATGAAGGGCAAGGGCTTCGGGTTCGCCGGCAATATCGTGATTGGCATCATCGGCGCGCTCGTCGGCGGCTTTCTGTTCGGCCTGCTTGGCATCCAAGCCGGTGGCTTCATTGGCTCGATCGTCATGGCAACGATCGGCGCCGTGCTACTGATCTGGCTGATCGGCCTGATAAAGAAGGGGTAGCCCCGCGGCGCGCGCCAAGCATCTGCAAATCCTGACGGGTCATGGCAAATTGATCGCCTTCCCCCTTGAGGCGACCTATCACGCCGGCAGGAAATGATTCGGACGCATTCTGATTCAGTTGCGACGACGAGGCCGGAAAGAATCACATCCACCTACCGGAGACAACCCCGATGAAACGAGACCTGCTCCTGCTGCTGGCGTTTTGGCTCGGCCTGGTGCCATTCCCCGGTTCCGCGCAAATGGGAATGATGCACGACGGCATGTCCATGCGCCGCCACCAGTTCGTCATGGCGAATGGCCTCGATACGCGCTATGCCACCAAACAGAACCCGCTCAAGGGCACGGCTGATAACATTGCCGCTGGCAAGAAACTGTACGAACAGAATTGTGCGGCTTGCCACGGCAAAACGGGGGCAGGAGATGGTGAAGCGGGCAAGGGTCTGAATCCGCGCCCCGCCAATGTCGCGGCATCCAGCAAGATGCCGATCGCCTCCGACGGATACTTGTTCTGGACGATTGCCGAAGGGGGAATTCCCATAGGTACTGCGATGCCGCCTTTCAAAAGCACTCTCAAGGAAAACGACGTCTGGAAGATTATCCTCTATATGCGCAACCTCTAGGCGCTCCTCCCGCCGCCGAATCCGCGTCACTCTTCCGGATCCCGGCGCTCGCGCATGTCTGTAACGATTGCAGCGAGACCGAGACCAAGTCGTGCGTCCAGCGAATGCGCCTGCGACAGCAGCCGCGACCATTGCGGATAGTAGCGTTCGCTCTTCAACGCAAACGCGATCAGGTTGCCGCTGTCGCATGATTTGGCCCACCACACCCGCCCGCCGAACACCCGGCGCAAACGCCTCAGATACGCGCCGCGGTGCTGGTCGTTTCCCCAGAGATTAACGACCAGCACGCCTTTCTCGCTCAGCGCCCGCCAGCAATCGGCATAGAAAGATTCCGTGCACAGGCGATCGGGCAGGCCTTGCGCATCGTAGCCATCGAGAAGAATGACGTCGGCCTCGAGATCGCCCGCGGCGCAACCGCTTGTCCCGCGCGCGCCTGCACTCGTGCATCCCTGCACATCGCCCGCGGCGAGATACGTCGAGGCATCCGCCTGCACGACACGAAAACGCTCCTCGTCGGGCGGCACCCGAAACTGCTCACGCAACGCGATGACATCCGGTTCGATTTCGAGCGAGGTGATGCGCGCTTCAGGCAAGTGGCGATAGCAGTACTTTGAAAGCGAGCCGCCGCCCAGTCCGACGATCAGTATGTTCCGGGGCTCGGCGCAGAACAGCAGGAAACCCATCATGGCGCGCGTGTAGCCGAGGTCCAATCCGAAAGGTTCGGAAAGACGCATCGAACTCTGCACCACCCCACCACCGAAAGACAGGGAGCAGACGCCCCCCGCCTCCTCGACGCGCGGCTTTCCCCAGCCATCAAGCGCGATCCGCACAAACTTGCCGACAGCGGGCAGGATGCGCCTGGTCATGGCGGTCTTCTCAGTGCATCGTCTTGCTGAAGCAGCGCGCGATAGCGCGCGACGCGCTCGTCCGCATCGCCCAGCAGCTCGAAGATGGCCAGCAACCCGCTTCGGCCGGCATCCTGGCGAAAGCCGCGCTCGCGTCGCGCGATTTCAAGCAATTGCTCCATCGCACCATCGTAGTCATTCGCCACTAGCCGCACCGCACTGAGCTGATAACGTGCTTCCAGGTCCCCGGCATCTGCGGCGATCGCATCGCGCAGCGCATCCTCGGACGGCGCGTCGCGCGCGGCACGCAGGAACGCGACATGCGCGGCAAGCTGGCGAAGCTCCGGCATCGCGCGCGCCTCGGGCGGCAGGGCCTGCAACAGATCGTCGGCCTGCGCGTAACGGCCCTGCAGCACCAGCAATTTCGCCACCTGTAGAGGCGCACGCGCGTCCTGCGGATCGGCCAGTGCCGCTTCCGCGGCAAGACGCACCGCGCCGGCGGTGTCGCCGCGCGAATGCGCGGCCAGTGCGCCCTGCAAGAGCGTCTCCGATGTATCGGGCAGTTGCTTGCGGATGAACCGGCGCACGCTGTCTTCGGACTCAGCGCCATGCAGCGTGTCCACCACTTTGCCCTGGCGGTAAACCTTGACGGTCGGGATGCTGGTCACGCCATGCGAGCGCGCGAGCTGGCCGAGCTCGTCGGTGTTCAGCATCACCAGCAGGAAACGCCCGCCGAATTCGCCCGCCAATCGAACGAGCCGCGGCATGAGCATCATGCACGGGCCGGCGCGCGGCGACCAGTAGTTCACCAGGACCGGACCCTTTTCGGAATTCTCGAGCACCAGGCGGGGAAAATTCTCCGCGGTCGCATCAAAGACATACGGATTATTGGCCATCGTGAGGGCAACGCGTCCCGGGCGGACCGGACCATCCGTCCAGACTAAATGGCTCCGCATATTTCTTCAATGCGGAAGTTGGTTCGTCACACAAGTAGCGTGACAACGCGGTTTCCACTTCGTCCAGCGAAAATTTGCCTGCCTCCACAACTATTGCCTGCCTTTGGAATGCCGGTGGCACGATCATCGTGACCAGCGCCATGGAGCCGTTCGCGACCATCCATGACCGGGTGCCATCGACGATGCGTGCGAGACTATCAGGATTGCCGATCTGCCGATTGGTTTTGATCCCGCGCGTGAATTGCATACGATAGACCACCGCTGGAGACCCGACGTCTTCCCAGAGACAATGTGCCACCGAAGGAGGCCCCATGCATCGCATCTCAACATTTCTCACCGCCACCGCCATTATCATCGCCGCCGCACCGGCCTTTGCGGACAATGACATCATCACCGTCAAGCAGATGTCGATGGAACTGGCGCGCGATATCGCGCAGGGCGCGGTCGATGCGTGTCGAGCGCAAGGCTACCAGGTGGCGGCCACGGTCGTTGATCGTGGCGCCGCCCCGCAGGCCATCCTGCGCGACATGTATGCCCCGCCTTTCACCATCGAGATATCCCGGAAAAAGGCCAATGCCGTGATCCTTTCGAGCGTCGCGACCAGCGAATTCCGCGAGAACCGCGCCGACATCCGCCAGGAGATGAACCATGTGACCGGCATCCTGGTACTGGATGGCGCCGTGCCGATTCGCGCAGCCGGTGCGCTGGTCGGGGCGGTGGGTGTTGCCGGTGCTCTGGGCGGCGAGAAAGACGAGGTCTGTGCCAGGAAGGCGGTGGAAGCCCTTCAGGACAAACTCGACTTCGCCGAATGACCGGTTAGCGGTGGTTGCCAGACAACAAGCCCCACATTCCCTGGTCTTGTCGCGCGAACGCTGGATTGCCTGAACCGGGCGCAGGCGCCAACCCGGATTCTGCTGAATGCTGACGGATTCGCGGAAGCGCCCGCGCCGCGGCCGGTCGTCAGACCATTGCCCGCCGGATGCGCTTTTTGAGGTTGTGGATCTCGCGCAGCACGGGCGCCAGCCCGGCGCGATCCTTGGTGGCGAGAATCTCGTCGCGCTTCTTCTTGAGCGCGTGAATCTTGGTCTTGATCGCCGTCTTGTCGATCCCGACCGCGTGGTGATGCACATGCGGATCGATGCCGAGCGCCGTGCACAGTGCCAGCAACAGGTGGTCCTTGTTCATCTGGGTGGCGCCCTTGACTGCCTCGTGCTCGATCTCCTTGGAAATCTCGCGCAACTCGGCCACGGTCTTGTGCTTCAGTTCCTCGTACGTGTGCGACATGCTGGGGGTCTCCTTGTTTGACAGTGAATCCGTCTTCGCGCTCAGTTGCTCTTGAGCGGGAACACAGGTCGTTTTTCGCGCGACTCGTAGTACGGCATCATCTTGGGCGCGAGCTCGGCCAGCGTTTCCTGGCGGCGCGCCGGTGCCGGATGGGTGCTCAACCAGTCGAACTTGGAGTCGCCAGAACCGCTCGCCTTGCCCATCTTTTCCCATAGCGTCACCGCCGCATAGGGGTTGTAACCCGCGCGCGCGGCAAGCTCGATGCCGATGCGATCGGCCTCGGTTTCGGCGGTACGGCTGTTCGGCAGCTGAATCGCGAGCGCCGCCGCGAGCGCCGCGCCGGTCAGCGCAACTCCCGGACGATCAGATGTCACGGCAATCGCGGTAACGGCGATATTCGTTGCCAGCGCAATCGACATCTTCTCGACGGTGTGCGAGGACAGCGCGTGCGCGATCTCGTGGCCCATGACCTGCGCCAGTTCATCGTCGGTCGGCTTGATCTGCTCGATCAGGCCCGTGTAAACGGCCATCTTGCCGCCAGCCATGCAGAACGCATTTACCGTCTTGGGATCGTCGATGATCTTGACCTCCCATTTCCAGTCCTTGGTCTCGGGGCGATAGCGAATCGCCTGCGCCACCAGCTTGCCAGTCATCAGGTTGATGCGGTTCTGCAACGCCTTGTCGCGATTGATGCGCCCTTCCTGCTCAAGCGGGGCCATCATCTGCGTGTACGCCTGGGCTGATGAAGAAATTGCGCTGCTCTCCGACACAAGCATCAGTTGGCGGCGGCCAGTCACCGGATTGGCTGCGCAGGCAACCACGGTGGCCGCGCACACCGCCAGCGCCACGCCCTTGGACCACTCAGGTAATTTCATTCAGGCATTCTCACTTCTCGCGGGCCGATACCGCGTATTCAACACAATTGTACCGAATTCACTCGAGTGCCGGCGTGCCGGCCTGCGCCGTTTCGCGATGATTGGTCCGGAATTCGCTCGGTGACTGCCCGGTCCAGCGGCGAAAGGCGCGGGTAAAATTCGCTGGATCCGCGAAACCCAGCAGGTAGGTTATTTCGCCGACCGACAGACGCGAGGTACCGACATACTGACGGGCCAGTTCGCGCCGGGTGTCTTCCAGCAGCTGGGCAAAACTCGTCTGCTGCTCGCCAAGCTTGCGTTGCAGGCTGCGCACGCTCAGGTGCAGCGCATCGGCCATCGCCTTGGCGGTCACACGGCCCGATGGCAGCATCTCCACAAGCCGCGCCTTCACCTGCATCGCCACCTCGTGTCGATCGAGGTGCGCGAGGTAGCGGACGATTACTTCCTCGCTCGCGCGCGCCAAATCAAAGTTTCCAGTTGGCAGTTGGCGCTCGAGTTCGGCGCGATCCAGCACCATCACATTGTCCGGCGAGCCGAATTCGATCGGCGCGCGCACCAGCGCTTCAAAGCGATCAAGACACGGTGGATTCGGGCGTGTAAGACGCATGCGCTTCGGATGGAACGTTTCGCCGCAGCTCGCCCGGCACATCATGAGCAGCGCCGCCGCCGAAGCATCGGCGGCGGCCAGCGCGACATCGACCGACGGGTCCGTGACACCCCAAACGACTTCCGCCTCGTCGCCCGCCCGCACGAGCCGCATGCTAAGACCGGTCGAAATCATGCGCGTAAAGCGCACGAAGCGCTCAAACGCCTCGTACAACGTGTGGCTGGCGAACCACGCGTAGCCAAGCGCATGGAAGGTTGTCGGGTGCAGGTATTGGCCCGCCTCAAGCCCGAAGCACGGGTCGCCAGTCGTTTCGACCGCCGCGTGCCAAAGCCGCCGCATGTCTGATATCGGATAGCGCGCGCCCTCATCGTGAAAATGCGCGGGGTCGACCCCGGAACGCTCGAAGATCGGTCGCGGATTCACGCCGCGTGCTTCCAGCGCGCGCCAGATCACGATGGCCCAGGACGCGATGGTGGTCGGTTGCGTGGTCTTGGTCTTCATCCTCGCTGGCATCCGCGGACAACACACTGGCGCGTTCGGACAACGATGCCGGACAACGCTCTGGCGCAACGCGACAGGCGTCGTTTCCTGCCGACAGCCATTCTAGCACCGAGACAGTCGCATCAGGCCACAACGAGTCCCCGTGCGAGTCGGCATCAACGATCAGGAGGAAAGCGCGATGAAAACGACAGAACCAGGTATCCCGCGACACCAGCAAACCCTGGCCGCCCCGTTTACCTACGTCGGGCGCGGACTGCACAGCGGCCAGAAGGTGGTGATGCGACTCTTGCCGGCCGATGCGGACAGCGGCATCCGCTTCGTGCGCACCGACGTGCCCGGCGCTGACCGCATTATTCCGGCACATTGGCGCAACGTCTTTGATACCCAGCTGTGCACCGGCATTGCGAACGCGCACGGCGTGGTGGTCCGCACCGTGGAGCACCTGCTCGCTGCCTTGCGCGGCTGCGAGATCGACAACGCCACGATCGAGGTCGACGGCGCCGAGGTGCCGATCATGGACGGCAGCGCGGACCCGTTCGTCTCGCTCATCCGGCGCATCGGCGTCGTTCGTCAGCCCGCGCCCCGGCGCGCCATTCTCATCACACGCCCTATCGTGGTCGCCAATGGCGAAAAGTTCGCCATGCTGTTGCCGCACCCGACGCCATGGGTGACGGTCGAAATCAGCTTCCCGACGCCGGCGATTGGCAACCAGCGCCTGTCGATCCCGATCGAGCCCGAGACCTTCACGCGCGAGATCGCGCCGGCCCGCACCTTCGGCTTTGCCCACGACATCGCGCGCCTGCGCGACCAGGGTCTCGCCATGGGCGGCTCGCTGCGCAACGCGATCCTGGTCGATGGCAACCGGATCGTGAACGAAGAAGGCCTGCGTTTTCGCAATGAGTTCGTCCGCCACAAGGTTCTCGACGCGATCGGTGACCTCGCCCTCCTCGGACTGCCGGTCATCGGCCACCTGCGTACCTACAAATGCGGCCATGCCCTTACCCACGAGCTGCTGCGCGAGCTGTACCGCGAGCGCGAGGCCTGGCACATCGTGACACTCGGCGAGGACGAGCTGCTCGTCGCCAGCGAACCTGCAACCGCACCCGATCGCGCGGCTACGCACGCGAACGCGAAAGTGAGCGACCGCGAGGCCGGCGACTCTGCCGCGGCGACTCAGTAGTGAACACGGGGAGCGACTCATGATCAACGCAACGAACGCAACGGGCACTACCATGATCGACGATACACACACCAACACAGGCGAGTCCGTACGCCAACACACCCTGGCGCACGGCACCTCCTGGAACGGTCCGACCCGCAAGGTCTCGGGCGCGATTGCGCTGCATCTTCATCCCGCGGAAGCGGACAGCGGAATATGGTTTCTGCGCACTGACCTGGACGTCAATCGGCGTGTCATCGCTGCACGCTGGGACACCGTGGTTGAAACGCGGCCGGTGCTCACGCTGGCCAACCGCGACGGCGTCGTTTTGCGCGGCGCCACGACACTGCTTGCGGCACTACGTGTCGGCGGCATAGACAATGCCCTGATAGAGATCGAAGGGCCGGACGTGCCCTCGCGACCGAACGACTTCGAGTCGTACCTGGAATTGCTGGCGCGTGCCGGTGTTCAGCAGCAGGCGCTGCCGCGCAAGGCGTTGCGAGTGCAACAACCGATCGAGGTGCGCGACAGCGCCGGCATCGCCACCCTCATGCCCGCCCGGGACTTTCGCGTGCAGCTGATCGTGCCGCGCGCCGAGGCAGACCCCACCGCGGCGCTGCTGGATGCGTCGCTCGTGAGCGACCTCACCGAACCCGCGGCGCAAGCAACCGCAGGTGGACTACGGCTGGAGGCTTCGGCTGTGCCACTACATGAGCTGATGCGACTGCCGTTCGCGCTACGCGTGCGCCTGATCGGCGTGCTGGGACACCTCTCGCTGGCGGGCCCGCCGCTGATCGGCCACTTCACCGGCTATCGCTCGGGAACCACGCTGCACCATACCCTGCTGCGTGCGCTCATGACGCGCCTCACGGCGAGCTATCTCACGGTCGACCAGCATCGCATGCACCGCGACGAGCCGACCGGAATTGCCGGTTCAGTCGACAACCCGTCACGTCCGAACAAGGACTACCACTGAGACGCGCGGTCAGCGCGAACGGTAGCGGGCGGCGTAGTGGGTAGCGAGCTGACGACGCCGTTGCTGCGCCTGCGCCGGATTGTCTTGCACCGACGGCTTGCGCGGTTGGCGCGCGGGTTTGCGCTTGCCGGATTTTGGCCGTTTCATTCCTTGGGCTTCTCGCGCTTATTGCCAAACAGCGCCTCGAGTTCGGACGGCACGTTAGGTGCGTCATCTACCTCGCCGCCGGCAAACAAGGCGTCGATCCGGCCCTTGGCCGCTTCCGTCCGGGCGGCATCCTTCGCCCGAAATGCATTCGGGCGCGGCTTGAAGTAGTCACAGAAATTGGCACGTTCCTTTTCACGAACTTCCTCGGCCCGGTCCTCGCGGCACTTGCCCTCCACCCGCGGGTCGTAGAAGTGGCACAACCGGCAGACGTGCAGCTCGGCATGGCACGCCAGGCACTCGGCGCGCCGCGACAGCGGTATCGGAACGCCCTTCAACGAGGCGCCGCATTTCCAACACACCAGCTTGGGCTCGTCCATCGCGCGGCTCACAACTCCGATTTTCCAATCATACTACCGCCGCGCCACAATCGTGTCCGCGCGGCTCAGATGCTGAAATCGATGCCGTGTTCCCGCAGGCGGCCGTTGATGAACTCCTTCCAGGGTTCGTTCGGCCGCCAGACCTGCAGCATCGCTTCCGCGGCCTCGAGCGGTGCGACGTGCTCGTGAATGGCGCGATACAGGAACACGAAACTCGAGGCCCGGTAGTTGAGCTGGCAGTGCACCAGCACCTTGTCTTGCGCGCGGGCCGAGACGATGCGCCGAAACAGCTCGAAATCGCCGGCGCTCGGGCGCTCGAAATCGACCGGAATATTCACGTACGCAATGCCCTCCCGGCCAACCAAGCCACCCTCTTCGGGCAGCGAACCGTAACTTTGTGGTGGCGCGAGATTGATGACGAGTGTGTAACCCTTTGCCCGCAAAGCCGCGAGCTGCGCGGCGGATGGCTGGCCCGAGCTCGCCAGCCGCTCGCTGACAGCGACGAAGTTGCGTGGGGGCGCATCGTCCGAAGTACGCAGCCACAGCGGTCCGAGACAATAGGCCGAGGCACCAAGCACCACCACTCCGGCAAGTGCTCCGATCAGCCATCGCCTCTTCAGCGTCATCATGCCCTCCTGCGTCCGGCCGCCGAGCCGCTCGGCACATCACGCACGCCAGTGTACGATGGCTGGCGCCGACATGAACACCGCCCCGACCACTTCCGCGCAGCACGCCGCTGCGGCCTTTGCGCTCGCCACCCCGATCAGGAGCGTCGAGCCGCTGGGACGCGGACTGATCAACGACACCTATCTCGTCACCGACGCCGCAGGCACGCAAGCCGTGCTGCAGCGCATCAACCGCCGCGCCTTCCCGAGGCCGGAACGCATCCTCGAAAACCTGCGCACGCTGCTCGCGCATATCGCCGCGCGCGACACCGGCACGCGAACCCTGCGACTTCCAGAGATCGTACAAGCGCGTGATGGCCAGGACTGGTTCATCGATGCTGATGGCGAATTCTGGCGGACGCTCACTTTCATCACCGGCAGCGTCACGCACGAGCGGCTGGCGAGTGCGGCGCAGGCGGGCGAAGTGGGCTATGCGCTCGGGCGGTTCCATGCGCTGGTGCAGGATCTGCCGACCGAACACCTGCACGTCACTCGAGAAGGATTTCACCAGACACCGCTCTATTTCGCCCGGTTTCGCGAGGCGCTGGCGCGTTCGCCGGCACACAACCGGTCGCCGGCACTCTCGTTCTGCGTCGAGTTCGCCAATGAGCGCGAATCGATCATCGGCGCGCTGGAGGACGCCAAGCGCCAGGGCATCCTGGCGCTGCGGATCATTCATGGCGATCCGAAAATCGACAACGTGCTGTTTGATGGCGCGAGCGACAAGGCCATCAGCCTGATCGACCTCGATACCGTTCAGCCGGGATTGCTGCACTACGACATTGGCGACTGCCTGCGCTCGGCCTGCAACCCGGCGGGCGAATCACCCCGGCAAGCGAGCGATGCGCAATTTGATCTCGAACGCTGCCAGGCCCTGATGACGCGCTACGTCGCCGAGACCCGCGTGTTCCTGACACCATCCGATATCGATTACCTGCCCGATGCCATCCGTTTGATTCCCTTCGAGCTCGGGCTACGCTTTCTCGCCGACCACCTTAACGGCAACGTCTACTTCAAGGTGAAGTGGCCGGAGCAAAATCTGTTGCGCGCCGAAACCCAGTTCCGGCTTGCCGCCAGCATCGAGGCGCAGCATTCTGCAATCCGCACGCTGATCGGAGACGCCATCGCGCACGCGTAGAGGCCCGGCGCTGGCAATCCCGCGGCGAGCGTGGGGTTGAAAACTTGGCCGCCCGCCGGCACTTCTCTAGACTCTCCCGATCCAGAAGCATGGAGCACGTATGGCACGCGTCAAGATTTACAGCACCGGCACCTGCCCGCTTTGCGAGCGGGCCAAGAATCTGCTGACGAAGTACGGAATTGGTTACGACGAGGTGCGGGTGGATACCGACCGTGCCGGCCTGAAGGAAATGCTCGAAGCCACCAACCACGCCCGCACCGTCCCGCAGATCTTCGTGGACGGCAAGCATATCGGCGGCTTCACAGAGCTCACCGAGTTCCACATGGATGGCGGGCTTGACGACCTGATGCCGGGCGCAGCCTAGCGCTTTTCTGCAGGGGGCGTGGTACCGCGCCGCGCGGGCACGCCGACATTCACCACGTTGCCGTCCAGGTCTGCATAGCAATCCACGAAGGAGCGCTGCTCGCCGCCCTGCTGGGCCATCTGTCCAAGCACTATGCGCTCGATGTAAAAGCCACGTTGCGTGACGTGGACCCGGCCGGGCGTCACGATGCGCGCGAAGTCGGGCGCACTCGCCAACTTGAGTGCCGCCACCTCGCAGGCTTCGACGGCGCGCGCCTGGGCCGGATTGAGCAGATGCTGCGCCTGCCGCTGCACCCACGGCACCTCACGGTAGGCAATCACGGAACCCACAACCAGCGCGATCAGTAGTGGCACTACCGGGCGCAACGCACGCCGGCGCCGCGCGGCCTCGACCGCGGTGGGCGTGCGATGGGTCGACGTCATGCCGGATTCAGGCCCGTCCGACATTGATGTCACTCGGAGAGTGGTAGTACTCACTGTCCTCGGCGAACTGCTTCACGAGGCGAAGCAGTTCCGCCATACGGCCCTCGGCCGTGCTGATGGGCGCACATTCCTCGCAGCGTGGATCTCCACACGGTTGGCGCGAGTACAACCAGTACTGGATCGCACCCGCCAGCACGCCGTCGCCGATGTCCCAGACATCGGCCTCGCTGTCGCGATCCGCCACTTCGTTGCCGACGGCAACGGCCTTGTCGAAAGCAACATCAAAAAGGTCTTCCGGGTCACTCATGGTGTCTCTCACCGCTGCGTAAGTGAAGGGTATTCTACCTTAACGAGATATCCCGACATCGCATGTCGGCTTCGGCCTGATCGGTCGAGCGGGGCTGGAGCGGTGGCGTCGATCGCTAGCCTGGCTCGCTGCTTACCGCTGCCACGAGGGCGAGGTCGCCGGCCTTGACCGACGCGGCATCGAACTTCTTGGCGGCCGCGGCCATGCGCGTCAGCGCCTCGCCGATCGGCATCGCGGGCCGGGTATCGCCCTTCTTGATCTTGTGAAAGCGCACCGGGTTGATTCGTGCCACCACGTACGTGCGCAGGTACGGTGACTTGAAGCCGCGCGCCTCGAGCCCCTGCACAATGCGTTTGACCTGTGCATCGATTCCGGCGATGCGCGACGCATAGTCCTCACGCACCCGCAGGCTCGCGGGCAGCGTCTTGTCGCTGAAGCGATCGACCTTTTTCAGAAACGGGCTGTAGGCGCCACCACCAAAGCGCGGATTCTTGTCGTAGATGATGCCAAGCGTCAGCAACTCCGGCGCCTCGAACTCGGCGCTGAATTCGCTCTCCCTGGCGCGCGGCTTGCGCTTGGCGAGATTGCGCGCCATGCGGATGACCTCGAGACTGCGATCCTTCAGGTTATGCGCCTTTTCGGTATTGAGCGCGAGGATGCGAAACGCGAGATCCTCATCGGGCGAAACCAGCGCTGTCACCTGGCGAAGACCAAGATGCTTCGCCGCCGCGAGGCGATGCCGCCCGTTCGGCGTCCAGAGTCTTCCATCCTCGCCGCGCACGACGATCAGCGGATCCAGAAACGAACCGCTCTCCTCTATCTTGTTGGCGAGGCGCTTGGCGTGTGTTGGTGAGAGGTCGCGCTGAAACGGCGTGGGCTGCACCGCCTCGACCGGAAGCGCGGCGATCAACAATGCGCGCCCCGAGAGCGGCTCGCGGTAAGCGCCAATCGGCGCGCCGCCCACGCCGGTCACCTGCGCCACTAACGGCGCGAGCGCGTCGCTATCCAGTCCGAGCACGATCTCGGCGGCATTCAGGCCACGCTTGTCCTTGCGCGGGGCCAAGCGTGCGCGCTTGCCACGTGATTTCTTGGCAGATTTCCTTGTTGCCATGTGCGCGAGTCTACCGGAAAACGCGCGCGCGCAGGCACGCGCATGCCCCGGACACCCTGCTCTCGGGTAAGCTCATGCTTTGAGCCAGTTACCCCGAGCGCGCCACCGACCCGGAACATCGCCCATGCCCGCACCATCACCCGCTCGTGTTGTCATCCTCGGCGCCGCTGGACGCGATTTTCACAACTTCAACATGGTGTTTCGCGACAATCCGCAGTCCCGGGTGGTTGCGTTCACCGCCACGCAGATCCCCGAGATCGCCGGGCGGCGCTACCCGCCCGAGCTCGCCGGCGGGCTTTACCCGCAGGGCATCCCGATCGTCGAGGAAAGCCACCTTGAAGCGCTTTGTGATCGCGAGCGGGTCACACAGGTGGTGTTTTCTTACAGCGACATTGAACATGCACGCGTCATGCATACCGCCTCGCGCGCGCTGGCGCTGGGTGCGGACTTCGTGCTGCTCGGCCCCGGCCGCACGATGCTCGCGGCGCCGGTTCCCGTCATCGCCACTTCCGCGGTGCGCACCGGCTGCGGCAAATCGCCCGTCACCCGCTGGTTGTCGCGCCGCCTCAAGGAACGCGGCCTGCGCGTCGTGGTCATGCGTCACCCAATGCCCTACGGAGACCTCGCGCGTCAGGCGGTGCAGCGTTTCGCCAGCCGTGCCGACCTCGATGCCGCGCATTGCACCGTGGAGGAACGCGAGGAATACGAACCGCACCTTGCCATCGGCAACGTGGTTTACGCCGGCGTGGATTATGCACGCATCGTGGCGCAGGCCGCGCAGGAAGCCGACGTCATCCTGTGGGACGGCGGCAACAACGATTTCCCGTTCCTGCGCCCCGACCTGCACTTGGTACTGGTCGACCCATTGCGTCCCGGCCACGAAACCACGCACCACCCGGGCGAGGCGGTGCTTCGCATGGCCGATATCATCGTCATCACCAAGGTGAACAGCGCGACGCCAGAGGATATCGAACGTGTCAGCGCGAACGCGCGGCGCATCAATTCGCGCGCGCCCATCGTGCGCGGAACGTCGCCACTTACGATAGATAATGCCGGCCAACTGCAGGGAAAACGGGTGTTGGTGGTCGAGGACGGTCCGACCATCACGCACGGCGGCATGCCCCACGGCGCCGGATGGGTCGCGGCGCGCTCCGCCGGCGTTGCCGCGATTGTCGATCCGCGACCAACAGCAAGCCCGTCAATTGCCGCCCTCTACGCGCAGTACCCGCACATCGGGCCGGTGTTGCCGGCGGTGGGCTACTCGCCCGCGCAGCTCGAGTCGCTTGCGGCCACGATCAATGCGGCCGACGCCGACGTGGTGGTCGCCGCGACGCCGGCCGATCTCTCCGCGTTGATCGCCATCAACAAGCCGGTCGTTCGCGTGCGCTACGAGTTCGCCGAGGCAGGCGAGCCCGCGCTCAGTGCCCTGCTGGAGGAGTTTCTGCGCGATCGAAAAGTTGCCCGCTGATTACGCCGTTTCCGCATCGAGTTTCACGATGGTTCCGGTTTCGCCCGCCAGGATAGCGCCAGCATCCTGTAGCCTGCCGATGCCGGCGACCCCGCCCGCCTCGGCGAACTCACAGGCCGCTTCCACCTTGGGACCCATCGAACCGGGCGCGAACGCGTGCTGGCGCAGCGCCGCTGGCGCAATGCGGCGGACTCTCCTGGCGCGCGACGTCTCCCAGTCGAGATATACCCCGTCCACGTCCGTGAGCATCAGGAGCCAGTCGGCGCGCAGTTCCAGGGCGAGCAAGCGGCTCGCGCGGTCCTTGTCGATCACGGCCTCGACACCGACGAGACTGTCGTCGGCGCGGCGTATCACCGGCACCCCGCCCCCACCCGCGCAAATGACGATCACCTCCTGGTTCACGAGCAGCTCGATGACGCCCAGCTCGAAGATGCGCCGCGGCAGCGGCGACGCCACCACCCGCCGGTATCCCGCGCCTTCCGCGGCGATACTCCAATTTCGTTCCTGCACCAGGCGCTTGGCCTCGACAGCGCCATATACCGGTCCAATCGGCTTTGAAGGATGGCGAAACGCCGGATCGGCGGGATCGACCTCGACCTGCGTGAGCAGCGTCGCAAGGCGACGATCCGGCAGCAAATTGGCGAGTTCCTGCTCGATCAGGTAACCGATCATGCCTTCCGATTCGGCGTCCAGGATGTCGAGCGGATAGGTCTCGTCGCCGTGGTAGCTCGCGGCTTGCAGCGCCAGCAATCCGACTTGCGGACCGTTGCCGTGCGAGATAACGAGCGCATGTTCGCTGGCCAGCGGCGCGAGTGCTGCGGCGGCCAGCCGCACGTTGCGCCGCTGGTTTTCGGCGGTCATTCGCTCGCCGCGACGCAGAAGCGCGTTGCCGCCAAGGGCCACTACGATACGCATGCCGGACCTCGCTCCACTTCAACTGCATCACGACGATCGAAACCGAGTATACCCCTCAGGCCGGCGCAAGCACGCGCGGCCGGTAAAACGCCCGCGCGTTCTCGAACAGAACACGGCGCGCGAGGGGCTCACCGAGTGTCTCCTGCACCAGCCTGAGGTCGGCGGAAGAAAACGGACGCGGCGCGCGCGTCGAGGGCAGGTCCGTTCCGAAGAGAAGCGCATCGGGATTGATTGCCGCGACTTCCCGCAATGCCTGCCGCACATCGAGATCGACGCGGCCGAAACCCGTTGCCTTGACGCGCGCGCCGTGCTCGACGAGCCGCAGCAACGCGGGGAAGCCGGCGCGCGACAGACCGAGATGATCGATGCTCAGTGCCGGCAGACGCCGCAGCCGCGCATCCAGCCCGGCGAGATCGACCGAGTCGATATAAAGCTCGATATGCCATCCGGCGAGCGCATGCACGCGCGCCGCAAGCCGTTCGAGATCCTGCAAATCGGCGGAGCCCCCGCGCCGTACGTTAAAGCGCACGGCCCGCACGCCGGCGCGATCGAGCGCGAGGATCTCGGCATCCGTGACCGACACCGGCAGCTGCGTAACGCCCACGTAGCCTGGCCCAAGCTGACGCAAGGCATCCAGCAGATAGCCCTGGTCGAACCCCTGAAACGACCCCGACACCACCGCGCCACCGGCAACGCCGAGCGGCTCGGCCTGCACGCGGTAGTCTGCGCAGGTAAAGGCCGGTGGCAGGTAGCCCTGGTTGGCCACCAACGGAAAGCGCGGATCGATGATATGCAGATGCGCGTCGAAAACAGGAAGTCGCGGCATGGCAAGCAATCCGGGGTTGGCGCGACGCGGGAGCTCGCGACGAGGCGCCAAATTAGCCCGCCCTGCGGGCCAAGGCAAACGGGCCGCACCGCGCTGTGGTAGGCTTGTGCCCGACAACGCATTTCCGAAAAGGCATTTCCATGGCAACGCAACCCGAACAGAAACTTCCCGAACTCAAGATGGACCCCGCGAGCCTGTATCGCGAGGAAATCTTCACCGACCGCAAGGTCGGCACGATCCGCTGCATGGTTCCGGTCAAGCCCGATGGCTCGGCCGACGCCGCACGCAAGACGCTCTACGTTGGCGAGGCACAGCTACTGACCCCGGTGGGTGCATTGCCGCTGGCGTTCGAGATCCAGGCGGACAATCTTTCCGAGGCCGTGGAGAAGTTCCAGGCCGCGGCGAAGGTTGGTGTAGAGCGCGCCGTGAAGGAACTGCAGCAGATGCGCCGCGAGGCCGCCTCCTCGCTGATCATCCCCGACACCGGCACCACGGCCGGCATCACCGGTGCCGTTCCCGGCGCGCCGGGGGGCGGCAAGATCAAGCTGCCATAGGCGGCAGATCAGGTCCGCGGCGGCGACTCGCGCACCAGGTCCCGCAGGGTGCGTGCCCGCAGGGATGTGCCGATCGCCGCATCGAGTTCCGTCAGTGTCGCCTCGACCTGCGGCTCGCCCACGGTGCTGGCCACGCCCGGCATGGCCTCATCGCCGGCAGTGCGAATCGCATCCAGCACCTCTTTCAATGGCACCGCGTCGAACGCGCGCGCCGGGAGATAGCACGGCGGATCGTCCGCCGTCTCGGCGAGAAAACCGCCGCGCACCAGCACGTCTGTGATGCGCCCGAGCGAGGCCAGCGGCACGTGCAGATACTGCGCCAGCCCGTCGAGCGTCCAGGCGGGCTCGTTGCGCTGGAAGCGCGCGCCGATCGCCGCCAATGCCTGCAGGGCAAACCGTTCCTTGGCGCGATTGCTGAGCTGCGGATCGCGCACGTGCGTTGCGAGATTTTCCGGATGTTGCCAGTAGAACGCGATGCTCGCACCGACCAGCACGATCAACCAGTTGAGGTAGAGCCAGATCATCGCGAGGATCACGATGGCGAAGCCCGCGTAAATCGCCGCGTACTTGGTCGAGCCCGCGACGAACGAGGCAAACCCCCAACCGACGCTCTGCCAGAGAATGCCCGCCACCACCGCGCCGGCCAGCGCCGGACGCAGCCGGACCTTGGTGTTCGGCATGAACATGTAGACAAATAGAAAGGCGCCTATGACCAACAGGTAGGGAACCAGCCTGCCGATACCGGCAACAATGCTGCCAAGCGGCTCGAGGTCCGCAAGCGCCTGGACTACGCGGTGGCTGAACAACGTGGCCGTGACACCGAGCGCCGCGAACACCAGCATCGGTCCGACGGTGAGTACGCTCAGGTACTGGCTGAAGCGCTGCGCGAGACGCCGCGCGCGCTGCACGCGCCACACGTGATTGAATGCCGACTCGATCTTGTGCAGCAGCGCGACAACCGTATAGACCAACAGCGCGAGACCAACCGCTCCCAGCACGCCGACACGCATGTTCTCCACAAAGCCGATGATCTGGTTGGTGATCTCGACGCCCTTGGGACCGAGCGGCTCGAGCACGGTAAGCAGCGTGGGCCGGATCTGGTTGTGCACGCCGAACGCCTTGAGCACCGAAAACGACAACGCCAGCAGCGGCACCAGCGACAACAGCGTGGTGTACACGAGACTCATGGCGCGCAGGGTGAGCTGGCCCTCGATGAGGTCGCGCAGCAGCGCATAGATTAGCTGCAGCGCATGGATCACCTTGCGGCGCAGCGACGTGGCCTGCGAAAGATCCTGACCCCACAGGAACTGCTCGAAGCGTGTATGCCAATCGGTTGCGTTCATCGACCCGATCTCCGTTGCGGCGAGCGCCGCTTGCTCCATGATACCCGGCGGATGCCGGATTGCTACCCGGCGTCTTGCGCCCTCGCCGGACGCGAACGCGCAAAAACGAACGGGGCCGGGGAGTTGCCTCCCCGGCCCCGTCGCATAACCATTTCGCCGGAACTACTTGCCGAGCTTCTGCTTGATGGCCGCCACCACGGCATCACTCGAGGTCGCGTTCACATCCGTCAGCATTCCTTCCTTCTGGTAGAAGCCGATCAGCGGCGCGGTCTTCTCATTATAGGTATCGAGCCGCTTGGAGATGGCTTCTTCGGTCTCGTCGGCGCGTTGCACTACCGGGCTGCCGCACTTGTCGCACACGCCTTCCTTCTTCGGCGGCATGCTCTTGACGTTATAGATCGCCTGGCACTTCGGGTTGGAGCAGGTGCGGCGCGTGGTGAGGCGGTCGAGAATCACGTTGCGCGGCACGTTCAGGTTCACTGCCATGTCGAGCTTGATGTTGAGCCCGGCGAGCATCTTCTTCAGGGCATCGGCCTGCGGGATGGTGCGTGGGAATCCATCGAGCAGAAAGCCCTTCTGGCAGTCAGGCTCCTGCAGGCGTTTTTCCATGATGCCGAGGATCAGATCATCCGGCACCAGATCGCCGCGATCCATGTACTCCTTGGCCTTCCTGCCGAGGTCAGTGCCGGCCTGCACCGCGCCGCGCAGAATGTCGCCAGTTGAAATCTGCACCGAGCCGTCGAGCTGCGTAAGCAGCTTGGCCACCGTGCCCTTGCCCGCGCCAGGCGCGCCCAGAAGGATGAGTCTCATGGATGAATACCCCTTGTCGTGTAGCGAGTGATTGGAATCCGGAGTGCCGGCCAAACAGCCACGCGGCCGGCAATGAAAATCGCATTCGGGCCGTCCATGCCCGCTGCCCTCGCCACGGTCCCATCGGCGAGGCGCGGATTGTGCCTGCGGATCGAGGCTACTTCAAGCAATCCGGCCAACGCGCCTGCCCTAGCGGGCCTGGCGTGAGAGGACCATGCGCAGGACTACGTACCCCACCACGGCCGAAAGCAGCGAGCCGACGAGAATCCCGAGTCGCACGCTGGCCCCATACTGCGGTCCGGCATGCTCGAAGGCCAATGAGCCGATGAACAGGCTCATCGTGAAGCCGATACCGCAGAGCAGCGCCGCACCGTAGAGCTGCCCCCACGTCACGCCCGCGGGCAGGCGCGCCATGCGCAGTTGCACGGCCAGCCAGGCAAACAGGAATACCCCGAGCTGTTTGCCAAGGAAAAGACCGGCCGCGATGCCGAGCGGGACGGGCTCGAGCAACGTTTCCAGCTTCACTCCCTCGAGCGACACGCCCGCATTGGCAAAGGCGAACAGTGGAACAATAAAGTAAGCCACCGATGGATGCAGATCGTGCTCGAGCTCGCGCAGCGGCGAGTGCTTCGGGTTGTTCGGATCGCGCATCGGAATCACCGCCGCGAGTGCCACACCGGCGAGCGTTGCATGCACCCCGGACTTGAGCACCGACGCCCACATGATGAGCCCGACCAGCACGTAAGCCGGCAGTCTCGTGACGCCACGCCGGTTCATCAGGATCAGCACCGCGAGCGCCGAGAGCGCCACCACCAGCGAACTGAGCGAGAGCTTTGCCGTGTAGAAGATGGCGATGACGACGATCGCCCCGAGGTCGTCCAGGATCGCGAGCGTCATCAGGAACACCTTGAGCGCGGTCGGCACCTGCTTGCCGAGCAGCAGCAGCACGCCAAGCGCGAAGGCGATATCGGTCGCGGCCGGTATCGCCCAGCCGTGGAGCGTCACCGGGTCCTGCCAGTTGGACCACGCGTAGATAATCGCGGGCACGGCCATGCCGCCCGCTGCGGCGAACGCCGGCAGCACTGCCTGCGATGGCTGGGCGAGGTCGCCTTCCAGGATCTCGCGCTTCAGCTCCAGCCCGACAAGAAAGAAGAACACGGCCATCAGGCCGTCGTTGACCCACAACAGCATCGGCTTGAAGATCTCAAAATCGCCGATCCGGATCGCCACCGGCACTTCCAGCAAATTGTTGTACAGCCATGCCAGCGGGGAATTGACCAGTATCATCGCGACCGCAGCGGCACCCACCAGCAGCATGCCGCTGGCGGACTCGAACTGCAGGAACTCCCGCAATCGCTGGATAATGCCCTTGTCCGGTTTCTTCACGTTGGCCTGTGCGCGGTTTCGCCCGCAATCACGTCGATGCGGTCAGTGCCCCCGCATGATAGACGCTGACCCCTGCTGCTGAAAAGGCGCGGCGCCTTTCCCGCACCGTCGTTGTGTTTGTTTTGCCCGCGCGCTTGATCTAGATTCGAAGCATGAGCTTCGAACACTATGCTCAGCGCCTGCTCAACCCGTTCCGCGGCGCGATGCACACCGTTCGCTTCCAGTCCGCCGAGGCGGTCACGCTGGATGGACTCAATTGGGACATCTATGTCGCGAACGACCAGCTGCGCCAGGGCCTCGACAATCGTCGCCAGGCGCAGATCAGCGATATCCGTTATGGGAGCTGGTCGCCCGACAAAGGTCTCAAGCGCGGGCCACTCTATCCGTCCGATGACTTCCGGCGAATGGAGGCGATGGGTGCGGTGGTGTATGAGCACCTCGTGCACGTGCACGACTCAGTCCCTTTCGGGTTCGCGGACCGCTTCGAGCTTTGGCTGCTCGACACAGCGGGCCAGCCGCTCGCTTTGCTGCACAGCGCAGTTGCGGAACAGGAACTCGACACCAGCCTCCCGGTCGACTGGCGTGCGGGCCTGGCCGCGCACGAGCGCTTCGCCAGCGCCGCCATGGCCGAGCTGGATGGCAGTGGCGCTGGCGAATACCTCACCCGTTACGTCAACACGCGCGCCGGCGAAACTCCATCGGCGCAGTGGTTCCGGCGCGACGACGATGGCAGCGGAAGCGCAATGCCTGGCGTACGGATTGATCCGGCGCTCGATGGACGCCGGCTGGCGGCGAACGCGTTCCCGAAGCTCGGTCTGGCAACCACGGGGCACAACGACGCGCACCGTCGCCTGATCGAGGACTTTCAGGCGTGGCAAGCCGTGTGGCTGCTGGTCCTGCCCGGCCTCGATGCCGCGACGCGGCAGGCACTCGAACAACAGGTGCGACTGCAGTGCCAGCTGGTTGAATCGCAATACCGGCTTTACCCCGACATCATCGACGAGGGCGCAATCCAGGCCGCATTGGTGGAAGCCATCCTGCGTCGCAGCCAGCCGGCTCCGGCCGCCGGGAAAAAGGACGACCCGCTTTCCACTTTCTATATCGAGCTGAATCCGACCGGCGGCGAGTAGCTGCGCCAGCGCCCGATCAGCTGATCGGCTCGACCGCGTAGCGCACCCACAAGCGGTGCTCGCCACCTGGCGCGATATTCACCACATCCTCGGCCGCATTGGTGCTCTCGACGCACACCATGTTGAGGTAGCCCCTGGTTCCGAAGTCACCCATCTTGGCAGCCTTCTCGGTCCACGGATTCCATACCACGCTGGAACGGCTGCCGCGCTTGCTCACCCGAATGCGCCGCCGCCAGCGCGGATCCTCAATGAGACAGTCCGCCGTCGAGTCGAGGTAGACGCGATCGACCTCGCTGCCGATGGTAACCGGCCCCTGCTGCTGCTTGCGGCTGCCGCCGTCGACCTTGTCGAGATACGGACAACCGCCAAGCCCGTGGATCTTCACCTCGCGGATATCGCTCACTTCAAAATAGGTATGCAGCGCATCGCCGATGGTTACCGGCGCGCTGCCGTTGTTGTGCGTCACGAGCTCCATCTCGAGCGTCGCGCCCACCGTGATGTGGGCTTCCACCGGCGTCGCGTGCGGCCACTGCTTGCGCGTGGCTTCGGTCTCGGCAAGACGCAGCACCAGCACCGTGCGATCGTCTCGCAGCGAGCGGCTCGCCACCACCTCCCACGGAACCGTGCGCGCGAAACCGTGGCCCGGCAACTTGGGATCGCTCGGGTGCGGGCCAAACCACGGCCAACAGATCGGCACACCACCCCGAATAGACTTGCCGGGCACGAATGCCGCGGCACGCGAGAGCCAAATCACCGGTTGCTGCCCGTGCGGCGTCCACGTCATGACATGAGCGCCCTGCAGGGCAATCATGGCGCTGGCGTGGCTATTGTTCACCACGGCTACCGCAAGCCCACCCGGCCCGGGACCGAATGCCAGCTTGCCGGGCAATGCATGTTGCCTGTTCAGTGCGTCAAATTCGCTCGTGCTCATTTATCTCTCCATCGGAAGCGCAGCGCTTCTACCATCACAGATCGACCGATTCGGTACCGACCCGCGATCGGCAAAAAAAAGCGCCGAGCGATTCGTCATCGCGTCGGCGCGGTTAGATCTTTCTGGTTTGGTTCGGGGGACGCTAGCGGTTACCCCAACCACCACCGCCGCCACCGCCACGGCCGCCACGACCGCCGCCGCCGCCGCGACGCTCGCCGCCATAGCCGCCGCCACCGCCACGGCCGCCACCACCACCGCCGTAGCCACCACCGCCGCCACCGCCACCGCCGCGCGGGCGATCCGTACGGGGGCGGGCCTCGTTAACCGTCAGGCTGCGGCCTTTCAGCTCAGTCCCATTCAGCGCATTAATCGCTGCTTCGGCCTCGGCCTTGGCTTCCATTTCGACGAAGCCGAATCCGCGTGGCTCGCCAGTGAACTTGTCCTTCAAGACTGCCACGCTCGTCACCTTGCCGAAGGCTTCGAACGCACTGCGCACATCTTCCTCGGTTGCGTCACGCGACAAACCGCCAACGAAAATCTTCATCACGAACTCCTCGCTAAGTGGGACGACACTGACCAGCTCTCCACGCCCGGGGTTTGCAGCCACAGGCTTCCGGGCTCATGGTACGCTTTTTGGCGGGTTTTGCATCCCGCGACCGCCAGAGATAGCGGTCGCATGTGCCCAGGGCATTCGTACGTCCCGGTACGTCATGAAAAAAGGACCCCGCCTCGCCGTGAGGTCGCATGATTTTCAACAAGCGAGCGTGGTTCAAGCCAATGCGGGCTCCTGCGCAGCGGCGGCGCTTGCGCCCCGGATCGGGACCGGTAACCTAGACGGGCGCGCCTGCACCACGGCCCAACCATGATCCGAAATACCGAAACGTCTTGGGGATCCATCGCCAAGCTGATGCACTGGGGCATCGCCGCCCTGATCATCGCGCAGATTGTCCTGGGTCTCGTGGCGGTCGGCTGGCGACTCTCCCCGACCAAGCTGAATCTGTTCATCTGGCACAAATCGCTCGGCATCCTGCTGCTCGCACTCATTGCCGCCCGGCTGTTGTGGCGTTTCGCCAACCCCACGCCGCGCCTGCCGGCGGACTCCCCCGGCTGGGAGCGGCGCGCGGCCCACGCGAGCCACGCACTCCTATATATATGTATGTTCGGCCTGCCGGTGAGCGGCTGGATCATCAACTCGGCGGCGAACGTGCCGCTGCGCGTATTCTGGCTGTTTCCGCTGCCGGCGATCACGGCGCCGGACAAGGCGCTCGCCGAGACCATGAAGCTCGTGCACCTCGGGCTGATCATCACGCTTTGCGTGGCGCTGGCGATTCACGTCGCAGCCGCCCTGCGCCATCATTTCATCAAGCGCACTGATATCCTGAAGCGCATGCTCCCCGGGAGGACAATCAGCACATGAAGCTGACTGGCTACGCAATGGCATTGCTACTGCTCTGGGCCAATGGTGCCACGGCGGCCGACTGGACGATGGACAAATCCGCCAGCCGTCTCGAATTTGTCTCCATTTACCAGGGCCAGCCGGCCCCCGGGGTGTTCCGTGACTTCGCAACGCGCCTGCAGTTCGATCCGGCACAACCGGCGCGCGGCGCGCTGGAAGTCGACGTCACAGTCACCAGCGTCGACATGGGCAGCGAGGATTTGCACGAAGGCATGCGTGCGCCGGAGTGGTTCGACTTTGCCCGCTTCCCCAGGGCGGAGTTCCGCAGCCAGCAGATCCGCCAGGTCGCGCCGCAACGCTACGAAGCGCGCGGCACGCTGACGATAAAGGGCGTCCAGCAACAGGTGACAGTGCCGTTCGCCTGGAGTGCCACGGGCCAGACAGCCGTCATGGCCGGCGAACTTACCCTTGACCGCACGCGCTTTGGCATCGGCAGCGGGGAATGGGCGACGCCCGATCCGATCGGCCTCGAAGTGAAAGTGAAGTTCAAGGTGATGTTGCGTCGTGGCAGCTAACCGTCCCATCGCGCTGTTCGGTCTGATGCTGGCGCTAGCCGGTGGCTGCGCGCCGATTGCCGAGCAACCCGCGGTGCCCGCGCGTGACCGGCCGGCCGGATTCCCCGACGCGTTCTACCTCGCGGCGCACGAGCGCGGCGAGCCGGTTTACCGTATCGACACTGCGCGCTCCATCGCGGTGATACGGGTCTATCGCGGCGGACGTCTTGCGAGCCTGGGGCACGATCACGTGGTGGCGAGCCGCGACATCCGCGGCTTCGTGCTGCTACCCGCGAATTTCCAGAAGGGCCGCGCCGACCTGTACGTGCCGCTTGATTCCATGAGCGTCGACGAGGCGGCGCTGCGCGCCGAGGCCGGCTTTCAGACGCAACCGAGCGCAATCGATATCGAGAACACGCGCCGCAACATGCTCGACAAGACACTGGAGACGGTACGCCACCCGTTTGCCACGTTGCGCCTCACACCCCGTCCGGGCCAACTGCCAGCCATCTCGGTCAACGCCGACATTACCCTTCGCGGCAATACGCGAACGCAGGTCGTTCCGGTGGAGGTCGAAGTGAGTGCAAATTCGCTGCGGATTTCCGGACAATTCGGGCTTTTCCAGAGCGAGTTCGGCATCGCGCCATTCAGCGTGCTGGGCGGCGCCCTGCAGGTGGATGATCGCGTCGACATCCGCTTCGAACTGTACGCCACACCACTGTAACTCCAGGCGTTACTGCGCTCGCGCGCGGCGTTAGAATGAAGTCCATGTGTTGTCGCTGGTTCCTGATTGGTTTCGTCTTGTTGCTTAGCGCCTGCGCGAGCACGGTGCCCGACGACATTCGCAAGGAGACGGAAAGGGTTGTGCATATCGGCGAGGCGCGACAGTCGCCGGCGACCTTTCGTGGAAGCGAAGTACGCTGGGGCGGCACCATCGCCAGCGTGCGCAACGAACGGGATGCCACCCTGATCGAGATTGTCAGCAGGCGGCTCGACAGTGACGGCCAGCCCTACGAGGAAGACCGCAGCGAAGGGCGTTTTCTGGCACGTGCCGCCGGCTTTCTTGACCCGGCGCTCTACAGCGCGGGCCGCGA
This sequence comes from Proteobacteria bacterium UBA6900, assembly GCA_002451215.1. Taxonomy (GTDB): domain Bacteria; phylum Pseudomonadota; class Gammaproteobacteria; order Acidiferrobacterales; family Sulfurifustaceae; genus SM1-46. The sequence goes on from DKBM01000111.1 coordinate 44,785, forward strand.
GGTGACGGTGCACGGGCGCCTCGACGGCGTACGCGAGGAAGCGATCGGGGAATTCCGCTATACGTTTCCGCTCGTGGCCGCGGATCACGTCTATCTCTGGCCGAAGCGGCCGCCGCCGCAGCCGGCCTATCCCTACGATCCGTTCTGGTACTATCCTTGGTACCCGTGGGGATGGCCGTACTACCAGCCATACTACCCGCCGCCACGCCATCACTAGTCACAGGAACTCTTGCGAAGATCATGATGCGCCGTCTTCACTACATTGCCGCCGCCCTCACCCTGACGTTGCTCGTGGCTTGTGCCACGCCGTTCGATGTCGGCACCGCCAATCGCACGCTGACGCCGCAAGCTGCAGCGGGCAATCTCGGCGCCGCGCAGGGCACGGTGGTCGCCTGGGGTGGATCGATCGTGGCAGCGCAAAACTTCGAGAGCTCGACCGAGTTCGAGGTACTCGCCTTCCCGCTCGATCGCGACAATCGCCCGCAGCGGGGCGCCACCCCGACCGGCCGTTTCATTGCCGTTTATCCCGGCTTCGTCGAGACTGCTGACTACGGTCCCGGGCGGGAAATCTCGGTGATTGGCAAGATCGAATCGACTCGCACCGGTACGGTCGGCCAGGCGCGCTATGTCTACCCGGTGCTGGGTGCAAGCCGCATGCATTTGTGGCCCAAGGACGAGGGGCCCGCCTCCAGTACCCAGCCCACCATTCATTTCGGCATCGGCATCGGCGTGACCCGCTAGACGCGACGAAATTTCCATGGCGCGCGCGGAAGGTTCCACCCGGGCGATTCTCTTCGCGCTCGGCGCCAACTTCGGCATCGGCGTGGCCAAGGGCGCGGCGGCCTGGTACACAAACTCCGGCGCCATGCTGGCGGAAGCAATCCACTCCTTTGCCGACACCGCCAACCAACTGCTTCTGCTACTCGGCCTGAAGCGCGCCCGCCGGCCGGTATCCGACGAGCATCCGCTCGGCTACGGCAAGGCCATCTACTTCTGGTCGTTCCTCGTCGCGCTGCTGCTGTTCAGCATGGGCGGGATGTTCTCGGTCTACGAGGGTGTGCACAAGCTGCTGCACCCGGAAATGCCGCGATCGCCGTGGGTGGCCGTCCTGGTGCTGGCGGTGGCGATCGCACTGGAGTTTGGATCGCTGCGCGCAGCGCTTGCCGAGGTGCGCCGCGTGCAGGGCCGGCGCAACCTGCTCGGCTGGTTTCGCACCAGCCGCCAGAGCGAGTTGCTCGTGGTGGTCGGCGAAGACATCGCCGCGCTGATTGGGCTGGTGCTGGCGCTCGCCGCGGTGCTCGCCACCATGCTCACCGGCAACCCGCTGTTCGACGCGCTTGGCACCATCGCGATCGGCGTGGTGCTGATCCTGGTGGCGGTCGCGGTCGGCATCGAGGTCAAGAGCCTGCTGATTGGCGAGAGCGCCGAACCCGAGACGGTAGCCGCGATCCGCGACTTCCTCGCGGCGCGCCCGGAGGTCGCCGAGGTCTACCGGCTCATCACGCTGCAACTCGGTCTCGAGCTCATGGTCGCCGTGAAGGCGCGCATGCAGGAGCGCAGCGACGCGGCCCGGCTCATCGAGTCGGTCAATCGTGTCGAGGCTGCGCTGCGAAGCGCATTCCCGGAGGTACGCTGGATCTTTTTCGAACCCGATGTGCGGGACTGATCAGGCGTTTCGCTCGAAATAGCGCTTGATCGCGATCATCGCCCGGCAGTCGTCCTCGTTGTATTCCAGGATGCGCTGCATCAGTTCCTTGCGTGAGGTGTCTTTCAGGTAGTCGTTGTACCACGCGATGGAGTTGGCGCCGGAGGGGTCCGGATCGCGCCAGCTGAAGCCCACCTGCCGCGCGATCTGCTTGATGCCGTAGGAATAGGTCGGCCAGTCGGAATGATCGACCACGAACTTGTATAGATCGAGCTCCTGCCCGCAATACTGCTCGAACACCGCCGGATCGAGCTGGTAGCGCTCCATCAGCGCCCGCAGCGTGGAGCGCTCCTTGTGCGAATACACATAGAACACCGCCCGCGGATGGGCGCGGATGAATTCCCAGAACAGCCGCACGGTGTTTTCCTCTTCCTCTGGCCCATCGGCCTGCAAGAACATGAACTCGTCGCGCCCGTTGCCGTCCTGCAGCACCATGCCGTAGAAGTACACCAGTCCCTGTGTCGGGTCGTCCTCGATGTCGAAGTAGATTTCCTCCTCGGCCTGCGGGAACACGAACCCGGGCCGGATCTCGGGTTTGCCGGCGAGCATCACTTGCGCGCGGCGCTTCATGCGCTCGAGGCTTTTCTCGCCAAGCCCCGGGATCTTCTCCGGCCCCTTGAGATAGCGTTTCACATCCATCTCCGCGATGGCGTCGATGGTCGCAAGACCGCGTTCCTTCAGCGCGAACTTCTGCTTGCCGACGAAGAACAGCCCGGTCGGGTCGCGCGTGTCCTCCACCCAGCGCCGGCACTTGCGATACCACTCGCACTGGCCGCAGACGCTGGAGAGCACCGGCTCCGAGGTCTCGTTCGCGGCGACAAGCTTTTCCACTTCCCGCAGGGAACTCGCGTAGTCGGCCTCGAAGTCGGCGCACGGGAACTCCTCGGTTTCGCTGTCGATATTGATAATGCGCCCCAGTGGCGGCGCGTAACCCTGCACGCGCGCCAGCAGGTCGCGATAGAACATGATCTGCAGCGCGTAGTGACGCTTGAACTTGGGTTTGGAACCTTCGCGCTCCTCCCAGCCGCGCCCGGCCTTGATGTCGACCGCCTCGTAATAGAACGCCCCGAGCGAAGAGTCGTGGTCATCGCGCCGCACCAGCAGGTCCGGGCGCCCGAGCAGATGGTTGATGCGCAGCACGCCCTGGTAGATGAGCGGCGCGCCGGCGCGCATCAGCTCGTCGGTCCGTTCGGCCGCCGCCTGCAGCGACAGCGCTTTCAGATCTTCGATCGGCGTGCCGGCAAGCGTACCGAGATGCTCCAGCTCCTTTTGCAGGCCCATCTCCCACAACAGCTTCACGAAGCTGCTGACCTCCGACTTCTCGGCCGGATCGCCGTTCGCATCGAGATACACCCGATGCGCGCACTTGGTGTAGTTGTAGAGATCCTGCGCGGTCAGTCGCATGCCATGTCTCAGGGGGATTCCCCGCGCAGCGCACGCATGCGCGCCGTGCATTCCCGAATCGCCTCGCCGCGGCGTTCATACGCCTCGGCAAGCGCGCGCCAGTCTTCGCCCTCGAGCACCGGGTAGTCGCAATCGCGCGTGAGCGCCGGGTTGGGCGGCGCCACGACCGGCACAGTCTGGCAGGCAGCAAGCGGAACAAGCAGCGCCACAAGCATCCATCTTGTCACGGCTGGTCCTCCCGCAGGGATTGCAGCAGCGCCGGCGGCAGCTTGCGATCGATGCAGCCGGCCGGGTCGGCCGCCGCCTTTACCACCTTGATGCGCTCGCGATATTCGACGCGCACCTTCTTGCGCTCCGACTCAAGCTCCCCGAGCAGCTGCGCCTCGCGCGCCTGGTGCGCCACCACCGCCCGCGCCACGGCCTCGCGCTCACCGAGTTTTCCGTAGTCGTAGGCGCGCGAGTGCGTGAACACCAGCAGTCCCGCGAATCCCACCGCCACCGCAAGATAGATATAGGCCCGCATGCTCACCTCCCTGTTGAGTCCTGTCCTGGAACCGCAACAACATACCATGGCACTCGCCGCTGCGGCGGCCGAGCCAACGGGGCATATAATGCCCCATCGTCACCAGCGCGCAGGGAATCGCGAATGTCCGGCGTGAACATCACGGTCAATGGAACCGCCCATGCCATCGAGGCCGATGCCGAGATGCCGCTGCTCTGGGTGCTGCGCGATGTGCTCAGGCTCAAGGGCACCAAGTACGGTTGCGGCGTGGGGCGCTGCGGCATCTGCACCGTGCTGATCGACGGCGCGCCGAATCACGCCTGCATGGTGCCGCTTGCCAGGGCGGCAGGAACATCCATCACCACCATCGAAGGGCTGGCGCAGCAGAACCACCCGCTGGTGCGCGCCTGGGTGGCGGAACAGGTACCGCAGTGCGGATACTGCCAGGGCGGGCAACTTCTCGCGGCCGCCGCCCTGCTCGCGGCAGCGCCGCACCCAAACAAGCGAGACATTGACGACGCCCTCTCCGGCATCCTGTGCCGCTGCGGCACCTACCAGCGCATCCGCCGCGCCATCGCGCGCGCCGCCGAGGCGCCCGATTCGCTCCCGGCTCTCCCGCCACCCGCCAGCGCCGCGCCCGATGCTGGCATCGTGCTGAACGACTGGGTGCGCGTGCATGGCGACGACACCGTCACGGTCCAGATCAACCATTCGGAACTGGGACAAGGCGCGCTCACCGGCCTTGCGATGCTGGCCGCCGAAGAACTGGAACTCGAGCCGGGGCAGGTGCGCACCGAGTTTGCGCCGGCCGACGCGAAGTACGGCAACGGACTGTGGGGCGGGCAATTCACCGGCGGCTCGAGCAGCATCCGCGGCGAGTGGGAGCGACTGCGCAAGGAAGTCGCCGCCGCGCGCATGCTGCTTATCGAGGCCGCAGCGCGGCGCTGGAAACGCAAGGCGCAGGATCTGCGCGCCGAACGCGCCGGCGTGCTCGACCCGGCGAGCGGCCAGCGACTCGGCTACGGCGCACTGGCGGCCGAGGCCGCCAAGCTGCCCGCCCGGCGCCGAGTCACCATCAAACCGCTGGACGCCATGAAGATCGTCGGACGTCCATACCCGCGCCTCGACATTCCGGACATGGCCACTGGCCGGCTCCGCTACAGCATGGATGTGACGCTGCCCGGCATGCTGGTTGCCAGCGTCGCACGGCCACCAGCAATCGGCAGTCGGCTAAAGCACTTTGCCGACGAGGCAGCTCGCAATATTCCCGGTGTGCACGATGTGTTCGCCATCGACAGCGGTGTCGCGGTGGTGGCGGACGACTTCTGGGCGGCAAGCCGCGGACGCCAGGCGCTCGACATCGAGTGGGTAACGCCAGGTAACGCGGCCGCACTCACGCACGAGGCGGTCTATGCCGAGCTCGATAGCGCGCTCGCGCAGGACGGTAAGAAAGTCCGCAATGACGGCAATGCCAAGGCCGCGCTAAGGAAGGCCGAACGGATCATCGAGGCCCGCTATCGCACGCCGTTTCTCGCCCATGTCCCGCTCGAGCCGCTGAACTGCGTGGCCGATGTGCGCGCTGATGGCTGTGATGTTTATGTCGGCACGCAAAGCCAGGAAGACAGCCAGGATACCGCGGCCCGGCTGACCGGCCTGCCGAAACATCAGGTCCGGGTGCACACGCAGTTTGCCGGCGGCGGCTTCGGGCGGCGGCTGGAAACGGATTTTGTGGCCGACGCGGTGCAGGTTTCCCAGCGCATGGCGCGGCCAGTGCAGGTGGTATGGACGCGCGCCGATGACCTGCAGCACGACCGTTACCGGCCGGCCGGCGCGGCACGCTTGCAGGCCGCGCTCGATGCGCGCGGCGCGCCGCTCGCCTGGTTCATGCGGATTGCCGGCTCGGAGCTGGTGCTGGAAGGCACCAACGTGCCGTATGCCATCCCGAACGTGCGTGAAGAGCATGTCGAGGTTTCAACGCTGGTGCCGACCGGTGCCTGGCGCTCGGTCGGTTCCTCGCAGAACGCGTTCGTCATCGAGAGCTTCGTGGATGAGCTTGCCCATGCCGCCGGCCGCGATCCGTTCGAATTCCGCCGCGATTTGCTGCACAAGGCACCGCGCCAGCGCGCGGTGCTCGAGCGCGCCGCCGAGCTCGCCCAATGGGGCAGCCCGCTTGCCCCCGGTCGCGGGCGCGGCATTGCCTGCTACTTCTGCTATGGAAGCTGGGCCGCGATGGTGGCGGAAGTGAGTGTGGCGAGCGGCGTCATCACCGTGCATCGCATCTGTTGCGCACTCGACTGCGGCATCGCGGTGAACCCGGACCAGGTGCACGCCCAGCTCGAGGGCGGCATCGCCATGGGACTCTCCGCCGCGCTCAAGGAGGAGGTCCGCATCGACGCCGGGCGCGTCGTGCAATCAAGCTTTGCCGACTATCCGATCCTCACCATCGCCGACATGCCGGAAATCGAGATTGCCATCATCGATAGCCGCGAACCCCCGGGCGGCGTCGGCGAACCGGGCGTACCGCCCGTTGCACCTGCTGTCGCCAATGCCGTGTTTGCCGCCACCGGCCAGCGGCTGCGAGAGCTTCCCCTGCACCTCAATCCTTCGAATTAGATTTTCCCTGCGCGCCAGCGCAAAAACGTCGCGGGGCTCTCGCTAGCCACGCCGAGCAACGCGATGCGCATCTGGCAATCTTCGTGAGTTGTATCAGAACCGAATCACTTGGCGCCCCTTGCCCTACCCGTCCGGCCTTTTCAACTGTTCCGAGTCGTGCTTAGATTCCGTCGGCCCGGCGCAGGGAATATAAGCGGTTACTAAAACAAGAGCGCCGGCGAATAACTCTTCGCCAGAAGAGCGCACGGCTGGGTGCGAAAAAACAACGCCAGCATGCAAGCGACCAGGGAGGGTCCATGCTTTCACTCGTTCCGTTCCAGGAAATTTCCCTCGAGAAGTTCGCCCGTCACTTCGCGCGACCCGACGCCTTGCACATTGCCCGACGCATTTCCTGGGCGGCACGGTACACGAATTCGATCGGTCACTTCACAACCGCGGGATCATCGGTTGCTCTGCGATGCTTCCGGTCGGGCGCTGCGGGGGTGCTGCTCTTGGGAGTTCTCCTGGCTTTTCCAGCCTCAGTGTGGGCCGCAAGCATCGCCCCGATCAAAGGTTACAAGTTAATCGTCTCAGACCCATGTCAGGGCTGGTGCGAATGGAAAGGAGTGACACCCGAGGACGCTGTGGAAGCGCGCATCGCGTCGACCTACCGGGACGGAAATCCAAATCGTTACACCACGTGGTGCGATCCGCCGAACCCCGGCGGGTACTGCTATTGGCGGTCGCAGAGCGGCACTGTCGATTATGGCCGGTATGGCCCGTGGACCGGGTGTCCGACTGGGTACACGAGCAGTGGTGGACTATGTGTTGCGTCCGGTGCCGACCCCCTCCAGAACAACGGCTGTCCGGGCAAGCCCACGGGCAATCCCTGCAATCCGGCAAGCGGCAACAAGTACCAGCGCGAGGTCGATTATCGGGGTCCTGGCCTCGAGATCGTGCGCCACTTCAACAGCGTGCTCCCCGGCGAAGTTGAAGGCATTGTCATCGCCCCACCCCAGTCAGTCGATCTTGGAAGAGGTTCTCGGTGGCGCCTTGGTTTTGACCGGGCGCTCGTGATGTACAGCGCCACAACTGGAGCGACGGCTCTGGTGGCGCGTCCCGATGGTCGCGCCTTCTACTTCACTCTGGTCGGCGGCGTTTGGCAGGCAGACGGGGACGTGCACGATCAACTGGAGCAAACTCCAACTGGCTGGATCTACACGCTAGCCGATGGCAGCAAGGAAACCTACGAGAACTACATTGACGCCAAAGGTCTCGCTGATATCAAGGGCCGTATCGTCACCGAATCTGATCGAAACGGACACACCACCACTTATCACTACGACACTCTCGGCCACCTCATCAACATTGTCGGACCGTTCGGCCACGCTGTGGTGCTTGGGTACGACGACGGCGGTCGGCTCGCATCGTTGACCGCGCCCACGAACGAAACGATAACTTACGCCTATGACGACGACTTGGTGGCGCCCCAAGGGAATCTCGTCCGCGTCAATTACCCGGACGGCACTGCCACTCTCTACCATTACGCAAACAGCCGTTTCGCGAATCAACTGACTGGTATTTCCCATGTCGGGACGTCCGGAGAAACCACCGTCTTCGCTACTTTTGCGTATGACACGAGCGGGAGGGCCATTTCCACGGAACACGCCGGCGGTGCCGAACGCTTCACGCTTCAGTACGACTCCCCTACCCAGACCACGGTGCGCGATGCGGCAAATACGACGGAGATCATGACCTTCGCGACCACGCTCGGCGTGAAGAGCCTCGTCAGCAATGTGAACCAGGGTGACAGCAAGACACTGCAACAGACCTTCGATGCCCAGAACAATCTCACCTGCAAGAAGGACCCGGACGGACGGGTCACGCGCTACGGCTACAATTTAACCAATCAGCGCACTTCCATGACCGAAGGGCTCGCGGGCGACTGCGCCAACCCGCAGACAACGGCCGCGACCCGCACCACGACCTACCAGTACCTTTCGGCCAATCTCAATCTGCCGACGCTGATCGAGTCCCCGAGCGTGAGCACGGGCGCGAGCAAGCGCACCACCATCACCTACACCGGCAACCTTCCGGCCACCGTCACCCAGTCGGGCTACACGCCCATGGGTGCGGCCGTCTCGCGCAGCGTGACGCTCGGCTACAACAGCTTCGGTCAGGTCACCTCCATCAACGCGCCTCGCACCGATGTCGATGACGTGACGGCCTTGACGTACAACGAGTGCACGAGCGGCGGGGGCTGCGGGCAGTTGCGCTCGCTCACCAATGCCGCCGGTCATGTCACCACGTTCTATTCCTACGATGCCGCCGGGCGACTGCTTCAAATGACGGACCCGAACGGGCTTGTCACCACCTACCAGTACGATCCGCGCGGGCGGGTGCGGTTCGTGAATCAGGGCGGCCGCACCACGGAATATCGTTACAACGCCACCGGCAACGTAACTTTCGTCGGCTTCCCGGACGGGCGCGCGCTCGCCTACGCCTATAACGCCGCCCAGCAGCTCACGCGCGTCACCGACAACGCGGGCAACCGAGTCGACTACGCCTACGACACGCGCGGCAACCGTACGGCTGAGAACACTTACGATGCGTCGGGCACACTGGTGCGCCAGATCGACATGGTCTTCGATGCCCGCAATCACCTTTCGAACATCAACGCCGCCGGCTCGCTCACCCAGCGCATCACCGATGCGCTCGGCAACGTCCTCAGCACCACCGACCCGAAGAGCAATCCGCCGACGCAGCACCAGTACGATGCGTTGAGCCGGCTGGTCCAAACGGTCAACGCGCTGGGTGGCGTCACCGGCTACGACTACGACCCTGCCGACCGCGCCACCCAGGTAGCAGCACCGAACGGTGCCGTGACGCAGTACGTCTACGATGACCTCGGCAACCTGCTGGAGGAACGCTCGCCGGATCGCGGCACGACGCGCTACACGCACGATGCCGTCGGCAACGTGCTGACCCAGACCGACGCGCGCGGTACTACTGCCACTTACAGCTTTGACGCGTTGAACCGCGTCACCAACATCCGCTACAGCTCCACCACCACGGGCGGTGGCTTCCCCGAAGACGTGACCTATACGTACGACGCAGGCACCGATTGCACCGCCGGCATTGGGCGGTTGTGCGCAGCCATCGACGCCTCGGGCGAGACCCGCTACGGCTACGACTCCTACGGCAATGTTCTCGCCCACAGCCACATCGAGCTGTCGCGCACCTATGTCACGCGCTACACGTATGATGCTGCTGATCGGGTAACGTCCATGACGTACCCCGATGGCCGCCTTGTCACCTACGGCCGCGACAGCCGTGGACGGATCAGCGCCATCAACAGCACACTGAATGGCACGGCGCAGAACCTTGTTGCGGGCCGAACCTACCGACCCGACGGACTGTTACTGGCGCAGACCTTTGGTAACGGGCTCAGCGAGGCGCGCCAGTACGATCTTCAGGGCCGTCTCACCTACCAGTCGCTTGGCACAGCCGATACGCGCATCTATGCGTACGACGCCAACGGCAACCTTACGAACAAGCAAACGCTGCCGGATGTGGCGAGCTATGGCTATGACGCACTCGATCGCCTCACCGCGGAGAACACGCTTACGGGAAGCGACGCCTTCACCTACGATCCCAACGGCAACCGCCTCTCGGGCCTGCTCAACAACGGCAACACCCAGGCCTATGCCTACGAGGCAGACAGCAACCGCCTGAGCGGCCGCGGCAACAAAGCAGTAACGCTCGATCCGGCGGGCAACGCCCTCTCCGACTACGCCGGGCGCAGCTATGAGTACGACGCCGCCGGGCGCCTTGCGACGGTCACCCGCGATGGCGTGTTGCGCGGCACCTACACCTATAACTACCTGAATCAGCGCACCCGCAAGGTGAAGGTCACCAACACCGGTACCACCCAGCGTTTCGTCTACCATTACGACATGCAGGGCAACCTCATCGCCGAGACCCGCCCCAACGGCACGCTGGTNNTCGCTACCCCGAGGCTTGCGACCGACGCGGCACAGACCGTGGTGTGGCGCTTCGAGAGCGAGGCGTTCGGCACCGGTAGACCCGACACCGACCCCGATGGGGACGACGACAAGACCAACGTGCGGCTACGCTTCCCCGGGCAATACCACGATGGCGAGTCGGGGCTCTATTACAACTGGCACCGGTACTACGATCCGAAGATCGGGCGCTACATCACGAGTGATCCGATTGGGTTGCGGGGAGGGTTGAATACGTATGCGTATGTTGGCGGTAATCCGCTCAGATGGAAGGATCCAATGGGTCTCATATGCTTTTGGAATCAGGGTACGGGTGACTATGTGTGCGTTAACCCATCCGGCGAGGTGTACGCAGACTCCTTTACCTGCGACGACCTCAATGCCTATTCCGGTAGGGGTGTAAGTCGCAACAACCCTAACGGTCAGTCGATTCCCAACTACGGGCCGATTCCTCGCGGGGATTGGCTTGTAGGTGGCCCACCACAGACCGTTCAGGGACAGTATGGTCAGATTTGGAATGCTCTGCCGTTGTTCCCAATGCCGAACAACGACGTCTGGGGAACGGACAGGGATCCAGGCTCGTTCTACCTGCATGGGCCACGCGAGAATGACCGCGGCGACTCGTCTTCCGGTTGCCCCATCATGTCACCGACTTGTCGATCGAGGATTCCACCGGGCGAAATACTCCGGGTTTACTAAGGGAATGCTATGAAAAATGCTCTGCGGATCGGTGTATTCGGGTTATTCGCGCTGACGATCGCGGCAAGTGGTGCCGACGATGAATTGCCGGCGTGCGAATCGGTCAGTCAGCTTCCCTATTTCAACAATCGTTTCGACGAGTTCCGGCTTGAGAAGGCAAGCCTAGACGATGTCTTCAAGCGATTCGGCAAGGCGCCAAGAACTACATCGAAACTGGCCGAATGCTGCCTGCAGGAAGGAGTGTGTTACCTGGCGCCGGACCGCAGCAAAGCTCTCGACGTCGGGGGTTGGCTCAATTCACCAGTTACGTCGTATGAGCTGACCAGTGATCCGAGGGAAATGGCCACTTACAAGGAATGCGTCGTGACCGACGAACTTTCCAAGCCTATAGTCAGCTCCACTGGTGTTTCGCTAGGCATGTCAAAGAAAGAAGTTCTTGGACGTCTCGGTACTCCGAAGAAAGTCTTCAGTGACCGATCGGACGAAATCGAATACTCGTTTGCGTGTCGCAGGACAGATCTTGGTTCCGGATGGCAGACTGGCGTCTACATTCGCGTACGGTTTCTCGATGACAAGGTAATCTTGTTAACGGTGCAGCAAAGCACGCAGGGTTAATGCACAAACTGCACGCCGGCCTGCCGCTGAGCATCGCTATGAAACCAAAATGGCGGGGTACAGTAATCGCGGGAGGGGCAACGGCACTGGCGTTTGTCCTGTTCTATTGGCCAAATCGTAGTGACCACTTCCTAGTAACGTTGTTGCTTTGGCTCTTGGCAGTCGCGGCGATTGTTGGTGGTGTTATGGCGTTTTTCGAAACTGTGAGAAAGAACCCAGACGAGTAGAATCGCAGGATGTTTGACTGTGAGAAATCTACGCCTGTTCGCAGCGGTGTTGTTTTGTGTGACGGTAATCGCGTTTGCGCGATTGTATAGACACTCCGCTAGTGAACCGTTCTCTCTTGAGAAGATGTTCTCAGTGGAGAATGTGGGAGAAGTGATAATGATCAACGCGATCGCGGCGGCGATCCTTGCCGCGGGGCTTTGGCTGTGGAAGCGTTGACTGAAACTCGCACCCCGGCCAAAACCCCGCACCTGGAGCTTTTGCCTTCAGCAACTCCCGCCTAACCCCCCGATCCCGCTCGGGAAGTACGATGCGAGAGGCTAAACTTCTCTCCGTGCGACCCCTTTACAACTGNNACTGGCACCGGTACTACGATCCCAGGATCGGGCGCTACATCACGAGTGATCCGATTGGGTTGGATGGCGGACTGAACACGTACGCCTACGTTGACAGCAATCCAACGGGATGGATGGATCCTACGGGGCTTGTACTGTTTCCCGGCATTCCTGGCCGGGCCAAGTGCAGCGATGATGAATGGATGGTGTGCCATGCACGGTGCTCACCGCGAAAGGCGGTCGGATGCTATGTCACACAAAAAGGAAAATTGCGCGGGATTCGGGGCGGAGAACCAATCGGCTCAGTCCAGCGCATTGTCAATTGCGATTGCGACGATGAACCGCAGAGATGCGGTGGTGGCTGCAGGAGCCTAATCATCGCCGGTCTCGTCATCGCGGGAATGTGTGCCGCCGGACCAATTGGCGGCGCGGTGACGGGAATTGCCGCACTAGCGGCCCAATAAACTAGCCATGGAATGAGGCAAACCCATCATGCCGAGCCTACGTTTTGACGATACGAATCTACAGACGAGCTTCACCAATAAGCTACGGGAGGCGCACCTTCCCTTCGGGCTTGGCCACGACGGAAGTGTCCAATTTGACGAAAAGGATCGCCAGTCAATAAACAGCGTCGCGCATACCATCCGCGACGGCTGCTTCCGGTGGTACTTCAGTTGGGGGATGGAGCCCGACACGGCGGAGCAATTCGAACGCATCCTGAAAACCAAGGGGATGCAGTTTCAGATCGAGCATCATGACGACGGAAAGGTCTATCTCCTGCCAAAGTCTGATGAGCAGGAGCATCAAAGAATACTCGCCGAGATGGAGTGATCTTGAGAAAACCGAAGGGGGCTGCCCCAAACAGGCAGTAACTTGTACCCCGGCCAAAACGCCTGATCCGGAGCCACCGCCTTCAATAACTCCCGCCTAACCTCCGGATCCCGCNNACTGGCACCGGTACTACGATCCCAAGATCGGGCGCTACATCACGAGTGATCCGATTGGGTTGCGGGGTGGGTTCAATACATACAGCTACGTTCGCAGCAACCCCTTGCGGTGGATTGATGCGCGCGGTCTGGATATTGCGGGTGGATGGGAACCTGGTGATCTGCCCGCCTCAGCACCGGTTGGCGGTTCATTCGGTTTTGGCGGATTCGGCATTCTGGGCAGCGGCGGCTCCGCGAGCGCCAGCGTTGCATGGGACAGCACGGGCAATGTCTGCTGGACCTATACGATCTGCGGATCACTCGGTTATGCCATGGGTGCGGGCATTGGCGTCGAGGGATCTGTCGGGGTAGGCAAGCTCTGCGAGGGCACATTCAGATCCAAAGGTGGATTCTGGATGGGCGGTATAGGACCCGTTGCTGAGGGGACAATCCAGAGCAGTGGAGACGACGTTAGTTTTGGAAGAGGCATACTTGGTATCGGTGGAGGTACCGGGTGGGGTGCGTCGATGTGCGTCACAAAAGTTTTCGGCTGTACCAACCCTGAACCCTGCTCGACTTGCAGCAAGTAGTGACTGGGGGACCATATGAAATGGATGAATGATAAATGGCTCGGACTAAAGATAATGGTCAGCGCGGTGGTCGCAGGTATGTTGGCAAAGTTGCTACTAGACTTTGCTCCCTCAGTAGACCCGCAAGTTCCTAAAGGGATCATCGGTATCGCGGCGCTGTTCTTCTTCGCTGGTGTGATGATTCATCTCACCGCCGTCTTTGGTTCAACTTCAAAGAAAAGACGGAATAAATCTGGGCAGGAGTAAATCGATTCAATGACGTCAACATAGAGGGATGTGGGGGCCAAAAACCGCACCCCGGCCAAAACGCCAACACCGGAGCCACTACCTTCAATAACTCCCGCTTAAGCTCCAGATTCGGCTCGGGAAGTACGATGCCAGAGGCTAAACTTCCGTCCGTGCGACCCCTTTACAACTGGCACCGGTACTACGATCCCAAGATCGGGCGCTACATCACGAGTGATCCGATTGGGTTGAGAGGTGGACTCAACACATACGCCTATGTTGGCGGTAACCCACTGTATTGGTCGGATCGTACTGGTCTCGTTGAAGATTGGATGCCCGGCGATCAGCCGCTAGATCCGGGCCGACGGGCGCACTTCCTGCCACGGTGGATTCCCACGGGGGATCCGAATTACCCAAATTGGGTACTGCCAACTAATCACTGGGGCTTTCCAACAGGCGCTTATCCGGGAAGCACAAGGCCTGACAAGAAGCAGCCCAAATGCCAAGACAAGAACTGTCCCGAGGTTCTTCCCGGCACGTATCCATTCACCGTTGAACAATTCCCCTACGATGGGAACGTCCCAGCCGAGAAGAAGTATCCGGCGCTTCGTCTAGGCACAGTGCCGTCTAGGGAACCAAACCCGAACAATCACGGCAAAAGTGAGATTACAGGCGCCTGGGGGCACCGTGGTTGTCGCGATCGCACATGCTCGGAGGGTTGCCTAACGCTCAACCCCCGCTTCTGGGATGACTTCATGAGTGGACTGCCGCTTGGTACTAACGGCAACGCTACGGTGTGGTAGCCAAGGAACTGGAGCCCGACCATGAATTTACTCGTCAAGAAGGCAATTATTAAATCCACGCTCGGGCTGGGCGTGATTATCATGCTCGCTGCTAGCCCAACCTTCGTGAATGCGGGCAAAATCAGCGAACTTGCTCTTCCGCGGTCGCTGGGTCCGTTAGCCCTTGGCATGACAGTCGAGGACTTCAAGAAGATTACCGGACTCACGGCGCAAGTTTGCGCGCATTGTGCCAACGATGAAGACCGCGTCGGTTTCGACGTGAGCAAGTATCCGGATCAGTTCCCCAAGTACTTGTACTCACTAAGCCGAGGAGACCGATGGATTGAGTGCGGTTTTTACAAGAACAGACTCTACAAAATGACGTTTGCGCCCGAGGACAAGACAATTTCCGAGGCACAAGCTCGCTACATTCGCCTGTATGGCCCGGCTACGCGAACAGTCGAGTGGGCCGATGGCGATGACTCTCTTGTTTGGGAATCAAGCTCCACCTCGTTCGGAGTGACGTATATACGCCAAAAGAAAAAGGTGAATTTCTTCGCTGATCTTTTCACACCTTCAGTGGGTTCAGTGTTGTCGCTGGAGTACGCCGACCGGAAACTGCGTGAATCCCTCGAAGCTGCGGAAAAGCTCGACTCACGGAAACATCCTCATTAACGTCACATTCCCGCTGGTCGATCGGACTCCGAGTGCAACGGAGGATATTTGGGGTCAGAGTAAAAACTCCCATCCGCTGATATAGTGGCCGCCTCCTCACCGTCATCAAGGATGATGCATGGCACGGCTGCCAAGGCTCTGTTCCCCCGGAATTGCCCTGCATATCATCCAGCGCGGCAACAATCGCCAAGTCTGCTTTGGCGGTGATGAGGACTTTGCGGCCTACGCGCACTGGTTGGATGAGTGTTCGCGCAAGTCCCGGGTGGCAATCCATGCCTGGGTGTTCATGACCAATCATGTGCATCTGCTCGTGACGCCTGAGACCGATGATGGCGTCTCGCAGATGATGCAAACGCTCGGGCGCCACTACGTTCGCTACTTCAACTACACCTACCGGCGCACCGGCACGCTCTGGGAGGGCCGGTTCAAGTCCTGCGTGGTAGATGCCGAGGACTACCTCCTCATCTGCCAGCGCTACATTGAATTGAATCCGGTGCGGGCCGGCATGGTGACGGACCCGGCTGACTACCCCTGGTCGAGTTACCGGGCCAATGGATTGGGCCAAGCGGCCAGACTCTGGACGCCCCACCCGATTTACAGCAGTCTAGGTGCCAACCCATCCGATCGGTCAGCGGCCTATCGTGCACTATTTGCTGGACAACTTGATCCCGGGATCGTCGATCGGATCCGCACAGCAACCAATCAGGGTATGGCCTTGGGTAACGACCGGTTCAAAGAAGATGTCGAACGTCTCACCCAACGACGCGCTCGCCCACTCAAACGTGGACCCAAGATAAAGCAGCAGACGGCAGACGTGTGATTTTTACTCTGACCCCAAATATCCATCCAGCCGGACAAGGACCCGGTC
>DKBM01000009.1:0-6427 GCA_002451215.1 Proteobacteria bacterium UBA6900
TCCGGCAGCACCACCAGCTTGCCCGTGCGCCCGACATAGCCGGCGATGCTGTCCTCCCCCACCGGGGTCTTCTGGATTTCCGGTGCCACGTCGAGCGTGGCGTTCTGCCAAAGCCGAAAGAACAGCACGCCGGACGTATCGCGTGTGTAGATCGAGGCGCCGTCCGACTGGGTCAACTCCCGCGCATGCGTGAGAATGAGCGACAGCAGCGTGTCGAGATCCTTCTCCGATGCGAGCGCCCTGCCAATCTCAAGGACGCGTGCGAGCTGAAGCGCTGCGCGCGCCTCGCCGTCGGGAGTCGCCAAACGGATCGCGCTACGAATCGCCGTCTGCACTGCCTCGCGCGAGCTCGTACCATCCAGCACCGCGACGACGCGCACGTCGTGCAACAACGCCTGATCGATCGGTCGCGCCGGGTCCTGCCACAGCACGACAGCGCATCCGGCAGGTGCGCGCACCAGGAAGGCCCAGGCCTCGGCGGGTGTCGCGACCAGCACCACGCCATGTGCCGCATCGCCGAGCGTGGTGGAATCCGCAGCGGTGCGCACGTCACCGAGAGGCGCAAGCCACTCGGACGGTACTCTTGCCGCAGGGGAGCGAAATATCACCGGCATCGCTACACGCATCTCTCAGGTGCGGAAATGGGACTGACCCATTGTAGGGTAGACTAGCGTTTCGCGACCAACGCGAGAACGCCTCATGACCCCCCGTAGCATACTGATCACCGGCTGTTCCTCGGGAATCGGCCATTGCATCGCCGTCGGATTGCACGCGCGTGGCTACCGGGTCTTCGCATCAGTGCGGCAGGCGAAGGACATGGCGGAACTCGCGGGTCTTGGGCTGGAGACCCTGGTACTTGATCTGCGGGATCCATCCTCAATCGCTGGGGCCGTCTCTGCGGTACTCGAGCGCGCCGGCGGGAGGCTCTATGCACTCGTAAACAACGGTGCCTACGGTCAGCCCGGGGCGGTCGAGGATCTCACGCGCGTGGCGTTGCGCGAGCAGTTCGAGACCAACGTTTTCGGTACCCAGGAACTCACCAACCTCGTCCTCCCGGTCATGCGCGCCGCCAATGAGGGTCGCATCATCCAGCTGAGCTCGGTGCTTGGGGTGGTGTGCCTCGCCTATCGGGGCGCGTACAGTGCCAGCAAATTCGCCCTCGAAGCGCTGTCGGACACCATGCGCCTTGAGCTGGCCGGTAGCAACATTCACGTCTCACTAATCGAGCCCGGTCCCATCACAAGCCGCTTCCGCGCCAACGCGTTCGAGGCCTACCGGCGCCATATCGACAAGCAACACAGCGCGCACCGTGACTACTATGAACGCGTGGAAATGCGGCTCGGTGGCGACAAACCGCTACCGTTTACGCTCCCGCCAGATGCAGTGCTGAAACGAGTCATTCAGGCGCTGGAGGCACGCAAGCCTCAAATCCGCTACCCCGTGACGGTACCCACCTATTTGTTCGCGGCGTTGCGGCGCCTGCTCACCGCTCGCGCACTTGATCGTCTGCTGGCGCGCGCAAGCAACAGCGGTCAACGCTGAGACGTCAGTCGAGGACGTGGGAAACGAGGCCGTCGGCGAGCTTCGGCTCGAACCAGGTGGATTTCGGCGGCATGACCTTGTCGGCGTCTGCGACCGCCATCATGTCTTGAATCGAGGTTGGGAACAGCGAGAACGCCACTGCCATCTCACCGGAATTCACGCGCCGTTCAAGTTCCTCGAGCCCACGGATTCCACCGACGAAATCGATACGCTTGTCCCGGCGCGGATCGCCAATCGCCAGAATTGGGGACAGCAGATTCTGCTGCAGCAGGCTCACATCCAGCCGACGCACAGGGTCGTTCGGAGGAATGCGCGTCGGATAGATGGTCAACCGGTACCATTGTCCGCGCAGATACATTCCGAACTCGCCCGTCCGGCGCGGGCGCACGGTGGCCGACTCCGGCTGCACGGCAAAGGCCGACGCGACTTGCCTGAGGAACGCCTCGCGATCAAGATCGTTTAAATCCTTCACTACCCGGTTGTAATCAAGGATCTGCATCTGGTTATCCGGGAAGATGACCGACAGGAAATAGTTATACGACTCCGTGCCGTTGTGCTTGGGGTTCGAAGCCTTACGCGCTGCCGCCACCCGCGAGGCAGCGGCCGAACGATGATGGCCGTCGGCAATGTAGAGACAGGGCATGATGTTGAAACGCTTGGTGACTGCCTCGACCTGGGCGGCATCACGCACAACCCACAAGGTGTGCCGCACGCCGTCGTCGGCCGTCACGTCCACCTCCGGCATGCCGACGACAATCTGATTGACGATCGCGTCGATGGTGCGGGAGCGTGGATACGTAAGAAACACCGGACCAGTTTGCGCGTTCAGCGTGTCGATCTGGCGCACGCGGTCATCTTCCTTGTCCGGGCGGGTGAATTCGTGTTTGCGGATACGGTTCTTGTCGTAGTCCGCGACCGACGCGACCGCAACGATGCCGGTCTGCTTGTGCGTACCCATGATAAGGCGATAGACGTAGTAGCAAGGCAGTGGGTCGCGCTTGAGCACGCCCCGCTTGAGCATGTTGGCGAAGTTCTCGTGCGCCTTGGCATACACTGCGGGATCGTAGGGGTCGGTACCCTCCGGCAAATCAATCTCCGGCTTCGAAATATGCAGAAAGCTCCACGGCCGATTCAGTGCGCGGGAGCGCGCTTCCTCGGTGTTGAGCACATCGTACGGTGGCGCCAACACCTGCGCGGCCAGCTCGGGCACGGGACGAAGACCTGCAAAGGGACGAACGATGGACATGGCGCACGCTGTAGTAGTCAAAACGGGCGGACATTCCAATATACTGCGCCCTCACGGTCAATCGCCGCCGACCGACCANNTCATTGTCTTTCCCCGGTTAAGAAACCGGAAGGGCGCTTCCGGAAGGAAGCAAGTGAACGGCGAGGCTACAACCCCTAGACGTTAAGGTCTTGCACGCCGTGACCCACAAACCCTGCCGCCAGTACCTCCCGCCGGAATGGGCGCCCCAGAGTGGCGTCATGCTCACCTGGCCGCATTTGCACGGCGATTGGGCGTCGCATCTGGAGCGGGTCGAACCGGTGTTTGTTGCCATTGCCCGCCACGTCGCACGGCACGAGAAAGTGCTGATCAACTGCTACGACACCTCACACCGTGATCACATCGCCGGACTTCTGCGCGCGGATGACGTCGATATGTCGCGAGTGCTGCTGTGCGTCGTGCCATCCAATGACACCTGGGCACGGGACCATGGGCCCGTCACCGTCACCTGCGAGCAAGAACCGCTCCTGCTGGACTTCGGCTTCAACGGCTGGGGCGGCAAGTACGGCCACGATCTTGACGATCGGATCAGCCGGCGGCTCTACGATCTTGGCACATTCGGCGACGTTCCGCTCCAAACGGTCGAGCTGATCCTCGAAGGCGGTTCGATCGAAGTGGATGGTTCCGGCACCTTGCTCACCACCGAGCAGTGCCTGCTCGCGCCGACGCGCAATCCGCGGCTCGCGCGCACCGCGCTTGAGGCGACACTGAAGGAGCTGCTCGGACTCAATCGCATTCTGTGGTTGCGGCACGGGCACCTCGCCGGCGACGACACCGACAGCCACATCGACACCCTGGCCCGCTACTGCGACACGAGCACCATCGCCTATGTCACCTGTGACGACCCAGACGACGAGCACTTCGAGGATCTACGGGCCATGGAAACGGAACTCAAGTCATTGTTTGCGGCCGATGGCAACCCGTACCGTCTCGTGCCGCTGCCGTGGCCGAAAGCGGTGCGTGACGACACCGACCGACGCCTGCCTTTGACTTACGCCAATTTCCTGATTATCAACGATGCGGTGCTGGTACCGACCTACCGCGACCCCTCCGACCGTCTTGCGCTTGACCGACTGGCAGGCTGCTTCCCCGACCGCAAGGTGATTGGCATCGATTGCCTGCCGCTCGTCTATCAGTACGGCAGCCTGCACTGCGTCACCATGCAGTTCCCGGCAGGCGTACTGTAGGTGTTCACCTCGCAAGCCATCCAAAAACAACAGGGGGCCCTTGGCCCCCTGTTGGAATTATGATCACCGGCACACCGCTAATTGTTCTTCTCTTACTTCTTGCCGCCCTTCACCTCAACCTTGGTGGCACTCATGGAGTAGTAGACGGTCGCCTTGGACCCCTTCTTGAGGTCGCCCTCGACTTTGGTCCCGGCATCGCGCGAAAACTGCCACTTGCCCTCTTTGCCCGTATCAATGGTGATCGACTTGTCGTTCGCCTCCACCACCGTGCCAGTCTTCTGGTAGCCCTTGTCGGCCATCGCCACCGACGTCGCAAGCAATAGACCTGCGAGCACCGCCATCGAACGCTTCATTCATTACCCTCCTTCGGGTTGCTATGCGCTCGCGCACGATAGGCAATTCCGTGCCGCCTCGCAAGAGCCACGTTGGCGGCGCATGGTAAGATGGCGATTATGAACGAAACCATCACTGTCGGAATTGTCCAGCATGCGTGCGTTGAGGATCGCCGCACGAATCTGGACGCCTCGGTTGCGGGCATCCGTGAAGCGGCCGGTCAAGGTGCTACCCTCGTGCTCCTCCAGGAGCTGCATACCGGCATCTATTTCTGCCAGACCGAGGATACCCGCCGCTTCGACCAGGCGGAGCCGATACCGGGCCCCACGACCAAGGAACTCGGAACGCTTGCGCGCGAACTGGGAATCGTCATCGTTGCCTCACTGTTCGAGCGGCGGGCCGCTGGCCTCTACCACAACACGGCCGTGGTTCTGGAACGCGATGGTGAGATTGCCGGCCGCTACCGCAAAATGCACATCCCGGACGATCCGGGCTATTACGAAAAGTTCTATTTCACGCCTGGTGATCTCGGATTCACGCCGATTGCGACGTCGGTCGGCATGCTGGGCGTGCTCGTCTGTTGGGATCAGTGGTACCCGGAGGCTGCTCGCCTGATGGCGCTGCATGGCGCCGAACTCCTGCTCTATCCCACCGCCATCGGCTGGGACCCGCGCGATACGGAGGCCGAACGCAGTCGCCAGCAAGACGCCTGGGTGACGATTCAGCGGGCACATGGCGTGGCGAACGGCTTGCCAGTCGTTGTCGCGAATCGTGTTGGCACGGAACCCGACCCCTCGGGGCAATCCTCCGGGATCGCATTCTGGGGATCGAGTTTCGTCTGCGGGCCGCAAGGAGAGATCGTCGCGCGCGCAGCGCCCGATCGGCCGCAAGTGCTGGTCGCGGAAATCGGCCGCAAGCGCTCCGAGGACGTACGCCGGATCTGGCCGTTCCTGCGCGACCGGCGCATCGATGCCTACGCAGACCTGCTCAAACGCTACGGCAAGTAATCACACACTCGGCCTTTCAAAGGCTCCACGCGGATACCCTGGCCGGCTGAACCCCCTCTTGTGCGAACACTCCATCCGCAACAGTCCGCTGAACTGCTGGACACTATCCTGACCGGCACCATGCCGGCGGACGCACAAATGGAACGCTACTTCCGTGCGCATCCAAACATGGGTGTGCGCGACCGCGGCGAGGTCGCCGAGACCGTGTATGCCTGCCTGCGCGAACGACGTGTGCTTGCCCACATCGCCGGCAGCGACACCGACACTCGCGGCATCGTGCTCGCATGCCTGTTGCGTCAGGGGCACAGCGCCCGGGCGCTGGAACCGCTGGCGCCCGACTCAGACATCCGGACGCTTGCCGGGCGGGCGCGTACGCTCGATAGTTCAGCCTTGCCGGTCGCCGTGCGCGCCAATCTGCCGGACTGGCTGGCTGAGCGGCTTGAGCTGCAAATTGGTGCGGAGGCCATGCTGGCGCTTGCCGAATCGCTCAATCGGCCCGCGCCCGTCGATCTGCGGATCAACACGTTTAAAGGCGATCGCGAGACGGTACGCGAGCGCCTTGCCAGCGAAGGCCACCCCGCGGAACCGACCCCATACGCGCCCGATGGCCTGCGCCGGCTGGAGCGTACACCGCTATTTCGTACGCAGTGCTTCCGGGATGGACTGTTCGAGATTCAGGATGAAGGCAGTCAGCTCATTTCGCTCCTGCTCGAACCGCGACGCTACGAAATGGTGGTGGACTTCTGTGCCGGCGCCGGCGGCAAGACGCTGCACCTCGGCGCACTCATGGCCAACACCGGAACACTGTACGCCTTCGACACCTCGGCAGCGCGGCTCGAGCGGCTCAAGCCGCGCCTCAGGCGCTCCGGTCTCCAGAATGTGCGTAGCGTGCTGATCGCGCACGAGCGCGATGCGCGCGTTGTACGGCTCCAGGGAAAGATCGATCGCGTGCTGGTGGATGCGCCGTGCTCGGGAACCGGTACGCTGCGCCGCAATCCGGATATCAAGTGGCGGCCAATCGACCTGGAACGACTCGTCGCCGAGCAGCAGCGCATCCTCACCGCCGCCGCGAC